>DASSGK010000124.1:0-16760 GCA_035693505.1 Vicinamibacterales bacterium
CAGGCCGAGTACCTCGAAATGCCCGGTCTTGGCCTCACTAGAGCGCAGGTCCGGCGTTTGTGCGGGCTGGAAGATCGCACCTGCGACGTCGTGCTGGAGCAGCTGACCGCGACGCACTTTCTGAAACGAACCCCGCGCGACGTCTACGTGCTCGACGCGCTCGACCGCTGAACGCGATGACCAGGAGGGCGCTGGCGAGCGTGGCGGCGGGAGCGGCGGTTGGCGGCGCGATCGCTATTGCGGCGAAGCACCATCAATTTCGGGCCTCCGCCGCCGCGGATGCGCGTGCGGTCTTGGGTCAGGCGCTGGAGGGGCTCGGAGCCGATGCCTTGAAGGCGCGGTGGGCTCAACTTCCTCCGCCGATCCAGCGACACCTCGCATACGCGATTGCTCCCCACGCCCCGGCCACCCGCGCCGCGCGCCTCCGCCACGAAGGCACGTTCCGAACCGGGCCTGAGCAGCGATGGTTCCCGATTTCCGGCGAGCAGTATTTCTCGATCGCGCATCCGGGATTCGTCTGGTTCGCGGGCATGCAGGTCGCGCCGCTCCTCTGGATTCAGGCGCGCGATCGTCTCGTCGGTGGCCGAGGCAACATGCTCGTCAAGCCGCTGTCGGCGTTCGCGATCGCTGACGCCAGCGGACCGGAAATCGATCAGGGAGCGGCGCTTCGCTGGCTGGCGGAGTCGGTGTGGTTCCCTTACGCCTTCGCCGGCGACGCGATTGAATGGGCGTCGATCGACGACCACTCGGCGCGCGCGTCGTTGCGGCACATGGGATTGCCGGTCAACGCGGTGTTCGAGGTGGATCAGGAGGGGCGGATCGCGGCACTCCATGCGGAGCGCTATCGCGATCTCGGCGGCGGCCGCTCGGCACTCACGCCCTGGTCCGGACGATACACCGACTACCGGGAGTTCGATGGCTTTCGCGTGCCGTCGAGCGTCGAGGTCACCTGGAACTTGCCTGAGGGTCCGTTCAGCTACGCGCGCTTCCACATCACGGCTCTGGAATACAACGTCACCGAACCGTTCTGATGGGTCGTATCAGCGCGGCTCGTCTCTCCATGCCCACAGCGGGTAGTTGATGCCGGCCAGGCGGTTAATCGCGATCGCCTGGAGCGTCAGAATCGCGACCGCGACCTCGATCACGAGCAGGTGAAAAGGCCGCGTCACGATGCCGAGCGAGATGATGAGCGTCGTGGCGCCAGCCGGCGGGTGCGCGGCTTTGAGAAGGATCATCAGCGCACCGGTCGCGGCGAGCGACAGCGCCGCCGCCCCAACGCGCGCGGCTGACACGCCCGTGGCCATCGCCGGCGGCGCGTGTTCCAGGCCGAACAGCCACAGCGCGCCGTAGCCGCACACGATGCCGATGGCGTGGCCGCAAATCGTGTGACGAGGGCTCGCAGCCGGTGCGCGCGGCGTGAAAAAGAACAGAAACGCCGTCGGTCCAAGCGACGGAAACACGAAGGGCGTGCGCGAGATCATCGCTACTCCCGCCAGCAGTGCAATCGTCACGAATCCGTTCAGGAACATGAAGAGCGCCCACACCTGGCGCTCGGGATAGCGTTCGAGCAGGTGCGCGATCTGGAATCGCGCCACGAGGCCGCGCGTGGTTTCAGGATCCTGGACGACGAGCGGCCGGGGCCCGCCCGGACGATCAGTCACGCTGGCTCCAGTGGCGCAGTCTTGCATCGAACGAGACGACGTACCAGAGGAGACCGCCGCTCAGCAGCAGGAGAACGCTCGACGCGATGGCCGTCGGCTCGAGCACGGCGGTCTGCCTCGCCATCAAGGCCTCGACCGCGGCGGCGAGGAGCCACAGCTGAATGACCACGAGGAGTCCAATCAGCACGAGCACGGCGGAAAACAGGGTCGAACCCTGCTGCCGGGTCTCCATCTACACCTCGATGCCGGTCGCGACGACGTCGGCGCCGCGTTGTTCGATCACGATGCGCGGCAAGCGCCTGGTCGGCGGTCCCGCGAGCGGCTTTCCATCTGTAGACGAAAACGAGCCCTTGTGACACGGGCACGCCAGCGCCTGCTCGTCCGGCCGGTGAACGACTGCGCACGACAGGTGCGTGCAGACCTGCGAATAGGCGTCGAGCCTTCCCGACCGATCGCGAAGCAGAATGCACGGATCGTCCGCGGTTGGATATTGGAACAGGAGGGAACCGCCCGCAGGAATGTCCGCGGCGGCGGCAATCCGCTGGACGGGCAATTTCGGGATCTCCGCGTTCAAACCGATGAACGCGATCAACACGTTCGCGCCGGCAAGGAGACCCGAGCCAAGCGTGAGAAACTTCGCCAGCTCTCTTCGCGTGACGTAATGATCCTCGTCCCAGCGGACGGGGAAGTCCTCACGCCAGCGTGGACGATCCCCGGTCTTCACCGATCCTCCAGCAGCGCCGCGACGTCGTACGGATCGGCCGGCGGCGATCCGCGCCGCAGCGAGCTCAGCGGGATCAGTCCGACGTCGACGTGCGTGATCTCGGTGGGCACGAGCACATGGACTTTGGTACGCACCGGCTGGTCGCCGAAGCGCCACTCGTTGATCGCGCGGCCCTGTCGCGTGCGCATGATGTCCTCGATGCTCGTGAAGGCCAGAGCGCCCGACGGGCAGACCGTCGCGCACATCGGCCGGCGGCCCGTGCTGGTTCGGTCGTAGCACATGTCGCACTTCATCATCTGGTCGGGGTCGCTCTCGTACTTCGGCACTCCGAACGGACACGCGAGCACGCAGTTCGAGCAGCCGATACAGCGCGGCTTCAGCGAGCTCTGGACGACGCCGTCGGGCGTCTGCTTGATGGCGTCGGCGGGGCAGACCTGCGCGCAAATCGGATCCTCGCAGTGCATGCAGACCTGCGGCGCGGTCTGCACGCTGTCGCGGCGCTCGATCGTCTCGAGATGGATGAGCGACCGTCCGCGATGGGTGTCGCACTCGCCGCACGCCTGCACGCACGCCTGGCAGCCGATGCATCGGGAGTAATCGATGAAGAAGGCGAGCTCGCTCACCGGATGCCTCCCGCTTCCGGCTCGAGCCCGGCGATCTCGCCGGTCGGCTCCTCGGCCTTGGAGACGCGGACCGCGCAGATCTTGAATTCGGGAATCTTCGAGATCGGATCGATCGCGCGAATCGTACAGTTGTTCGCCGATCGGTCCAGCGGCCAGTGATATGGCAGGAACACCGTGTCGGGGCGAATCGTTTTCACCACTTGTGCGCGAACGACGACCGCACCTCTACGGCTTTCCACGCGGACGAAGTCGCCGTCGGTGATACCGAGAGAGGCGGCGAGCCGCGGATGAATCTCGCACCGCGGCTGCGGGTACTGGTCGACCAGCGCCCCAATCCGCCGCGTCTGCGTGCCCGACAAATACTGCGATACCACACGTCCCGTCGTCAGCACGATCGGGAAGTCGGCGTCGGGCTCTTCCGCGGCTGGCCGCCAGTCGGCTGGTTGAAAGTGCGCCTTGCCGTCGGGATGTCCGAATCGCCAGCCTTCGTAGAGGCGCGGTGTCCCCGGGTGATCGATCGACGGACACGGCCAGAAGACGCCCAGCTCCCGATCGATTCGGTCCCAGGTGATGCCGGCGTAGTCGGCGACGCCGCCCTTGGACGCGACACGGAGCTCTTCGAAGATCTCCTGGGCCGATTGGTAGGGGAACTTGTCGCCGGCGCCGAGGCGCGCAGCAAGGTCGCAGATGATCCGCCAGTCTTCGCGCGCGCCGGCCGGAGGTTTGACCACCTGTCGATGGCGAATGACTCGTCCTTCGACATTGGTGGTCGTGCCCTCGTCCTCCTCCATCAACGAACCTGGAAGGACCAGGTCGGCGTATCGCGCCGTCTCCGACATGAAGAAATCGATCACGGCAAAGAACTCGAGGCGGCTGAGAGCCTCGCGGATGAAGTCGCCGTCCGGCAATGACACCACCGGATTGAAGCAGAGCAGAAGCAAACCCTTGATGCGGCCGTCGTGGATCGCTTCGAGCAGCGGCACCGCCGACAGGCCCGTGTGCGGGATCGTGGACTCGTCGACGCCCCAGACACCGGCGATGTGCTCGCGATGCGCCGGGTTTTCGAGATCGCGGGCCCCCGGAAGCTGATCGCATTTCTGCCCCTGCTCGCGAGCGCCCTGGCCGTTGCCCTGGCCGGTGATCATGGCGTAGCCGCAGCCTTCGCGCCCGATGCGGCCGGTGGCGACCACCAGGTTGATCGCGGCCATGCAGTTCTCGACGCCTTTCGAGTGATGCTCGATGCCGCGCGCATGCAGCAGGAAGCTCGTCTCGGCCGGCCCCCACATTTCGGCCGCCCGCACGATCATCGAGGCCGGCACGCGCGCGATGGATGCGGCGTGCTCCGGCGTATAGCGTTCGACGATCGCCTGGAGTGCATCCCAGCCCGTGGTATGCGCGTCGATGAATTCGCGGTTGATCCAGCCGCGCTGAATCATCACGTGCAGCATGCCGTAGAAGACGCCGATGTCGCCGCCAGAACGGACCGGGATGAAGAGGTCGGCGGTGCGCGCGATCGGCGTCATCCGCGGATCCAGGACGATCAGCTTCGCGCCGTTCTCCCGCGCCTGCCAGAGATAGTCGGTCGTGATCGGCGCGCACTCGGCGATGTTGGCGCCGGCGACGAGTACCACGCTGGCTTTCGGGATGTCGCTCCACGGGTTCGCACTGCGATCGATGCCGAGAATCTTCTTCGAGGCCGCGGCAGCGGACACCATGCAGAGCCGGCCGTTGTAGTCGATGTTGGCCGTGCGTGCCGCAACCCGCGCGAACTTGCCCATCAGGTACGCCTTTTCGTTGGTGAGCGAGGCCCCTGTCAGTACGGCAAGGGCGTCGCGTCCGTACGCACCCTGGATCCGCTGAATCTCGCGTGCCGTGCGGTCGAGCGCCGACTCCCAGTCGATCGGGACGAAACCTCTCGTTTCGTCACGCATCAGCGGCGTGAGCAACCGATCCGGATGCTCATCCTGCATGTAGCGCTTGACGCCCTTGGGACACAGTTTTCCTCTGTTGAACGGGAACGCCTCCCACGGCTCGAAGCCGACGATCCGTTCGTCTTTCACTTTGAGCTGGATGCCGCACTGCTGACCGCAGAAACAGCAATGCGTGGGGACGATGCGATCGGGATCGCCCGTCGCGTGCCAGCCGCCTGCCGGCTCGCGGTTGAGATGCGGGCCGAATTCTCGCGCCAGGTCAGCGACCGGCAGCGGCAGCCTGGCCATTACGCGCCACGCCTCCACAACGTGTCCTGCGTCAGGGCCAGGTTCTTGCGGCGGCACGGAGGGCAGACGTCCTGGTAGTGCACCCGGCCATTCGGCGTGACGGTTTCATCGGCTCGCATGCCGTCGTAGCGGACTCCGAGCTCCCGCTCCACATCCTTCAGATCGTCGATGTGCATCCGCGAGGCGTACGGCGCGCCGCATCGGACGCATCGTGCGGCTTCTCCCTTCGCACCGACCTCGCGGTAGAACGCGACGCCGAGCTGCGCCGGCCGCTGGAAGATGTGAAAGAACTTGCCGAACGGCAGATAGAGCAGCGTGAAGATCACGGTGACGGCGTGCAATTGGGACAGGAACACGAAGTGCAGGCCGCGCATCAGATGGGTCGAGACCGTGAGGAACAGGCCGGTGATTGAGACCGAGAACAGCAGCACCAGCGGCAGCAGATCGTCGCCAAGCTGCTGAACCGCGAGCGCGCCACGATCGCGGCCTCTACGCCACATGGCGAGCGTCACGCCGGCGATGACCAGCACGGCCGAGATGTCGAGCACGTTGAAGACGACCGGCGCGATTGCGCTGTCGAGGTCGAACGAGAACACGTGCAATCCGAAGACGAACGCCTGATATCGTTCGAGCGCGTCGCCGGCGGTCTCGAAGTGTACCCACCCGAACGAAAGCGGGAACGTGACTGCTGCCGCGAGCACGCAGCCCCAGGCCAGGCACCAGTGCGCGGCCCATCGCAGCGGCGATCGCTTCTCGATGAATCGCTGCGCGACGATGTTCACGACGAAGAGGGCGGCCAGGCGCGACAGATTGCCCGCGATGCGCGACGGCGCGAAGAACAGTCCCCAGCCGCGCCGCCAATAGCGCCGCGTCGGCGGTTTCGTCAGCCACATCGCGTACCGGTAGCCGAGGCCGAACGCGGAGAACACGCTGGCCCCTGCGTACGGGACCAGCGCCGCATCGAAGTCCCGCAGGCGGCGGCTGCCGACGTAGATCCCGGCCAGGACCAGCGCCGCGATGAAGCCACCCCACCCGGTGGCCCGAGCGACGTCAGCGCGAGAAGATCGAGTCAGGACGGCGAGTATAGTCCCGGCCGGTGCTCAGCGCGCCGGGTTCGGCTGGCGCGAGGCGTGCGACTGAGTGTTTTGTCAGGGGACGATGCGGAAGCCGGTGGGCGCTGTGGGTACGGAGATCGACGGCGGATACAGAGCTTCGACGCCCGCGATGTCATCCGGATCGAGCGTGCGATTCCCCGTCGCGCACGTAGAGACGCTCGGATACATGGTGGCGCTCGCCACGGTCGAGTGGCCAAGGCCGAGGGCGTGGCCGAATTCGTGCGCCGCGATGTCCTCGATGTAGAAGCCGTTGGAACAGCCAGTCGATCCCGTAAAGAACTGGAAGCCGCCGTCCCAGAACACGATGTCGGCGTCGATGATGTGTGACCCGCTCGACCACCAGTAGGTGGTCGCAATGGCGGATCCGCTCGAGGCGTTGCGAAACATCACGACGTTGATCCCGTCGTTCGTATTTGTCGTCACCGTGCTGGTTCCGGCGTACTGAAAACGAAACGATGCCCTGGTCTGCGTACTCCATGCGTCCGCGCCGACCGCGAGCGCCGGAGGAATCGCCGCATCCGGCAGGTCCAGATTGGTCGTGTTCACGTAATAGAGGACAGGGCCAGACGCCCAGGTGGGACCGCTCAACACGTAGCCGCTGGTCTCACGCGTTCCTGTGAGCACGATCGCGAGCGTCGATGCGAGAAAGCAGAGACCGACGCGCGTCCGTTTCAACATCATCGCGGCGCTCGCGCCGCCACAACCGTGCGGCGGATCTCGTCGAGGGTGAGGCTGCTGTTGGGCACGCGGCTGTTCCGATCGAGCTTCAGCGTGCCTTGTCCGCGCAGGTGGGGCACCATCGTGCCGCGCCGGCTGCGCGCAAGATAGAAGACCGCTCGATCTCCCGGTACGAACGACTGCTGATCCGAGACGTGCAGCGTCAGCCCGGCGATGGTTCCGCCTTCGAACTCGACGTCGACGGAGGCCTGCGAGGTGCCTTTGAGCGTCTCGTCGACGGCCACGCGGACGACCGACACGATCAGGCGATCCCCGAAATCGTTGACGCGCCACTCAGGGCTGACCGACGACACCCGTCCGACGATCACCTGCTCCGCACCGCGTGCACGGTCAACGAGCGGAACCGGAGGGCCTTCCTGCGCCAGCGCCGGCATGGTGCACGCGAGTCCGACCGTCGCGGCGACGGCGAGCGGGATGACCCGCACGCGTGTAAAGGAGCTGAAAGCTGTGAGCGTCAAGATCCTGGGAACGCTCAAGAACGACGCCACGCCCTCCAGCAAAACCCGACGCTGTCGAAACCCTTTCGCGGCTATTACTTGGGATCACGATCGGCGGGTCGCCTGAGAATCGATGGCCGTCGGGAAGGTCAAAAACGAGACAGGGATCACGGTTTCGAAACAGCGTGGCTGGCGGCGTGACCGTCTAGTGGCTTTTTCGCATACCATAGCCGGTCAGGACTTCATCGATGCGGCACTCGATTTCTTTATCACTTGCTCGCGCGTGCGTATTCGCGTCCGCGCTGGCCGCCGCCTGCGCCAGCGCACCGCCGAAAGGCGCCTCGACCATTCACCAGACCCCTCCTGGTCTGGGACAGTTTCCGTACAGCGACGCCGACGTGGAATTCATGTCCGGGATGATTCCGCATCATGCCCAGGCCGTCATCATGGCGGGTTGGGCGCCGACGCACGGCGCGCGCCAGGACGTCGCGATCCTCTGCGAACGGATTCTCGTCGGACAGCGCGATGAGATCGCGATGATGCAGCAGTGGCTGCGCGACCGCGGTCTCGAGGTGCCCGACGCGACCTCGACTCGACACAAAATGAAAATGAACGGCATGGAGCACGAGATGCTGATGCCGGGCATGATGTCCGACGAGCAGATGGCCGCGCTCGACAAGGCGCGCGGCCCCGAGTTCGATCGGCTGTTCCTCGAAGGCATGATCCGGCACCATCAGGGCGCGGTCGACATGGTCGAAGTGCTCTTCAAGTCGTATGGCGCGGCGCAGGACGAAACCATCTACAAGTTTGCTTCCGACGTGTACGCCGATCAGTCGATTGAAATCGATCGCATGCACGAGATGCTGGGGGATCGCTCGAAATGACGAATAGAACTTCATTGCTGATCAAAGGCCTCGCTGTCGCCGCGCTTGCCGCCGGCATCGGTGTCGGTATTCCCGCGTGTGCGAGCTCGAAGGGCAGTGCGACGCCGCCGGCCGCGGCGCCTGCCGCGGCTCCCGCTCCGGCTCCTGCGCCCGCTGCTCCTGCACCCACTCCAACGGCCGCTGCCGCGCCGCCCGCGGCGGCTCCGGCAGCCAACGCTCCAGCGCCGGCAGCCGCGGCAGCACCGATGGCGGCAGCCGCTCCCGCAGGTCGCGGCACTCCACCGCCTCCGCCGCCGCCACCGCCGGATGTGATGCCGAAGCCGGTCGAACCGGTGGTGTCAGCGACGGCGCCGACGCCGGATCCGAGGCCGAACCTGAAACCGGGGCGCTGGGATGCGGGGCAGGCCGGTTGGAACATGCGCATGCTGTCGACGACGCCGCCGAAGGGGAAGACGCTCGGTGCGACACACTCCGATCTCGCGTTCTCGGGGAACCTCGTCATCCAGGGCAACTACAACGGCTTCGACATCTACGACGTCACCAACCCCTCGAAGCCGGTCCTGAAGCAGACGTACCTGTGCCCCGCGTCGCAGAACGACGTGTCGGTGTACCGCAACCTGCTCTTCATGTCGTCGGAAGCCACCAACAGCCGTGAGGACTGCGGCTTCGAAGGCGTGCCGGAGCCGGTCAGCAAGCTGCGCGTGCGCGGCATCCGCGTGTTCGACATCGCCGACGTGAGTCATCCCAGGCTCGTGACGACGGTCCAGACGTGCCGCGGATCGCACACGCACACCGTGGTCCCGAAGCTCGGCGACGACACCAACGTCTACATCTACGTGTCGGGCACGGCAGCCGTGCGCTCGGCGGACGAAGTGCCCGGCTGCAGCGACGGCGGCATCGACGATGCGAACACCGCGCGGTTCCGTCTCGAAGTCATCAAGGTCCCGATGAAGACGCCGGTCCAGGCGGCCATCGTCAGCTCGCCCCGTATCTTCCAGGGTCTGCCCGTGCCGCCCGTGAACAATGAACGGAATGCCTCGGACCAGCGCGATCGCGAAGCGGCGGCGGCCGCCGCAGCGGCGCGGGGAGAGCCGGCGCGGGGCGGCGGTCCCGGCGGCGGGCGCGGCAACCAGCCCCAGACGCCGAGCGGACCGAATCAGTGCCACGACATCACCGTGTATCCCGAAATCGGGCTCGCGGGCGGCGCGTGCGCCGGCCTCGGCCTGCTGCTCGACATTCACGATCCCGAGCACC
Source organism: Vicinamibacterales bacterium (assembly GCA_035693505.1). Lineage (GTDB taxonomy): Bacteria > Acidobacteriota > Vicinamibacteria > Vicinamibacterales > CAVVIG01 > CAVQFC01. Next base: position 9,656 of record DASSGK010000124.1, read on the forward strand.
CGGTTCGCATCGACGCGGTCGCCGACGCGAACATGTCGTTCTGGCACTCCGCGACGTTCAACAACGACGGCACCAAGCTGCTGTTCAGCGACGAGTGGGGCGGCGGCGGTCAGCCGCGCTGCCGCGCGACCGACAAGCTCGAGTGGGGTTCCGACGCGCTCTTCACCATCGAGAACAACAAGCTGAAGTTCCACTCGTACTACAAGCTGCCCGCGCCGCAGTCGTCGCTGGAGAACTGCGTGGCGCACAACGGGTCGCTGATTCCGATTCCGGGGCGCGACATCATGGTGCAGTCGTGGTACCAGGGCGGCCTGTCGGTGTTCGACTGGACGGACATCGATCATCCGAAAGAGATCGCGTACTTCGACCGCGGTCCCGTGGACGGCGGCCGCATGATGATGGGCGGATCGTGGTCGGCGTACTGGTACAACGGCGTGATCGTCAGCTCCGAGATCGCGCGCGGCCTCGACATCTACGAGCTCGTGCCGAACGGCCTGATCACCGAGAACGAGCTGGCCGCCGCGAAGACCGTGCGGGTGCCGTACCTGAACACGCAGGATCAGCAGAAGCTGGTCTGGGCGCCGAGCTTCGCGGTCGCGCGCGCCTATGTCGATCAGCTCGCGCGATCGAACGGGCTGCCGGCCGATCAGATCGCGTCGACGCGCACGGCGCTCGCCAACGCGGAGCGCCGCAACGGCAACGAGCGCCGCACGGCGCTGACACAGCTCGCCACGCAGCTGAACACCGCCGCGTCTTCGTCGAGCGATCAGGCAAAAGTGAAGATGCTCTCGTCGACGGTGACTGATCTCGCGAACGGGCGATAGTCGAGCGGCACGCATTCCTCGTCGTGCGCGAACGTGATCGGGCGATCCGGATCGCTGACACATCGCGCACGACGGTCCCACCTCTTCCACACCATTTCACGTAACGCTGAGCTGAAGATCCGCACTTCGCTTGTTAGAGTGTTCGCCAACGTGATGCCGTCCGCGGCGTGTTCAGGTTGGTGACCATGACTTCCAGGGTGTCAGCGATTCTCTTCATCATCGGCCTGGTCATCGTGTCGCAAGCGCCGCCGGTGTCCACGCAAACGGGAACTCCGGCGCCGTACGTCATCACCGATCTTGGCACGCTCGGCGGGACCGAAAGCCTGGCCGCGGCGATCAACGAATCGGGTCAGGTCGCCGGGTGGGCTCAGCGCAGCGATCTTGCGCTGCACGCGTTCTTCTACGACGGCGCGATGCACGATCTCGGGACGATCGGCGGGAAGGAAAGCGCCGGATGGGGCGTGAATCGCGTCGGCACGGTCGCGGGCCAATCGCTGACCGCGATAGGGAATCTCAAGGCCGTCATTTACAGCGGGGGTGTGCGACGTTCGCTGGGCACGTTCGGGGGAAGTGACGCCGCCGCCTATGCGATTAACAGCGACGGTGACGTCGTCGGCACCGCCAACACCACGAACAACGTCGCGTTTCGCGCGTTCCTCTATCGCGGCGGCACGATGAAGTCGCTGGGCACGCTGGGAGGCGCCAACAGCGTGGCCACGGCCATCAACGATGCCGGCGATATTGCCGGCTTCTCGACGATTGACAAGAACAGCGATCTGACGCACGCGTTCCTCTTTCGCAACGGCGTGATGACGGACATCGGAACGCTCGGCGACGAAAGCGACGCGTGGGGCCTCAATCTCGACGCGGCCGTCGTCGGTCGTTCGGTGCTGCTGTCCGGCGACACGCACGCCTTCCTGTTCAACGGCAGCACGATGGCGGACCTGGGCACGCTGGGCGGACGCAACAGCGTCGCGAAATCGATCAACGACGCCGGGCTGATCGTCGGCGACTCGGAGGTCGATGGCGCCACCGGCACTCACGCGTTCCTTTACCAGAGCGGCGTGATGACGGATCTCAACACACGCCTGCCAGCAGGATCCGGCTGGGTGCTGGAATCGGCCATGGCGATCAACAACGTGGGCGAGATCGCGGGCTTCGGAACCATCAACGGGCACCGCCATGGGTTTCTGCTCACGCTGCCGGTGCGGATGCAGGTCTTCAACGTCGGGATCTTCGACGACGACAGCAACCTGCCGCGTGACGGCGTGCAAGTCGGCCGCGCGGTGAAGTTCGTTACGGCGGTGTCGTTGGTGGACGACGTGACCGCGCACCAGGTCGTACTGACCGATACGATCAGCGGCCCGGTGACGATCGAGAGCGTGACGACCGCCCGCGGCACGCCGTGCACGGTCGCGGGCCGGGTCGTGACGTGCCGCATTCCGCAGCTGGGTGAGCTGAGCAGGTTCGCTCCGAACGAGGAACTGGACGTGACCGTGCGCGTCACGGCGCCCGGGGCGTTCTCGCATACGGCGCACGCGACGGCCGACAACGCCGTGCCCAATCCCGCAACGGATACCGAGACGGAGAACAACGTCGGCATCGCGCTGAAGTCGTTCACGCTGTCGGCGGCGACGGTCGCCGGAGGGACCGCCGTGTCGGCGCGCGCGGAGCTCACATCGCTGGCGCCGCGCGGCGGTGCTGTGGTCAGCCTGGAGAGCAGCGATCCGTCGATCGCTCCCGTGCCGTCGCCCTTCGTCGTGCAATTGCCGACGGCGACGCGCACCTTCAACATCATCCCTCCCGTCGTCTCGCAGCCGACAACAGTGACGATCTCGGCGACGTATGGGCTCGTCACCATTTCGCAGACGCTGACCGTGGTGCCGCCCGCGCTCGAGACGCTGTCGTTGACGCGCAGCACGATGATCGGATCGTGCCAGACGGCGACGGCCAGGATCACGCTGACGGGGGCGGCGCCAGCCGGGGGTGCGAGCGTCCAACTGTCGTCGACCACATCCGGTGCCCACATGCCGGCGACTGTCGTCGTCGCTCCCGGCGCAATGAGCGCCAGCGTCACGGTCACCGGGGACGCTGTCCACGTGCGCACGACGGGCAACGTCACTGCGACGTTTGGCGGTGTTGCGAAGACACTCCCGCTCGCGGTGAGGCCGATCTTCCTGACCGCTGTGACGCTGACGCCGTCAACGGTCAGGGGCGGCGCCTCCTCGTCCGGCGAGGCGACGATTGAATGCGCGGCGCCGTCGGGTGGCATCACTGCTGCGCTGGCGAGCACGATGCCGTCGGTTGCGACACCGGCGACGGGATCAGTGCTGTTTGCCGCAGGTTCGACGCATGCGACGTTCGGCGTGCGGACCATGCCGGTGACGGCGACGGCAACGCCGTCCATCCGCGTGACGGTCAACGGGGTGACAAAGAGCGCGACGTTGACAGTGAATCCGTAGACGCCGGTCCGCGGCGAGCGAAGCGTCCTCGCGCTTTGTATCAGCGATCTCGCGCCGGCCGTCGTCCGCCTCTGAGACGAAACCTCTGAGACGAAACCTCTGAGACGAAACCTCTGAGACGAAACCTCTGAGACGAAACCTCTGAGACCAAATCTCTGAGACGGCCCGGTGGTTGCGAAGAATCCCGCGCGTATCGCCGACTACCCGCCGCAGACTCTACCATTGCCGGGCTGGATTCCGGGCGCATCTGCACTTATGTGGCGGCGGAGGTCTTGGCATAATTGCGAGGTGCGCCGCACCCTGTGCCTGATCCTCGCCGGCACGCTTTCAGGCCTCTCGTCGGGCGCGCCAGGGATGGATGTCCCGGCACCCGGTCACTACACGGCGCCCGTCCGTTACGACGGCCGGTTCACCCTGGTACGACTGCGCTGGCGCGCCGATCACCTGTCTTCGCGCGGCAGGCACGGCGGTGAGTACGCGTGGAGTCACGATTACCCGCGCGCGGAACAGAACCTGTCGGCGCTCATCAGCGAGCTCACCTACCTCGACATCCACGACGACGGCAACGAGATCCTGACGCTCGACGATCCCGATCTGTTCAAGTACCCGATCGCGCTGATGTGGGAGCCGGGATATTGGGACCTTACCGATCGCGAAGCCGCCTCACTGGGCGCCTACCTGACGAAGGGCGGGTTCGCGATTTTCGAGGACTTCAACGGTCCCGCACAGTGGGCCAACTTCGAAGCGCAGATGCATCGTGTGCTCCCTCGCGGCCGGCTCGTGCGGCTCCATGGTTCCCATCAGATCTTCAGCGCGTTCTTCCCGATGGAAGACGTCAACGTCATCGCCCACCCGGCGTCGCCCATTCATCCGGGCTATTACGGCATCTTCGAGGAGAACGATCCGGAGAGGCGCCTCCTTGTCGTCGCCAGCTACGACAACCGTGAACCGACGCACGGGAACCAGCGAGGTCAGGAACTCTTCCCGTTCGGTGCGTCGAGCGACGCGTACAAGCTCGGCGTGAACTACATGATTTACGGACTGAGCCACTGACCTCTCGACTTCCCGGAGCAGGACACGCTCGACCATATCTTCGGCTGCGCTACAATCGCGCGGTTGTCGATGCGCATCAACTGCACCAGCTGGCGCATGCTGCCTGCGACGTTCGTGCTCGTGGCGGGTGTGGCGGCTGCTCCGATCAACTCGGAGTTCGTGTTCGAGGCGGCGCCATTCGCGAGCGCGCATGCGTCGACGATCGTCGACACACGGGACGGCCTCGTCGCGGCATGGTTCGGCGGCACGCGTGAGGGCGCGGCCGACGTCGGCATCTGGATCTCGCGACACGAGCACAACGGGTGGACGGCGCCGATCGAGAACGCGACCGGTGCGCAGCCGGATGGCGTGCGCCTTCCGTGCTGGAATCCGGTGCTGGTCGATGTGGCCGGCGGCGCGTTGACGCTGTTCTACAAAGTGGGACCGAGCCCGCAGGCGTGGTGGGGCATGGTTCGAACGTCGCGTGACAGCGGGCGAACGTGGAGCGCGGCGCGGCGTCTTCCGGAGGGCATCCTCGGTCCGATCAAGAACAAGCCGGTGCAACTTGCCGACGGGACGCTCGTCGCCGGGAGCAGCACCGAGTCGACCGATCGTCCGAGCAGATGGCGGATCCATTTCGAGCGCTCGACCGACGGCGGTCTCACGTGGACGACGTCCGTCCCTGCGGATGGCGAAGGGAGCGCGATCGACGCGATCCAGCCGAGCATCCTCGTGCACCCCGACGGCAAGCTGCAGGCCGTGGGCCGCACGCGTTCGCAGCGGATCTTCGAAACATGGTCGAACGACAGCGGCCGGACGTGGGGCCCGGTTGCGCTCACGTCGATGCCGAACCCCAATTCAGGGCTCGACGCAGTGACGCTGCGCGACGGCCGCCACGTGCTGGTGTACAACCACACCACTCAGGGGCGCTCGCCGCTGAACGTCGCCACGTCGCGAGATGGGAAGACGTGGCAGCCCGCCCTCGTGCTCGAAAGCGATGCGGGCGAATACTCATACCCGGCGGTGATTCAAAGCGCTGACGGCCTGGTTCACGTGACATACACATGGAAGCGCCAGCGGATCAAACACGTAACCCTTGATCCGCACGCGCTCCCGTGAGTGCGATGGATCGGTCGAGCAATCCGGCGATGCGGGCGCATTTCGCGCGCCCGCAAGGGAGACACGATGTCCAGTGAGACGGTTACCGATTTCACGGCGGTGGATAGCAGCAAGGATCCAGAGTTCTTCGCGCGCTTTCTCGATGCGGCCAACCGGCAGGCGAGCATCGGAGCCTGCAAACAGATTGTCCTGGATGCGCTTCGGTTGCGGGACGGCAGTCGTGCGCTCGATCTGGGTTGCGGCCTTGGCGACGATACGTTCCAGGTCGCGCAGCTGGTCGGCACCAGGGGTCGGGCGACCGGTGTCGACGTGAGCACGAACATGGTCGAGGAGGCCAGGCGGCGGGCCGGCACGCGCGGGCTGCCGGTCGACTTCGAAGTCGGCGATTCGCAGGCGCTCCGGTTCGCGGACGGCGCGTTCGACGCCGTGCGGGCCGAGCGCATGCTGATGCACGTCCCGGACGCAGAGCGCGCGATCGCTGAGATGGCGCGGGTGCTTGCACCGGGCGGCCGGATCGCCGTCCTCGATTTCGACTGGGAGACCCAGGTCTGCGACTCGCCGCACAAAGAGACGACGCGGACGATCGCGTTGACGTTCTGCGACTCGATGAAGAACGGGTGGATCGGCCGCCGGATGCCGCGACTGTTTCGCGCGCACGGAATCACCGACGTCGCGGTGAGGACCGAGCTGGTGTATGTCACCTTCGAGTTCCTCGGGCTCCTGCTTGGCGGTCACGTCGCGCGCCTGCACGACACAGGCGTCCTCTCGCGCGAGCAGGCGAATCAGTGGTGGACGTCGCTGGCTGAGTCCGATCGCGCGGGAGAGTTTCTCTACGGTTTCACCGCGTTCATCGTGTCGGGGACCAGGGCGTAAGGCGCAGGTGACGATGCCGACCGCACACGAGCTCGACACGCTGCGCCGCGAGGTGAACGCCATCCAGTGGTGGCACTCCATCGATCTGGGCAACGGTATCGTCACACCCGGACCCGATCCCACACCTGCTCGACTGCGGGAGATTCAGATGCCGGACGATCTGAGCGGCCTCAGCGTTCTGGACATCGGCGCCTGGGACGGCTTCTTCTCGTTCGAGGCGGAGCGTCGCGGCGCCGCACGGGTGCTGGCAACGGACTCGTTCTGCTGGGGACAGGGCGGGTGGGGGACGAAGGCGGGCTTCGAGCTCGCGCGGCGAGCGCTGCATTCGCGCGTCGAGGATCTGACGATCGACCCGCTCGACCTGTCACCGGAGCGCGTGGGCAGCTTCGACGTCGTGCTGTTTCTCGGCGTCCTCTATCACATGCGCCATCCGCTGCTCGCGCTCGAGCGAGTGTTCAGCGTCACGCGCGGGCAGCTGATCTTGAATACGCAGGTCGATCTGACGGCGATCGAGCGTCCGGCGATCGCGTTCTACCCGGACGAGGAACTCAATCACGACTCGACCAACTGGAGCGGTCCAAACCCCGCCGCCGTCGTCGCGATGCTGCGGGTGGTCGGTTTCCGGGACGTGCGGATCGTCTCTCGATGGTCCGCGCGAGAGACGACGGTCGCGGACATGAACGGCCCGCCGGTCCCGGGTCACATTACCGTGCACGCCCGGCGGTAGAGGGTCCGTCTCTGAGACGGAATCTCTGAGGGTCCGTCTCTGAGACGGAATCTCTGAGACGGGACCTC
>DASSGK010000125.1:0-9308 GCA_035693505.1 Vicinamibacterales bacterium
CTTCCCGACCCAGCCGGCTCTGGAGCTCACGCGAGCAGCTCGAAAGGGCCGCAGTGTCGGCATCGCGCTGTGCGGCGGTGGATGGCTGTGAGTGGAGGACCGCGGCGATTGAGAGCAGAAATATCAGGAAGCTGTGAACGCCGGGCTGACGGCCTCCGCCTAAGGCTTCGGCGTTCCGCCGTAGCTTCAGCGAACGCGGAAGCCCTGCGCCCCAGCTGAGAGTAGTGGGGCACGGCTTCAGCCCTAAGCCACGGATCAGAGTAGTGGCGCACGGCTTTAGCCGTGCGATGGCGAGATCGCCGTTCACGGCTGACCGTCCAACACGCGTCTGTACGCAGCCTCGTACATCGGAACGACGAGCTGTGCGCAATAGCGGCTGCGGACCAACTCCACCGCGGACCGTATTATCGACGCGCGAAGCGCACGATCGGTGAGCAGGGCGACGCCGCGCTGCGCCATGTGCGTCACGTCCTCGGGCGCGCAGACAAAACCTGTCACGCCATCCTCGATGATCTCGGGCAGGCCGCCGACGTTGGACGCGACAACGGGCACCTCGCACGCCATCGCTTCAAGAGCCGCCAGTCCGAAGCTCTCCTGCGCGGACGGCAGCAGAAAGAGATCCGCGATCGACAGAAACGCGACGAGATCCGTCTGCTCTCCGGCGAAGGTGACGACGTCCGACAGCCCGTAGTCGACGACGCTGCGCTCGATATCGGCGCGGACCGGACCGTCGCCGACGAGGACGAATCGCGCACGCACCTCGCGTCGAATCTGCCGGAACACATCCAGGGCGACGTCGACGCGCTTCACTGCGCGGAAGTTGGACACATGGATGACGATGGCTTCGCAATTGTTCTCAGGGCAGTACTGCTCGCGCAGCTCCGGCGCGGGCCGCCGCCGGTACTCGGCGCAGTCGAGGAAATTTGGAATCACCTGGATGTTGCGCTGGACGCCCAGCGATCTCGTCGTGTCTGCCTTGAGGCTGTTCGACACCGCGGTGACGGCATCAGATTGCTCGATAGAGAAGGCGACGACCCTGGCGTATGAAGGATCGCTGCCGACGAGCGTGATGTCCGTGCCGTGCAGGGTGGTGATTGTCCGCGGAGCGCGCACGGCGGACGCCTCGAGCATGTGACGCGCGAGATAGGCCGCCGTGGCGTGCGGAACGGCGTAATGTGCGTGAACGATGTCGAGGCGTCGCTCCTCGGTTACGCGAGCGATCGTATTGGTCAATGCCAGCAGGTATTGCGGCTCACGGAACAACGGATACGGCGGTACCTCCACGCGTTCGAACGACAGGCCGGGAATGCCGGATCGCCAGCGGAACGGGCGCTCGCCACTGATGACGTGGATCTCGTGCCCCCGAAGCGCGAGCGCATACGCAAGCTCGGTCGCGACGACGCCGCTTCCGCCGACCGACGCGTAGCAGACCATGCCGATGTTCATGGCCGGTGCTTCAGGACGCCAGGCCGCAGGAGCGGTTCGCGAACGACAAGGCCTTCCGCGAACGCGACGCCCGCCAATGCGCCGAACTGTGCGTCGCGGCTTTCGATGAGCTGGCCAAAAGTCGATGCGGTGAGACGGGTCGCGACCGATTCGTCGCCGGTTGGTGCGAACTGGCTGGCGTAACAGGCCAGCGCATCCCGCTTGCGCTGGTAGTAGTCCGACACGTCGACGACAAACGAAGGCGAGGCGCCGTCGTTGATGAAGTAGTAGACGACCCAGTCAGGACGCCACGGATCATCGTCGGTGACATACCGGCGAAGGCCGCTCGTGAACGCGGCGCGTTGGAGGACCTGACTGGCCGCGACATGATCGGGGTGACGATCGTGCCAATAGGGAATAGCCACCGAACGCGGACGGTGACGACGGATGATGTCGACCGCGGACCGAATCATCGGCGGCGTCGTCGCGATCCCGCCGTCGGGCCAGCCAAGGTTCTCACGCCAGAGCGCACCAAGCACACGCGCGGCGGCTGACGCTTCTTCGCGGCGTTGTTCCCGGCTGCCGTTGCTCGAGAGCTCCGCCTCGGTCAGATCGCACAAGCCGACGGTGTGTCCCTCGGCCGTGTGACGAGCGACCGTCCCGCCCAAACCGATTTCGATGTCATCGGCGTGCGGTCCGAACGCCAGAAGATCGATCGACGTCATGCGCTATTCTAGTGTTCGCGCGAGTGTTTTCTGGTCGGCTGAGCTTGGAGTCGACCCGCGAGTTCCGCGATGATGTGTGTCGTGGCGGAACCTTCCCGATCGCGATCCATTCAGCTGTTCTTCCCAACGACATGAACAATACGGGCGTGATCGCAGGGACCGCCGGCTCTGTGTCCGGTCCAGTAGAGCTCCTTGGCATCGAACTCCTGGAGGAGCATGCGCGGCGTCTTGGCGCCTTGTTCACCGTCTCGCGCCGGCCTCGTGGCAACGGCCGCGCGCATCTGCGGCGCCTCGACGAAAACAGACAAGCGCTCAAGGACGCTTACAACCTCCTGGCCGCCGACGTGCGCCGCGGCGAGCTCGCGTCGCCCGCGACGGAGTGGCTGCTCGACAACTTCCACGTGATCGCGGCGGCCGGCCGCGATGTCGTCCGCGATCTGCCGTCGGCCTACTTCCGGCGACTGCCCACGATCGCGGCCGATGAATTCGAAGGCGTCCCGCGCATCTACGCGCTTGCGCTCGAGTTGATTCGAACCAGCAGCGGCCAGCTCGATGCGCAGCGGCTCTCCCGGTTCATCGTCGCGTTCCAATCGGTGACGCCGCTCACGATCGGAGAGCTGTGGGCATGGCCGAGCGTCCTGAAGCTGGCGCTGATCGAGCACCTGCGAAGCCGGGCCGACATCATGGTGGCCACTCGAGCGCAGCGTCAGCACGCCGATCGCGTCGCAGGTATCCTCGAGGAGCCGGCAGCGTCGGACGTCGGCATCTGGCCGGAAACAGTTCATCCAGCCTTTGCGACCCGTCTCCTGCAGCGCTTCAGGGAATACGGCGAGGTCGCCTCGGCGCTTCGCGCACAGCTGACCGCCGCACTCGAAGCAAAAGGGCAGACGGTCGAAGACGCGATCCGCGCCGAGGGCCAGCACCAGGCGACTCAGCAGGCGTCGATGACCAACCTGATCGGAAGCCTGCGGCTGATCTCCTCGTTCGACTGGAGCGAATTCTTCGAGAGCGTCAGCCTCGTGGAGCACGTGCTGCAGCGCGATCCCGCAGGCGTCTACGCCCGAATGGACTTTCGAAGCCGCGACCGCTACCGGCACGCGGTCGAGGAGTTGGCCGATCCGACCGGCGACAGCCAGCTTCGTGTCGCGCTCAAGAGCGTCGAGCTGGCACGCCGCGTCGCCGAGGTCACCCCGAATGCGAGGGGCGCCCATGTCGGCGAGCACCTGATTGGCAACGGCCGCCGCCAGTTCGAGCGCAGCGTCGATTGGGTTCCGAAACCAAGCGAGCACATCCGCCGTTTGTGCTTCCGGTATGCCACGCCGATCTATCTCGGCATCATCGGCCTCGGCACACTGTTGCTCGCCGGCATCGCCCTGCGCTACGTGCAGGCCCACGGGGCGCACGGCGCGATGGCGTTGGCCGCGGTCCTGCTGACGCTGATTCCCGCGAGCGAGCTGGTGATCCAGATCGTGCAGCGCGTGGTGAGCTATCTGATTCCGCCGCGGCGCCTGCCGCGACTCGAGTTCGATCGGCTTCCGCAGGACACGCGGACGATGGTCATCGTGCCGACGATGCTCGAGGACGTGGCGCAGGTGAAGGATCTGCTCGCGCACCTCGAGGTGCAGGCGCTCGGGAACGTCGACCCGCAGATCCACTTCGCCCTGCTCACCGACTTCCGCGACGCCGTCTCGGAAACGCTTCCGCGCGACGAAGAGATTCTCGCCGAGGCCAGACGCGGGATTGGAGCTCTGAACGCGAAGTACGCCGAAGGCGGCGTCAGCCGTTTCTTCCTGTTCCATCGGCAGCGCCTCTGGAACGATCGCGAAGGCGTCTGGATGGGCTGGGAGCGCAAGCGGGGGAAGATCGAAGAGTTCAATCAGCTGCTGCGCGGGTCGACGACGACCAGCTTCGTGGTCACCGAAGGCGATCTGCGCATCCTGCCGCAGATTCGGTACTGCATCACGCTCGACGCCGACACGCGGCTGCCGCGCGACGTCGCACGTCAGCTGATCGGGATCATCGCGCACCCGCTGAATCGGCCTCGCTTCGATCCCGCGCGCGGCCGGGTCGTAGAAGGGTACGGGATCCTGCAGCCTCGCATCAGCGTGACCTACACGAGCGCCGCCGGTTCGCTCTTTGCCCGCCTCTACTCGGGGCACACCGGCGTCGATCCGTACACGACGGCCGTGTCGGATACCTACCAGGATCTGTATGGCGAGGGCATCTTCACCGGGAAGGGCCTCTACGACGTTGACGCCTTCAACGCCGCGCTCGCCGGGTCGGTGCCTGAGAACGCCCTGCTGTCGCACGACCTCTTCGAGGGGCTGTACGCGCGCGTGGCGCTGGTCTCCGACATCGAGCTCGTCGACGAGTATCCGTCAAGCGTGCTGGCACACGCCCGTCGTCAGCATCGCTGGATTCGCGGCGACTGGCAGATCCTGATGTGGCTGTTTCCGTTCGTGCCGTCGCGTCACGGCCTGACGGCGAACACGCTGCCCATCATCAGCCGATGGAAGATCTTCGACAACCTCCGTCGAAGCCTCGTCGCGCCGGCGCTGCTGGCGCTCCTGGCCGGCGGCTGGACGGTCCTCGCCGGCCAATCCTGGATCTGGACCCTTGCCGCTCTTGCGGTGCTGGCTTCGCAGCTGTTGCCGATTGTGGCGACGCTGCTGACGGGCCCCGAGCGGTCACAGTCGATTCCGGTATTCCTTCGGAACCTGGCGCGGGATGCCGCGACGACCCTCGCGCAGATCACGCTGAGCATCACCTTCCTCGCGTTCCAGGCATTCGACACACTGCACGCGATCGGACTGACGTTGATCCGCGTCGCGGTGACCAGGCGGCGCATGCTGGAGTGGGAGACGGCGGCGTCTCACGCCGCGAGGACGGCAGGGCAGAACGGATTGCACCGCTTTTCCGCGGCGATGACCGCCAGCCCGCTGATTTCCGCCGGCGTTGCCGTCGCGATCATCGTCTCGCACCGCCCGTCGCTCCAGCTCGCCTCGCCATTCCTCTTTCTCTGGGCCGTCGCGCCGGCGATCGCCTACCGTCTCAGCCTGCCTGCGGTGTCGCGTGCGAGACCGCTCACCGCCGACGATCGCGCCTTCCTGCGCCGGCTGGCGCGCGAGACCTGGCGATACTTCGACACGTTCGTGACCGCAGACGATTCGTGGCTGCCTCCCGACAACTACCAGGAGATCAACGGCGGCCGCGTCGCAAGGCGAACCTCTCCGACCAATATCGGGATGGGTCTGCTGTCAGCGTTCGCCGCGCACGACCTCGGCTACATCACGACGACGACGCTCGTGACTCGCGTCCGGCAGACGCTGACCACGCTCGAGGGGCTCGAGCGGTTCGAAGGCCATTTCCTGAACTGGTACGACACCTCGACGCTGGCGCCTTTGCATCCGCGCTATGTGTCGACCGTGGACAGCGGCAACCTGGCTGGCGCGCTGATCGCAATTTCGCAGGGTCTGATGGCCATCGCGGAGAAGCCCCAGACGCCCGGTCAACTGCTCGCGGGTCTCGAGGACAACGCGCGCCTGCTCGCGGCTGCCACGTCGGCCAGCGCGTCGCGCGTGCTGGACGCCGATGTCCAGATCAACAGCCTGGCGAGAGGCATTGCCAGCGAGGCTCGCCGCGCCGCGCAAGGCGCGGAAACGACCCGCATCGACGAATTGACCGACGAGCTGCGGTCGGCGGCGCTCGATCGCCAGCCGGATTCGACGGACGAGCGCCAGCTGGATATCGAGTACTGGCGGCGGGCCGTCATCGAGACGGTTGCGGCGCTGCGGAGCATCCGCCCGACGGAGGCGGACTCGTGCCGCGAGCTTGCTCGCGTGTCCGCGGACCTCGCCGACGCCATGCGCTTCGGCTTTCTCTACGACCGGAGGAAGCGGATCTTCGCGATCGGCTATCGCCTCGCCGACGCGACAGGGCCCGGACAACCCGACGGCGCGTTCTATGACCTGCTGGCCTCAGAAGCGCGGCTCGCCAGCTTCGTGGCGATTTCGAAGGGAGACGTCCCGCAGCACCACTGGTTCCACCTGGGCAGACCCGTCACGAGCGTCAACGGCCGGGCAACGCTCCTGTCGTGGGGCGGGACGATGTTCGAGTACATGATGCCGCTGCTGCTGATGCGAACGTTCTCCGGGACGCTGCTGGATCAGAGCGCCCATGCGAGCGTGGCCCGGCAGCGGGAGTACGGGCAGCACCATCGAAAGCCGTGGGGCATCTCGGAATCGGCGTACGCCTTCACCGATCACGACGGCAACTATCAATACCGCACGTTCGGTGTCCCAGGGCTCGGGTTGAAGCGCGGCCTGGAAAACGATCTGGTCATCGCGCCGTATGCGACGGCGCTCGCGGCCGTCATCGGTCCCGGCGTCGCATCCCAGAATTTCGCGCGGCTGACGAGCGAAGGCCTGGCGGGACGGTACGGCTTGTACGAATCCATCGACTACCGGCCGCGCAACCGCGACATCGACACTGTCTCGGACGTGTCCGAGCGGCCGCAGATTGTGCGCGCCTTCTTCGCGCACCATCAAGGGATGTCGCTCGTCGCGCTCGCCAACGTGCTGTGCGACGATGTGTTCGTCCGGCGGTTCCATGCGGATCCGCGCGTCCAAGCCAGCGAACTGCTGCTGCAGGAGCGCATTCCGCGCGAGGCCATCCTCGCCGAGCCGCGGCCGGCGGAGAGCGTCCGCGGCCTGCCGTCGACCTCGACGTACGTGTCGAGGCGGTTTCGATCGCCGCACACGGCATTTCCTCACACGCAGTTCCTGTCGAACGGCCGCTACACGGCCGCGCTCACGCACACCGGCGGGGGCTACAGCACGTGGCGAGGCCTGGCCATTACGCGGCAGCGCGAAGATCGCACCTCGGACGCGGGCTCGCACTTCATCTTCCTCCGCGATCCGTGGTCCGGGCGCGTCTGGTCGCCGACGTTCCAGCCGCTCTGCCAGGATTCGGACGGTTACGAGGTGTCCTTCGACCTCGAGAAAGCGACGTTCTTCGCGCGGGCCGGCGACTTCGAAACGCAGCTGCAGATCAGCGTGTCGTCGGAAGACGACGTCGAGGTGCGGCGGCTGTCGATTGTGAACCGCGGAGGGCAGTCGAGGGAGATCGAAGTCACGAGCTACGCGGAAATCGTGCTCGGCCACCCGCAGGACGACTTCGCGCATCCGAGCTTCGGCAAGCTGTTCATCGAAACCGAATTCGACGCGCAGAGCGCCGGCCTGCTGTTCAGCCGCCGGCCGCGACAGCCGGACGACACGTCGCCGTGGGCGTTTCACGTGCTTGGCGTCGAGGGGCGGCTGGGCGGGGCCGTGGAATGGGAAACCGACCGCGCCCGATTCCTCGGACGCAACCGCTCGCCGGCGCAGGCGATCGCGCTGGACGGAAGGCCTCTGTCCGGTGCAACGGGCGCCGTGCTGGATCCGATTGCCTCGCTGCGCGATCGCGTCCGCCTGGCTCCAGGCGCGGTCGTCCGCGTGACATTCGCCACCGGCGTGGCGGCGGATCGCACGGCCGCGCTGACGCTGGCGCGCAAGTACCGGGACGGCAACGTGTCCTCGCGTGCGTTCTCGATGGCCTTCACGCACTCGCGCACGACGCTCTGGCACCTGGGGCTGAGCGACGACCAGGCCATGTTGTTCGACCGGCTGGCATCACGCGTGTTCGGAACCGACGCGTCATGCACGAGCCCGGTGGACATGGCGGCGAACACGTTCGGGCAACCGAACCTCTGGGGATATGGCATCTCCGGCGACTCGCCAATCGCGCTCGTCCGTATTTCCGACACCGAGCAGCTGCCGCTCGTGCGGCAGGTCCTGATGGCCCAGGAGTACTGGCGTGTCAAAGGCCTGCAGGCCGACGTCGTCATTCTCAACGAGCATCCCATCGAGTATCTCGACGAGACGCAGGGTTTCCTGACGTCGCTCGTGCAGGAATCGCGCTGGGCCGGATGGAATCATCGGCCGGGCGGGATGTACCTCCTGCGCGCGGACGGCATGCCCGAGTCCGATCTGCGCCTGCTCGCCGCCGTCGCCCGCGTC
Source organism: Vicinamibacterales bacterium (assembly GCA_035693505.1). GTDB lineage: Bacteria > Acidobacteriota > Vicinamibacteria > Vicinamibacterales > CAVVIG01 > CAVQFC01. Next base: position 8,207 of record DASSGK010000125.1, read on the forward strand.
GTCCTTCCCGGAGATCGAGGCGACCTGGAAGCGCAGCTCTCGCATCCGGCGGCGTGGGCGACGTCGGACGAGATCTCGAGCACGGACGCGCACACGACGCCCCTCCCCGCATCGGTTCCCATCGCGCTGCCGGCGCTCGTCATGGAGAACGGCCTTGGCGGATTCACCGGCGAAGGCGGCCGCGAGTACGTGATCGTGCTCGAGGGCGATCGAGAAACGCCGCTGCCGTGGTCGAACATCCTCGCGAACCCGGAGTTCGGCACGATGGTGAGCGCGTCCGGATCGGCCTTCACATGGTCCGGGAACAGTCGCGAGAACCGCCTGACGCCCTTTGCCAACGACCCGATCGCGGATCCCACGGGCGAGGCGATCTTTCTTCGCGATGACGAGTCCGGGGCGGTGTGGGGAGCCACGCCCGCGCCGCTGCTGCGCGACAAGACGTCAGGCCGCTGGGTGATTCGCCATCAACCGGGCGTGACGCGCTATCAGCATGCCGTCGCGGGCCTCGAGCAGGACCTCGCTGTCTGCGTCGACCCGAACGATCCGGTGAAAGTGTCCATCCTGACACTCACGAATCGTTCGGCCGTCGCGAGACGGGTGAGTGTGTTCTGCTACGTCGAATGGTGCCTCGGCCCGCCTCGAATGGGGGAGCGGCGCTTCGTCACGACCGAGCTCTCCGAGGATGGACGAACGATCGTCGCGCGGAATCCGTACAACGCCGACTTTCACGGCCGCGTCGCGTTCCTGAGCTCGACCGGCCCGGTGGAATCGCTCACCGGCGATCGGACGGAGTTCATCGGCCGCAATCGCACGCTCGCGCGCCCCGCGGCGCTCCTGCGTCCTCGACTCGGCGGAAGAAGCGGTGCGGGACTCGACCCCTGCGGTGCGCTGCAGGTCGTCATCGAAGTCCCACCGAACGCGTCTACCCAGACAGCATTCGTGCTGGGACAGGGACATGACGCGGCGCATGCCGCCGAATTGCTGGCGCGCCACGCGTCGCCTGCTGCGGCGTCGGCGACTCTGGAGGCTGCGGTACGCACGTGGGACGATCGATTGGGCGCCATCCGCGTCCGCACACCCGACGATTCGTTCGACCTCATCG
>DASSGK010000126.1:0-3766 GCA_035693505.1 Vicinamibacterales bacterium
AAGAAGGGCGTGTACCCGATGCGCGCGAGGAGGCTGCCCATCAACAGCGAGAAGACCAGCACGCCGGCATTGCCGCAGGTGCCCGCCATCCCCGCCACCGTCGCAACCTGGTTCCGCTTGAACAGATCGGACGCCATCGTGATCACCGTCACGGACAACGTCTGATGCGCGAAACCCGCCAGGCTAAGCAACGCGACCGCAACATACGGACTGCGGACTTCTCCAACGAACGCCACCCCGACCATCATCAACGCTCCCAATGTAAAGGCGCTGCGACGGGCGTCGATCAGGCGCATGTCGAAGTACTTTTGCAGAGTGATGCTCACGGCGCCGCCGAACAGACATCCCAGGTCTGCAGCCAAAAACGGCAGCCATGCGAACATCGCAATCTGCTTGAGGTCGAAGCCCCGCACAGTCGTCAGATAGAGCGGCAGCCAAAACGTCAGCGTGCCCCACGTGGGATCCGCGAGGAATCTTGGGATCGCGATCCCCCAGAAGTTCCGCTGGCCGGCGATGGTTGCGATCGACGGCCGGCCTTCCCCAGCGAGGTGCGTTTCCTGGCCCGCGAGGATGTACTCGCGTTCGCGCGGTGACAAGGACTTGTGCGTCGCGGGTGATCCGTAGAACGCGAGCCACAGCACGACCCAGCCGAGGCCGATCGCACCGGTGAGCACGAAGGCGAACTGCCAGCTGTGGGTCAGAATCGCCCACGCGACGAGCGGCGCTGCGAGCATCGAGCCCAGCGAGGCCCCCATATTGAAGAAGCCGCCGGCGAGACCACGCTCCGTCGCCGGGAACCACTCGGCTGTCGCCTTCATGCCTGCGGGGTTCGCGGAGCCCTCCGCGAATCCGAGGAGCGCGCGCAAGCCGAAAAGCGCCTGCCAGCTACCGACAAACCCGTGCGCCATACAGATGAACGACCAGGCGGTAGCGAAGAGGGCGAACCCGAACTTCAGTCCGAGCGTGTCCATTACGTACCCGCAGATCGGCTGGAGCATGATGGCGAACTGGAACGCGCTCACGATCCACGAGTACTGCTGCGCGCCAATGTGGAGGTCTTTCAGGATGGTGGCCGAGGCGACCGACAGCGTGCTTCGCGTGAGATAGTTCACGGTCGACCCGACCATCAGCAGGCCCATCATCCACCAGCGGAGTCCCCAGAGCTTCTTCATCGGCTCTTTTTGCCTCTCGGTAAATCCGTGGAATCGGCAAGGGCCGTCGAACCGGCGTCAAGCGTCGCGATGATCCGATCGACGTCGTAGACGCACCCGGCCCACGAACCGCCACTGACTCGCTGCAGTGCCGCCCAGAGACGGCTGTCAGCTGGCAACTGCGGATGCGGCGCGAGCCGAGGATGCAGAGACCGGCTGCCCAGCAGTTCGCGACACGCTTCCGGGTCGAGCGACACGCCGTCGGCGCCTGCGAGATCGATCGTGCCGGTGAGTGTGTTTCGATCGATGACGATCTCGATCAGGTCGTCGTCTCGCAGCCGTCCGATCGCACCATCGTCGAGCGCCTCGGGGCCGACGTGGCCGATGCACGCGCCGGTCGACAACCCGGAGAAGCGACCGTCGGTGACAAGGGCCACGCGCTTACCCCAAGGGAGGTACTTCAACGCCGTCGTGATCTGCGCCGTCTCCTGCATACCGGTACCTGACGGCCCCGCACCGATCAGGACGATGACGTCGCCTTCGCGTACGGGACGACTCGAGGTTCCCTTCACTGCCTGAATCGCGTCGCGCTCGTCGGTAAACACGCGGGCGGGACCGCGATGACGATAAACGCCGTCGGCATCGACAGCCGTCGGGTCGATGGCCGTGGCTTTCACGACCGAGCCCTGTGGCGCGATGTTGCCGCGCGGAAACACGACCGTGCTGGTGAAGCCCGCGCGACGTGCCGCGTCGGGCGACATGATGACGTGATCGGGATCGATCGCCGAGGCGGACGAAAGTCGAGCGCGCGCCGCCTGCCGGCGGTCGCTCGCTTCCCACCAATCGAGCGTCGCGTCGAGCGTGTCGCCGGTTGCGGTCACCACGTTCCGATTGAGCAGTCCCATGCGGCGCAGATGCAGCATCACTTCAGGAACGCCGCCCGCCATGAACACCTGGGCAGTCGCGAAACCACGCGGACCGTTCGGCAGCGCATCGACGAGGCGCGGCGTGGCGCGATTGACGCGAATCCAGTCGTCGACCGTTGGCGGCGCCAGACTCGCGGCGGCAGCAATCGCCGGAATGTGCAGCAGCAGGTTCGTCGATCCGCCGAATGCGGCGTGCACGAGCATGGCGTTCTCGACAGCGGCAGGCGTCAGGATCTGCGCCACAGAAATGCGCAAGTGGTCGAGACGTCGTAACGCCGCCGCCGAGCGGCTCGCGAGCTCGAACCACACCGGTGCGCCTGACGGCGCGAGTGCGGCATGCGGCAGCGCAAGACCTAACGCTTCGGCGACGACCTGCGATGTCGCTGCAGTACCGAGAAACTGGCAGCCGCCTCCAGGCGACCCGCACGCACGACATCCCATCGTCGCCGCATAATCGAGATCGATCAGTTGGTGCGAGAACCGCGCGCCGAGACTCTGGACCTGTCCTGCGTCCTCTGCATTGCGCGCTGGCAGTGTGACCCCGCCCGGCACGATCACGCCCGGTAGATCCTTTGTGCCGGCCAAAGCAAGCATCGTCGCTGGCAGTCCCTTGTCACAGGTCGCGATGCCAAGCACACCGGACGCCGTCGGCAGCGATCGGATCAGACGCCGCATCACGATCGCGGCATCGTTCCGATACGCGAGGCTGTCGAACATGCCGGTCGTGCCCTGCGTGCGACCGTCGCATGGGTCGCTGCAGTAGACCGCGAAAGGAATCGCGCCGGCGGCACGAAGCGCTTCAGCAGCGTCGCGCACCAGAAGCCCGATTTCCCAATGGCCCGTGTGATAGCCGAGCGCGATCGGCTGCCCCTGTTCCGACCGCAATCCGCCCATCGTGCTGACGATCACGTACTGCCGCCCGGTGAGAGCATCGGCTGACCAGCCCATGCCGGCGTTCTGCGTCAGACCGAAGATGTTGCCGCTCGGCTCGTTACGAAGCATCTCCGCCGTCAGCGGCAGTCGACCGGCGGGACCCTCGCCTTCAGTCCGCGAGTCTTGGATCGTGTCAGCGGAACCGAGGACGTCGATGAGCGGTGGCAGCATGCGCGGTCGTGATCAGACTATCGTTCCGTCAGGCTCACGGTAATCCCCGTGAGCGGACGGTCTTGGGCATCGAGAAAGCGCGCGCAGAAGTCCGTCGCGCCGCCGGCGTTGAGAATCGCACCGCGGATGATGTTCGCGCCTTGTTTCAGCGTGAGGCGCTTCGACACGCCGTCGTCGATAACTGTCTGCCGATCATTGTAGATGGCGACGACCTCCCGGCCGTTGAGCCACCAGACCGAAGCGGCGTTCGAGCCAATCGCGAAACGCACGTCCGTCATTTCGTGCGGCGCATGGACCACTGTAGCGACGGAAAACAGGACGTTCGACGTTGGCCTGTTCAGCGCGTACGCGAAGTGGTACAGGTTCACGTTGTAGGCCAGCGTATCGACCGCATGCCACGCGACTTGTGCGTCGCCCACCTTTGCCGTCTCGCCGTCACGCGGGAAGGCCGTGAGTTGCTTTTGCAAGTCATCGTTCTTGACGGCCGCCTGGACTGCGCTCTCCGTCAGCTGTCCACTTATGGGAAGGGGCTCGAGGATCAACCAGCGCTGCAGGAACCCTTCGCCCGTCGGTGCCTTCACCGCT
>DASSGK010000127.1:0-9472 GCA_035693505.1 Vicinamibacterales bacterium
GTAACGCCGATGACGGACGGCCGGATTCGAGACGGGGTCATACCTGGGACTCCCAAGGGCTGGCTCCATCAGGATACCGCAAGTTTTATCGTTTCTTGCGTTCATCTTCAGAGGTATTCGAGCCCGGTTGAGCTCGCGCCCCGGTCAGCATTTTCACTAGCACCTGTTTGTGCTCCGCGATCGCCGGCGCTAGACTCTGCCTGGCCTCCAGCGCGGCGAAACATTGAACGGAGACAGCGTGCCCGAGCGGACGGCCCGAAACTCGTTCTCGAAAACCGGCACACCGGCGAGCGCCTCGCGCTCACCCGCATGTCGAAGGGCGGTGAAGTCTGGCTGGAGCTGAACAGCTCACTGCCGCCGAGACAGCCACCACTTCGTCGATCGAAAGGGTGACGGCGAGCTCGCAGGCCTGAAGGCCTGCGCCACGTTGCCCCGCGCTACTTGCGACCCTCAGGCAGCCGGCGCTGCCCGGCGCCGTCATACTCGTTGTCCTTCGGATCGATCTGACGCATCGGCGATTGACGCGTCCGCTCCTCGTGCGCGTGTGCGATCAGTCCTGGAAGGCGCGAGATCAGGAAGATGGCGTTGCCCAGCTCGTACGCGAATCCAAGATCGGCGCTGATCGCCGCGATGGCGCCGTCGACGTTGACCGGCAGCGGCCGGCCGAAATGCGACGCGTGCGATTCGATGGCCCGCTCGGTAGCGCGAATGAGTCGGACGTGTTCGCCTTCGAGCTCCAGTTCGAGCGCCATCTGAAACAGGCGCGCCGCGCGCGGATCGCGCGTGTGATACCGATGCCCGAAGCCGGGCGGCTCGCTCTTCGACGCCACGCACTCGTCGACGATCGCATCCGCGGCTTCTTTCAGGCTCTTGCCGCCGCGCATGAGCGTCAGCCCGCCGTCCAGGAAACGCATGCACGACTCGATGTCGCCGCCATGGTGGGGGCCGAACGCGAGAATCCCCGCGGCGACGCAATCCTTCAGCGGTGCGCCGGTCGTCGCCACGTTGCGCGCGGCGAGCGTCGACGGCGGTGTGACGCCGTGGTCCACCGACGACACGAGCACGGCGTTCAGCATCCGTCCGATCGCCGGCGTCGGCAGCTCGCCCATCAGCAGCAGATAGACCGCCTCGGCGAATCCGAGACGTCCCATCATCTCGTCGAGCGGGTAGCCGCGGACCAGGATCTTGTTCGGCTCGATGTCGGTCAGCGACGATCGCCATCGGTCGTTCGGGGCCCGGGGGAACATGCGACGTTCGGTTGCAGTACTTTTTGCCATAACTTTCAGCCTGCAGGATTGCGCGCCATCACACGACCGACGAACGCGTCTCCGCCTTCCGGCCGCTAGATTGTGCCGTACAACCGGTCGCCGAAATCGCCAAGGCCCGGCACGATGTATTTGTGATCGTTCAGCTTCTCGTCGACGACCGGCGTGTAGATGGCCACGCCGGGATGATGCCGCTCGACGAGCGCGACGCCTTCCGGCGCGGCGACGATGCAGATCATGCGAATGACGTTTGCGCCGGCCTTCTGCAACAAGTCGAGCGCCGCCACGGCGCTGCCGCCGGTCGCCAGCATCGGATCGATCATGAGCACGTAGCTGCGGTCCAGGCGTGACGGCAGCTTGGAATAGTACTGGGACGCGACCGCCGTCATCTCGTCCCGCTGCAAGCCGATGTGCCCGACGCGCGCGCTCGGCACGAGCTCCAGCACCGCCTCGAGCATGCCCAAACCCGCCCGGAGAACCGGCACCACCACCACATCCGAACCGGCCCTGCGTCCCGGCGCCGGACCAAGCGGCGTCTCGACCGTGACGGGCTGCGGCGTGAGATCCCGCAATGCCTCCGCAATCAGCAGCACGCTGATGCGCGTCGCGGCTCGGCGGAAATGTTCTGGTCCGGTAGTCTTGTCGCGCAGCGTGACGAGGGCGTCGTGGACGAGCGGGTGGTCGACGATGTGAACGGGCACAGGGGGACTATACAACGGCCAGGACGATCGATCGGCTGCCTAATGCCGGGTGCCACGTGCCAGGTGCGGTGCCGGGTTCTAGGCTCGCGACGCCGGGTGCTAATACAATCGGCGGCAATGAAATCCTTGTGGGCCGCCGTCATCGTATCGCTCGCGCTTGGCGTGGCCTCCGCTCAGCCCGCGAAACGCCGGGTCTCGCTCATCGTCACCGGCGGCACTGTCCTGACCCAGAACGCCGCGCACCGGATTCTCGCCCCTGGCGCGGTGGCTGTCGACGGAACCGATATCGTCGACGTCGATACGCCGGCGGCGATCGCCGCGAAGTATCAGGCGCCCGAGACGATGGACGCGCGGGATCAACTGGTACTCCCGGGGCTCATCAACACGCACACCCATGCGCCGATGGTGATGTACCGGGGACTGGCCGACGACCTGGCGCTGATGGACTGGCTGCAGAAGTACATTTTCCCGGCCGAGGCGAAGACGGTCTCTCCGGAGCTGGTCCGCGTCGGCACGCGCCTGGCCGCGGTGGAGATGATCGAGTCGGGCACGACGGCGTTCGTCGACATGTATTACTTCGAAGAGGAGATCGCGAAGGCGGCCTTCGAAGCCGGACTGCGCGGCGTGTTGGGCGAAACGATCATCCAGTTTCCCGTCGCCGATGCCAGGACGCCTGCCGAAGGGCTCGCCCGCGCCGAGCGGTTCGTCAAGGAATTCAAGGACAACGGTCTCGTGGTGCCCGCGGTGGCGCCGCACGCCCTCTACACCAACGACAAAGCGACGCTCACGGCGTCCGCGGAGCTCGCGCGGAAGTACGGCGTGCCAATCGTGATCCACTTTGCCGAAACGGAAGACGAGGTGCGGACCGCGCGCGAACAGTACCAGTTGACGCCGACCGCCGCCCTGGAATCCGCCGGTATCCTCGGGCCGACGACCATCGGCGCGCACGGCGTGTGGGTGAACGACGCCGACATCGCGATTCTCAAGCGCACCGGGACCGGGGTGGCGCACAACCCCGAGAGCAACATGAAACTGGCGAGCGGCGCCGCGCCCGTGACGAAATACCTGGCAGCCGGCGTCAAGCTCGGTCTGGGTACCGACGGTGCCGCGAGCAACAACGACCTCGACATGTTCGAGGCGATGCGCCAGGCGTCGTTCCTGGCCAAGCACAGCACCCACGATCCGACCGCGGTCAAGGCGCAGGAGGCGCTTGACATGGCGACGACCGGCGGCGCCCGTGTGATCGGCATGGAGCGACTGCTCGGATCGCTGGAACCGGGAAAGCGCGCGGATCTGATTACCGTGTCTACGCACTCGGCGCGCGAGACGCCGATGTACGATCCCGTGTCACACCTGGTGTACGTCACGCGCGGAGACGACGTGCGCAATACGATCGTGAACGGCAAGGTCCTGATGCGCGACCGTCACCTGACCACCCTCAATCGTGAAACGGTGATCGCGGATGCGAACAGGCTCGCGGTGCAGGTCAGAAACGCCGTTGGAAAGCGTTGAGAGTTCAGATTTCAGAATTCAGGTTTCAGATTGGAATTTCAAAGTGAGTGCGTGTGAGAATCTGAAATCTGAACTCTGACTTCTGAAATCTCACGGCTCTAACACCGCAATGTGCGGGAGGTTGCGATACTGTTCGGAGAAGTCGAGGCCGTAGCCGACGACGAAGCGATCCTCGATCGTGAACCCGATGTACTCGACGGCGACGTCGACCTTGCGGCGTGACGGTTTGCTGAGGAGACAGGCGGTGCGCAATGACTTGGGATTCCGCCGCCGGAGGATCTGCTGCAGGTAGCTGAGGGTCAGGCCGGTGTCGACGATATCCTCGACGATGACGACGTTCCGGCCGTCGAGCGCGGTGTCGAGGTCCTTCACCATCTTGACTTCGCCGGAGGACGTCGTTCCCTTGGCGTAGCTCGAGACCGCCATGAAGTCGAGAGAGACGTGGCCGGGAATGTGCCGCGCGAGGTCCGACAGGAAGATGAACGCGCCCTTGAGCACCGCGATTACGTGAAGGTCGTCGGGATAGTCCCGGCGGATCTCGAGCGCCATTTCGCGCACGCGCTTTTGAATCTGCTCTTCGGACAGTAGAATCTCTGCAGGACGCAACTCGGCCATAGGGACGAAATCATACTTCAATGAAACGGTTCGAGATCATCACCGAGACCGACGCGCGCGTGCTGGAGCGCGGAGAGTCGGTGATGCTCGCCAAAGGCGGGCACATCACGCCGCTCGCACAGGACACGTTGAACGAACGCCGCATCACCGTCGTCGTCGAAGGACGAGCGTCCGTGGCGGATGCGGCTCTTGTTCCGCGGGCCGACATCAGGACGGTGGCCATCGCGAGCGATCACACCGGGATCGCGCTCAGGAAAGCGCTGACGGTGTACCTCCGCGGCCGCGGTCTGTCGGTTCAGGATCTCGGCACCGATGGGCCGGGGCCGGTGGATTATCCTGATGTCGCGGCGTCGGTGGCCGACACCGTGGCACGGCGCGAGGCGGACGGCGGCATCGTGATCGACGGCGCGGGCATCGGCTCGGCGATCGCGGCGAACAAAGTCGCCGGGATCCGCGCCGTGATGGCCACGACCGAAACGATCGCGCGATACGCTCGCGAGCACAACGGTTGTAACGTGTTGACGCTGGGCGCCACGCTCATCAGCGTCGACGAGGCAAAAGCGATCGTCACCACCTGGTTGACGACGCCGATGAAGGAGCCGAGGTACATCGCGCGCCTGGCCAAGATTCGCGCGCTCGAAGAGAGGGCTTAGGGTTTGGGGCTTAGGGCTGAAGGCTGAGCGCTCAGGGCTGATGACTAGAGACGAGCTCCAACATCTGATCGATACGATCGTCGCCGAGCTGATGCCGACGGTGTCGCGCCAGCCGGAAGGGCGCTGCTCGTGTCACTCCGTGCTCACCGACTGCTGTCCCGATCGCCTGCGCGGCGTGCTGGATGCGGGAGCGAGCCGGGTCGGCATGTACGCCGGAGGCGGCGCGCCGGTCGGCGTGGCCGCGATGATCGATCACACCCTGCTCAAGCCCGACGCCACCCGCGTCGAGATCGAGGCGCTCTGCCGCGAGGCCTCCCAATTCAAGTTCGCCACGGTCTGCGTCAACCCGACCTGGGTGGCGCTGGCGGCGAAGCTGCTGGCGGGAAGTGGCGTCGGCGTGTGCTCGGTTGTCGGGTTCCCGCTTGGCGCGACGACTCCCGACGTCAAAGGCTACGAGACGCGGCGGGCGATCTTCGACGGCGCGCGCGAGATCGACATGGTGATCAACGTCGGCGCGCTCAAATCGGGCGATCTGCGTGTGGTCGAGTGCGACATCGAAGCGGTGACGACGCCGTGCCGTGAGGCTGGGGCGCTCAGCAAAGTGATTATCGAGGCGGCGCTGTTGACCGATGACGAGAAGGTCACGGCCTGCACGCTCGCGAAGGCAGCCGGCGCCGACTACGTGAAGACCTCGACCGGTTTCGCGTCCGGCGGCGCGACCGCCGCGGATGTGGCGCTGATGCGGCGCGTCGTCGGCGCCGAGATGGGCGTGAAGGCGGCGGGCGGCGTGCGCGATCTCGAAGGGATGAAGGCGATGATCGCGGCCGGGGCGACGCGCGTCGGCGCCAGCGCCGGTGTGAAAATCGTCCAGCAGTCGCGTGGTGAAAAGACATCGGCCGCACCCAGCGGCTATTAGGGGTCAGATCTCGATTTTCTCGTTTTGCAGACAAGGATCGTACGAAAACGAGAAAATCGAGATCTGACCCCGCTTTATAGCGACATCTTTGACAGCTTCCGCCTCATCTCCCGCACGTCGTCTCCCCGCAGCTCCCGTAGCGCGCAGGCGACGATGTCCTTCATGATTCGTTTTCGCCAGGTCAGATCGAAGTCCGTGTTGTCCATCGGCTTTGCGGGTTTGGCCGCGGCGTCTGCCGCGCGCGCGATGACTTCGTCCGTCAGGCGTTGACCGATGACGGCGTTCGCCGCCGCCACGGCGACGATCGGCCGGGACGAGACTGCGCCGAGGACGATGCGTGCGGCTTCCACCGTGCTATCTGCCGTGAACTTCGCCGCAGCGGCGACGGACAGCACCGGGAAATCGAACGAGCCGCGCCGGCGCAGCTTCCAGTACGTGCTCCGCCAACCAGTCAGCGCCGGGAGATGCACGTCGGTGAGAATCTCGTCGGGCCGTCGCAGCAGGTAGTGAATGCCGTCGTTCTGATAGAGATCCGACGCATCGATCTGCCGGGTGGCCTCTGCCGACACGAGGGTGACGCGCGCGCCCAGCGCGATGAGCGCCGGAGCGGTGTCCGTGGACGAGACGGCGAGGCACTTCGGACTGCCGGTCGCGACCCAGCACGTGTCGCCGTCCTTCTTCATGCAGAAGTCGATCGACTTCCGCCACTCGTAGTTCTGGTCGTAGTAGTTGCAGCGCGTATCCAGGCAGAGATTGCCGCCGAGCGTGCCCATGTTTCGCAGATGCGGCGTGGCCACCTGCGAGGCCGCCTGCCACAGGGCTCCGTACGACGCGCGCACGCGAGGATCGCGGACGAGGCGGGTCAGCGTGACGCCCGCGCCGATGGTCAGCCCGTCGCCGTTCGTAATCTGGTTCAGTTCGTCGATGCGCCGAAGGCCGACCAGCGTGGACGGCACCTGCTGCCGCCGCTTCATGTTCGGCAGCAGATCGGTCCCGCCCGCGACGAGCATCGTACCGCCAGGAACCGCGAGCATCTCCGCCGCCTCGCGCACGGTGCGGGGCGACTTATACGTGAAGTAGGGAAGGCGCATCATCGCCGCACCACCGTACTTGTAGCTTCTAAGTTCTCACTTCTAACTTTGGCTTTCCCGTCCCCACCCTCCCACGGCGGCGGGACGTCGAGTGGTGCGGGGTACGGTACAGCCGGAAAGTGCGTGGGGCCGTAACGTGGCGGCTTTCCGGCGGCCTTCGCATCGAGCGCTTTCAGAATCTTGTCCGGTGTGATCGGCACCTCGTCGATCCGGACGCCGATCGCGTCGTACACCGCGTTGGCGACGGCCGGCATCACGGGAAGCAGTGGACCCTGGCCAACCTCCTTCGCGCCGAACGGACCACGCGGATCCGGATTCTCGACGAGTTCCGTCACCACCTCCGGCATGTCGAGCGTCGTCGGGCTCTTGTACTCGAGCAGCGACGGAAATTTGTGCACGAGCGCGCGCGACAGCTTGGGCGGCAGCCGGCGGAACGTCTGCTCTTCCATCAGCGCTTCACCGATGGCCATGTAGACGCTGCCCTCGACCTGACCGCGCACCAGAGTGGGATTCAGCGAACGGCCGATGTCGTGCGCGATCCAGACGCGCGGCACGTGCACCCAGCCGGTCGAGGGATCGACGTCGACTTCGACGACAGCGGCGGAGTAGGAGTACGTGGGGGACGGTCCGACGCCGCCGCCCTTGAAACGCGCGGCCGATCGCGGCGGAGTGTACGAGCCCGTGGAGCCGATCGTGCCGAACATGGCTTCCGCGAGGCAGACGGCTTCGGCGAAGGTGATGCCCGTGTCCGGGTTCTCGGCGTCGAAGACACGTCGATCGGCGAAGACGAGTCGATCTCGCGGAATCGACAGCTTCTTGGAGACTGCGTCGGCCAGATGATCGCGGGCGCGTTCGGCGGCTTGAATCGCCGCATTGCCCATCATCAGCGTGACGCGGCTGGAGTAGGAACCAAGGTCCACCGGAGTGAGATCGGTATCGCCGGTCACGGCGCGGATGTCGATCGGTTCGATGCCGAGAATCTCCGCCACACACCCGACGAGCACATCGTCGGAACCCTGGCCGATCTCGGTGGCGCCGCAGAACGCTGTCACGCCGCCGCTTCGATCGAGTTTGAGCTGCACACCCGAGTGCGGCATGTCGTTGTAGTAGATCGGGAGTCCGGCGCCGGACAGGTACGACGAACACGCAAGCCCCACACCGCGGCCGTGCGGCAGCTTGCCGAACGTGTCCTTCCAGCCGGAAGCCTTCGTCACGCGGCGGACGCACTCCGCGAGGCCGATGGTGCCGACGCGCAGGTAGTTCGCGGTCAGCGTGTCTGGCTGTTCGACGATCCTCAGTCGAAGCTCCGCCGGATCGATGGAGAGCGACTCGGCGATCTTGTCGAGTTGAACCTCCTGGCCGAAACGGCTCTGCGGCGTGCCGTGGCCGCGCTTCGGGCCGCACGGTGGCTTGTTCGTGAAGACACGGCAGCCTTCGAAGTGGTACGTCGGGATGTGATACGTGACCGTCTGCAACGCGCCGGTATAAAACGTACTAGCGACGCCATACGAGCCGTACGCGCCGCCGTCGAGCAGCGTCTGCACGTGCAGCCCGGTGATGGTGCCGTCCATCTTCACGCCGGTCCTGAACCGCATCGACACCGGATGGCGTCCGCGATGGCAGTAGAACACTTCTTCCCGGGTGAGACAGATCTTTACGGGACGGTCGAGCACGAGCGCGGCCTTTGCGACGACCAGCTCGTGGTTGAACGGGTCGCTCTTGCCGCCGAATCCGCCGCCGTTGGGTGTGGCGATGACCCGGATGTGCGCGGCCGGCATCTCCAGTGCCTTCGCGAGCGCGCGATGGACGTAGTGCGGCGTCTGCGTACTCGACCACAGCACGAGCTTGCCGTCCGGATCTCTGGCGGCAACGGCCGCGTGCTGCTCAATCGGCAGGTGCGTGTTGCCCTGATAGAAGAAGGTGTCGTCGAACACGCGATCAGCATCGGCGAACGCCTGCTCGACATCGCCGAAGCGCAGCGACACGGCCTTGTGAATGTTGCCGGAGTCCCCGTAGTCGTGAATGCGCGGCTCGGGGTGCGCGAGACTCTCCTCGGGATCGGCATAGGTGCGGAGCGGTTCGTATTCGACGAGGATGTCGTCGAGCGCTTCGAAGGCGGTCAACTCGTCGCGCGCGATGACCGCGGCGACGGGATCGCCGACGAAGCGGACACGATCGACGGCGAGGCCGTGTTCGTCCTGGCTCACCGGCAGAATGCCGTACGAAATGGGGAAGTCGCGTCCCGTGAGGACGAGGAGGACGCCCGCTCGCGCGAGCGCGCGCGAAGGGTCGATCCGGACGATCCGCGCGTGCGGCACGGTCGATCGCAGCAGCTTGCAGTGGACCATCCGCGGCAGCGCGACGTCATCGGCAAACCGGGTCTGGCCCGTCACTTTGGCGCGGGCGTCGACGCGGCGTCGCGGTGTCCCGATGATGTTCATCGCGCCCCCCGCTCGGCTGAAGCCTTCGCGCTCCGTCGCTCGGCTGAAGCCTCCGCGCTACGCTGCTCGGTCGAAACCTTTGCGCTACGCCGATCTCGCTCGGCTGAAACCGTCGCGCTCCGACGGTCATCGTCGTCGCCTTGGAGCGCGAAGGCTTTAGCCGAGCGTCCTGCGTCCGTTTTAGCCGAGCGCTCGACCGCCGCTTCAACCGCTTCGAAGATCTGCTGATAGCCGGTGCAGCGACACAGGCAGCCGGCCAGCGCTTCGCGAATCTGATC
>DASSGK010000128.1:0-4904 GCA_035693505.1 Vicinamibacterales bacterium
GGATCGACGGCGACGATCTTCCCCGAGTACGGGATCACCAGCGGCGTGACCGTCGAAGAGCCGGCGCAGTTGTTCGTGCGCGGGTCGATCCTGCGCGCGAAGATCACGGACATGAAGAGCCCGATCAGCTACGGCTACGAGAGCGCGGACCTGCCGGTCTATTTCAACCAGTCGCCGGTGTTGAACGTCGGCGGCGGCGGGTTTGGCGCCTTCGGCGGCGGCCGTGGCGGTGCGCCAGGCACCAATCCCAACGGCGGCATCGGTCAGAACGTGACGCCCAACGCGCTGCCTTTGCGCATTCAGCCGCTGGAGGCGGACTCGAACCCCGCGCCTGCGGGCGGACGGGGCGAGCGTCCGGCAGCCGACGAGACGGCGCAGCTGCGGCAGATGGCGCAGCAGTTCGGGATCACCATCGATGATACGCGTCCACGCGTCGTCATGCAGTTCTCGGCGAACCCGAACGACATGCTGCTCTCGGGTACGCTGCTGAACGGTCAGTTCCTCGCGAATCGCGCCGCAGCGCTTGATTCATCGCTCGGCAAAGGTCACGTGGTGATGTTCGCCATCCGGCCGTTCTGGCGCTGGCAGACACAGGGGACATACACGCTGGGGTTCAACGCGATCATGAACTGGAACGATCTCGATGCGGGCAAGCCGCAGCCGGGCGCACGGGGGACGGCCTCTCAACAACCATGAATCGGGTCAATGGGTAATCTGGTGATTGCGTAATCTGGTAATTGGCTAATCTGGTAATTGGGTAATCGCTTGTAGGATTGGCACTACGATCCGGCAGTCAATTACCCGATTACCCGATTACCCGATTACCCAATTACCCAATTACCCAATTACCCAATTACCCAATTACCCAATTACTCGATTCCCAGATCCTGAGATGCGAGAGCACTAATGAAAGTGTTTCTGAGCTGGTCCGGCAAGACCAGTCGTGAAGTGGCGCAGGCCTTTCACGACTGGCTGCCGTTCGTCATCCAGGTGGTGAAGCCGTTCATCTCGACCGGCGACATCGACAAGGGCAAGCGCTGGACCGACGTGCTCGCGACTGAGCTGAACGAAACGGGCTACGGCATCCTGGTCGTCACACCCGACAACTTCGACAAACCGTGGCTGCATTTTGAGGCGGGCGCGCTCTCGCGGGCGGTCGACAAGGCGTACGTGTCGCCGTTTCTCTTCAACATCGATCCGGCGCGGATTGTGGGTCCCTTGTCGCAGTTTCAGGCGACTATCAACGACCCTGACGACATCCTTCGATTGCTGAGCAGCATCAACAACCGGCTTCCCGACGATCAGCAACTGTCGTTCGAGGTGCTCAATCGCGAGTTCGAGCTGCTGTGGCCCGATCTGAAGAAGAAGCTGGACAAGGCCGCCGAATCGCAGGATCTCGAAACCCATACCGGCTTTCCGTGGCTGTACAGCGGCGACGATGTGGCGAGGAGGGTTGAAGATTCGAACACGAAGACGATCTGGGTTGTCACGCCGGACGTCTACCGCAACATCCTCAACGACGGACTGAAGAAAGCGCTGCAGCACAACCTGGATCGCGGGTTGACGTACACTTTCGTGATGCCGGCATCCGAGGCGGGAAGCTCGGCGAGAGAGGCGCTCAGGCGCATTTCGGCGGGGAAGACCGGCAAGATTCTCTTCAACGAGATCCCCGAAGAAGATTTTCGCGAGGCCGCCGTCACCGATTACATCGCCCTGAATCCCGATACCGATTCGATGACGGTGTTCCTGGAACTACCGATCTCATCGGGCGGTTTCTGGATCAAAGTGAAGGAAGATTCCGCCAACTCGCTCGTTGTCCGGTTCAAGAAACTCGCCCTCGCGAGCACCCCGGTCTGACGTCTCCTCCACGCATGCGATCGCTCCCACATCTCTTCGAAAACAATCGGCGCTGGGCGGACGAGGTCACCGCGGCTCACCCCGACTTCTTTCAGAAGCTCGCGTCGCAGCAGGCGCCCGAGTATCTGTGGATCGGATGCTCCGATTCACGAGTGCCGGCGAATGAAATCGTGGGCCTGCTGCCCGGCGAGATGTTCGTCCATCGCAACGTCGCGAACCTGGTCGTGCACACGGATCTCAACTGCCTGTCGGTGCTTCAGTACGCACTTGACGCGCTCCAGGTGAAGCACGTCATCGTGTGCGGCCACTACGGCTGCGGCGGCGTGAAGGCGGCGCTGGACGGATTCAGGCTCGGGCTCATCGACAACTGGCTCCGGCACGTGCAGGACATCGCGCACCAGTACCATGCCGAGCTCGACGGTCTGGATGGCGCCGCGCGCGTCGATCGGCTCTGCGAGCTGAACGTCCTCGAGCAGGCGTCGCACGTCTGTGAGACGACGGTGATCCAGGACGCCTGGGCGCGAGGACAGAACGTCAACGTACACGCGTGGATCTACGGTCTGCGCGACGGCCGCCTGCGCGATCTCGACTTCGATTCGTCGAGCTGGCTCAAGGAGAGGAGCGGGTTGCGCTAAGCTTCACCCGCTATGGGAAGCCCCTCCGACATCATCGTGGTCGGCGCAGGCATCGTCGGATGCGCGATCGCGTACGAGCTGGCGAGCCGCGGCGTGTCGGTCGAAATCGTGGACGAGCGGCCGGTCGGTATGGGCGCCACCCAGGCGTCGGCCGGCGTGCTGGCGCCGTACATCGAGGCGCGCGAGGGCAGCCCGCTGCTGGACCTCACGGTCCGCAGCCTCGACCTGTTCGACGAATTCATCCAACGCGTGACGGAAGAGAGCGGTCTGACCGTCTCTTACCGGAGGACCGGCACGCTCGATGTCGCGGTCAACGACACCGAGCTCCACGAGCTGCGTGAGACCGCCGGCATGCTCGACCGGCGCGGGGTGCCCGCGCTGATGCTGGATGCGCAGGCCGTGCGCGATGAAGAACCGCAGCTCGCCGACGGCGCGATTGCCGGCCTGCTGATCGAGTCACATGGATTTGTCGCGGCCCTCGACCTGACGCGCGCCCTCACGTCCGCCGCACGGCGCCGCGGCGCGCAGCTCATCGAGCGAAGCCGCGTGCGCAGCATCATGGCGCGCGACGGCGAGATGATCGTGGACACCAATCGTGGATCGCTGACGTGCGGCGCCGTCGTGCTGTGCGCCGGCAGCTGGTCCGGCGACATCAGCGTCGAGGGGCTGAACGCCACCGTGCCGGTGCGGCCGATCCGCGGGCAGTTGCTGCATCTCGGCTGGAGCGGCACGCCGCTCCGCCGGATTACGTGGAGCGGCAGGTGTTATCTCGTGCCGTGGGAGGACGGGACGCTCCTCGTCGGCGCGACCGTCGAGGATGCCGGCTTCGATGAGCGGGTGACGGTGGCCGGAGTCCAGGGACTGCTCGAGGCGGCGTGCGCGGTCGTGCCGCGCGCGCGGACCGCGGGGTTCATGAGCGCGCGCGTGGGACTGCGGCCGGCAACCGCCGATGACTTGCCGGTCATCGGACCGTCAGCCGTGGTGCCGAACCTGATGTATGCGACGGGTCACTATCGCAACGGCGTGCTGCTCGCGCCGCTCACCGCGAAGCTCGTCGCCGACGCGATGATCGACAACCGGATGGACCCGCTGCTCGAGCTGGTGAAGCCGTCGCGTTTCGGGGCGCTGTGAGAAACCGGGGTCAGATCTCGCGTTTCTCGGCTCGACCGTTCGCGAAACGAGAAACGCGAGATCTGACCCCATGAAAACGACGATCGGCGGACTGAACCTCACGCTGCACGCGACCGAGCGCGATGGCCAATGGCTGGCGCGCGCGGTTCGCGACGACAACGGCGATCCGTTCGGGATCGAGTGCGCCGGCGCGACGGAGGCGGAAGCCATCGCCCGCCTGACCCGCTGGCTCGAATGGCAGCGCGAGCACACCGACGCGCTCGAGGCGCTCCAGCAGGCCGAGCGCGCGTATCATCGGACCATCGCCGGGAGCGCGTTTGCGAGCCCGACCGAAGGACCGAGCGCGATCGAGGTGCAGAAGGAGTCGCTCGACGCCGTGGAAGCGGCCCGCGTGCGCCTCGACGAAGTCCGCGGCCGCCGCCCGCAACCATAACGAGGTTCTACATCGGTAGTGTCCGCCTTCAGGCGGACCGCGAAGTCCGGCTGAAGCCGGACGCTACCGGCAGATGGAGAGGACATCATGAAGCTCTCACCAGCCGACATCGACGACAGGATGAAGAACCTGCATGGCTGGACGCTGCAAGGCGATGAAATCAGCAAGCAGTACACCTTCAAGGATTTCCCCACGGCCATCGCGTTCGTGAACAAGATCGCCCCCGAAGCGGAGGCCGCCGATCATCACCCCGACATCCTGATCAACTACAAGCGGGTGACGCTGACCTACTCCACGCACAGCGAAGGCGGCCTGACCGACAAGGATTTTGCCGGCGCGGCGGCCGCGGATCGGCACGTCACTCGCTGAGGCGCCGAACCAACCAGGATGTTCGACTTCAAGAAGTTCGGCAAGCGCCTGGTGAACCGCACGGGGCTGGACATCCGCAGGCTGCAGCCCCCGGCGAGCCATCTCCGTCCGATCGGCGAGCACGCCAGCGTCCTCGCCGATCTCAAAGCACGCGGCTTCACGCCCGCCGTCATTTTCGACATCGGTGCGGCGACCGGCAGCTGGACCGCCGAGACGGCGCCGATTTTTCCCAGGGCGAAGTTCATTACCGTTGAACCGCGGGCGACCGGCCTCGAGCCGACCGTTCGCGCCGCCGTCGGCGCAGCCGAAGGCACGGCTGTGATGACCGATTGGAAAACAGGATCGACGCTGCTCCCGACGACTGACACCGACAGCCCCAAGTATTCCGTCCCGGTGACGACGCTCGATCGCCTGGCGGCGCAGTTCGGCATGCCGGATCTCGTCAAGCTCGATGTCGAAGGCTTCGAGCTCGAAGCGCT
>DASSGK010000129.1:0-31405 GCA_035693505.1 Vicinamibacterales bacterium
CAGTACTCGGCCTCGATCTCCGGGAAATGTTCCTTCACGAGATAGCCGATGCCGACGCCGCTGCTGCCTTCTTCCCCCGACTCCGACACGAAGACGACGTCGCGGTCGAGCGGCACATTCAGCCGCTTCAACAAGAGCATCGTCATCAACCCGGCGGTGAGGTTGTCCTTGTCGTCGATCGTGCCCCGGCCGTACACGTAGCCGCCGTCTCGCGTCGCGCTGAGCGGCGGATGCGTCCACTTGGCTTCGTCCGTGGTGACGGTATCGCTGTGGCCCATGACGAGCAGCGGCCGCTTCGTCCCGTTGCCTTTCAGCCGCGCGATCAGGTTTGGACGCTTGGGATCCGAGCCGACGATCTGCGCGGGAATGCCTTCCTTGTCGAGGACGCCCTTGACGTATTCGGCGACGACGACTTCATTGCCCGGCGGGTTGCGCGAATCCAGGCGCAGCACCGCCTGGTAGTGGCGCATGGTTTCGTCTTCGAGCGCTTTCCAGTCTGGTTCGGCCTGCCTGCCCTGAGCGAAGCCGAAGCGCGCGAGAGCGGCCACCGATGCCGTGGCGGCAAAAATAATGGCGAGTCGTCGGAACGTCATCGTCCCTCCTGAATGGGAGCGATGCTACCTCTTATCGCCGGGTTTTCGTAGTACAGTGCGCCCGCGTTCGAGGAGGCGCGGCCGATGAATCGACCCTGCGGCAGGATCGTTCCCGTACTCGCCACCTTGATGGTCATCGCCGCCGCAGCCACGGCGATCGCGGCCCCCGAGCACGAGCGCCTCAAAGCGCTGTGCGGCACGTGGGATGTCGAGCTCACGTTCAGATTTCAGCCCGGCGGGCCGGCGATCACCACGAAAGGCACGTCGACAATCCGCCCGCTCTTCAACGGATCGTTCATCGAGGAAAAGATCGAAGGCATGCTGAATGGCGTGCCGTTCACGACGCTCGCGTGGACCGGATTCAATACTGCGACGCATCAGTACGAGGCGACGCGAATCGCGAGCACCAACACCAGCCGAATCGCCGAGACCGGCACATACGACGAATCAACGGGTCAGTTCGAGCTCAAGGCCGACTATGCGCTCGCCGGAGAAACGTGGCATGAGCGCACGATCATTCAGCCGACGTCCGCGGACGCCATGGTCGCGATCAGCTATTTGAGCTTCGGGACGGTGGCGGAGTGGAAGGGCGTCGAGATCAAATACACCCGACGGAGATAAAAGCCGCACATTGCAGAATGGGAGGATTGCAGGATTGCAGAAAGGGAAGGAAGAAGGTCCTTGATCCTTCCCTTCTTGCCATTTGCCTTCCTGCAATCCTGCAATTACTCATATCTGAGCGCGAGAATCGGATCGATCCGGCTGGCGCGATGTGCGGGAATGAGACCCGCCGCCGTTGATACCAGTGTCAGAAGCACGAGCGTGGCGGTCGCCGTGAAGGGATCTCGTGCCTCGATGCCGTACAGCTGCGACGCGACGAAGCGGCCCAGTCCCATCGCCGCCGGGACGCCAATCGCGAGCCCGATGGTCAGCAACAGCAACACCTCTCGCATGACCAGCCAGATGACGCCCCCCGGCTCCGCGCCGAGTGCCAGCCGGATGCCGAGCTCTTTCCGACGCCGCGCCACCACGAAGGCCATCACGCCATACAGGCCGACCGAGGCGAGCACGGTCGCGAGCAGACCGAAACCGGCCGCCAGCAGCGCGATCAACCGATCGCTGCGCAGCGTTTCGTCGAGCTGCCCTTCGAGCGTTTTCATCTGGTACACGGGCATCGACGCATCGAGCTTTCGGACCTGATTGCGAATCGCGCTGAACGCCGCGGACGAGGAATCGGTCGTCCGGACGTAGTAGGTGACGCCGCCCTTGCCCCAGTTGGGCAGGTAGACCTGCCGGCGAATCCCTTCGCGCGGCCCCTCGTAGAGCGCGTTGGCGACGACACCGACGATTTCGATGTTCAGCTTTGCCTTCGGACCGGTGCCGTTGCCGATGTGTTTGCCAATCGCGCTGGTGCCCGGAAAAAAGTGCTCGGCGAATCTGCGATTGACGATGGCTGTCGCCGGATTGTCGTGCGCGTCGGTGCGATTGAAGTCGCGACCCTCGAGCATCGGAATCGCCATCGTCGTGAAATAGCCGGTCGAGAGCGCGTTCATGAACGCCTGCATGTTCTCGCCGTCCTTGGCCTGATGCCCCTCGACCGACATGCTGTTGTCCCACTCATCGCCGGACAGGATCGGAACGGCTGCGAGCGACGCGGACTTCACGCCGGGAAGGGCGCGCAGGTTGTCGAGAAGCTGGTCGTAAAAGGCCATGGCGCGAGGTACGTCATATCCGCTGAGCGCCGGCGAGAGCTGGAACGTCACCAGGTTGTCGAGCGAGACGCCGGTGTCGGCGGTCTTCAGGTTCTGGAGGCTGCGGACGAACAACCCGGCGCCGAACAGCAGCAGGAAACTGAGTGCGACCTGCGCCGCGACCAGTCCCTTGCGAAGAAACAGCGAGCCGCCGGACCCGGCGATCGCACCCACGGTGTCCTTCAACGTCGTCCACGGATCGGGCCGGCTCGCGCGCAGCGCCGGGACGAGCCCGAACACGACGCCGGTCACGAAAGTCAGGCCCAGCGTGAACGCGAGAATGCGAGCGTCGGGCAGCGCGCGGATCATGATCGGACTGCCGTCTGACGGCACGAACGCCAGCAGCCCCTGCGTGAGGCCGACCGCGATGGCGACGCCGACCAATCCACCGACGCACGACAGCACCAGGCTTTCAACCAGCATCTGACGGACCAGCTGCCCGCGCGAGGCTCCGAGCGACAGGCGGACGGCGATTTCCTTTTGTCGCATGAAGCCGCGTGCGATCAGCAGGTTCGCCACGTTGGCGCACGCGATGAGCAGCACCAGGCCGACCATGGACATCAGCACCAGCAGCGCCGTCGAGAAGTCGTTGCGCAGACCCGAATAGCCCATCGCGGCGTTCTCGACACGCAGGCGGCCCTTCATGAACTGTTCGCGGGCGTACGGCGACCAATCCTTCGCCCCCGGCAGCGTCATCTCGTTGGCGCGGATCTGCGTGAACAGCGCTTGAAGCGGCGCTTCCGCGGACTTCGCGGTCCAACCCGGCTTCAGCCGCGCGAAGACCTGGACCCAGCGAGTGCGCGGGTCGTCCATGTGGACCCAGCCCCAGGCGGGCGTCATCACCGGCTTCATCTGGATCGGCACACGAATCTGCGGCGAGCGCGCCGGATCGATGCCGGCGAAGCCGGCCGCCGATACGCCGACAATCGTCATCGGGTAGCTGTTGACGAGAATCTTCTTGCCGACCACGGACCGATCGCCGGCGAAGCGGCGGATCCAGTAGTCGTAGCTGAGCACCACCACGGGATGACCGAGGAACGTCCGGTCGTCTTCCTCCGAACTAAACACACGGCCCGCGGCCGGATGCACTCCGAGCATCGAGAAGAAGTTGCCGGAGACCATCTCGGCGTCGAGGCGCTCGGTCTGATTGTCGATGCTCACCGACGCCTCGGTGAGCCTGCGGCAGATGACCTCGGCGAGCGGCTCGGCGCGCTGCTGGTACTCCTGGTAAATCGGATAGGAGTGCATCCGCAGGCCCATGTTGCTGCCGTTGTGCGGGCCCTGCTGGTAGAGCATCACCAGCTCGTCCGGCGCCCGGACCGGAAGCTTTCGCAGGAGGATCTGATCGATCAGCGTGAAGATCGCGGTGTTCGCGCCGATGCCGAGCGCCAGCGACAGGATCGCGACGATCGAGAAGAGCGGGCTGCGGACGAGTCCGCGGACGGCAAAACGGATGTCCTTGAAGACGAGGGTCACGCGGTCTTAGACGGGTCCCCGCGCCCAAGGGTTGGCGCGACGCACGGCTAAAGCCGTGCGCCACAAATCGCACCAGTGGCGCAGGGCGTCAGCCCTGCGAATCGAAGGCGATCACCGCCCGTTGTACTCGGCGTCGGTGACTTCCGCCATCCACTTCGTCTCGCCGCCGAAGCCGACGTTGATCTGGACGAGCGGCTGGCCGGGCACCGCGCCGTGCCAGTGCACGACGTTCGGGCCCGCGTAGTCGCTCTCGCCTTTGCCGAGCTCCTTCACGGGACCGCCCTTCTTCTGCGTCCGCATGCGCCCGTCCTCGACCAGCAGCAGCTGACCGTGGTCGTGACTGTGCCAGTACGTCCGCGCGCCCGGCTCGAAGCTGCGGCGCGCCGCGCTCAGATCCTTCCCGTCCATCACCGCCGACTTCCCGGTGAAGAGCGGCGGGTTCTGCTGCGCATAGCTCGATCCCACGAGCAGGAGGCCCAGCCCCAGAAGTACCGCGATGCGTGTCATCTCTCCACTCCTACTTCATCGGCGAGTAATCGGTGGGATCCGCGAACACCGACACGACCTTGCTGACGATGCGTCCGTTGACCTGCGAGTCGGCGGACACCTTGACCCATTCCGGATCGGCCTGAAAATCGGCCCACGCCTTCTTCGCGGCTTCGCGGCTCGGATGCTCGAGCAGATAGATCAGCGTGTTCGCCGAGTCGGGCGCGTCCTGCGGCGCGAGATAGATCACGCTCTTCATGCCGTGCTTGTTGAAGATGCGAATCGTGTGATCGCGGAAGCGGGCATGAAGCTCGCCCAGCTTGCCTTCGGGAGCAGTGTAGGTCCGGAGCTCGAACACGTGCTTGGAGGCCTGCGCGTGCGCGATGCCGGACTGGAGCAGGCTGCCCGCACACAGGCCGGCGAGAAAAATGAACGTCGATCCGGCGAGCACGAACCATTTGTTGTTCAGCATGCGTCCTCCAGAATGTTGATCCGCAACCTTACATCAAGCCGCCGCCGGCGCCGCGAGAAACTCCAGCACGGCCTGGCTGGCCGCTTCGAGCTGGTCGGTGAAAAAGATGTGGCTCGCGTGCGGGATCGTGACGAGACGGGCGTGCGGGATGGCACGCGCGATGATTCGTCCGTTGTCCACGGGGACGAGCTGATCGGTCTCGCCGTGGATCACCAGCGTCGGCATCGTGAGGCTGGCGAGACGATCGTGCGAGCCTTCCCACGCGCGAACCGCCGCCAGCTGCGCGAAATAGCCGTCGTTGCTGACGGTCGCGCGCAAACGGACGGCGATGTCCTCGGCGACCCGTTCCCTCGGCGTGCCCGCGTCAAAGATGTACGGCGCCATCGTCCACATCGCCTGTTCTCGTGACATCGTCTTTCGCGCCCCGAGCGCGATGCCGACCTCGCGGCTGGCCGGCACGACGTGCTCACCGCCGCACGCGGTGCAGCCGAGAATCAGCGAACGGACTCTCGAAGGATGGTGCAACGCGAGCTCCTGCGCGATCATGCCGCCCATCGACGCGCCGAACACGTGTGCCGTCTCGAGGCCGGCCGCGTCCATCACCGCCACCGCGTCCTCGGCCATTTGCGGGATCGAATATGGTCCGGGCGGTACATCGCTGCGGCCGACGCCGCGATTGTCATAGACGATCGTCCGATAGCGGGGCGTGAGGACCGGAATCAGCCGCTGCCACCATTCGAGCGTCGCGCCCAGTCCCATGATCAGCAGGAGCGGTTCGCGCCGATCGCCTGCGACCGGGGGCGTCGCTTCTTCCCAGTAGATCTGAGTCGCGTCACTCGTCACGTACGGCATGGTCAGTATTCCAGGTTGAAGTCGACGCGGTACAGCAGCGGCTCGCCGCGCAGCAGCCGGCGATAGTTCTCGATGAAGATCGGGGCGATGTCGGCGGGCGCGCTCAACGCGGCCGTGTGAGACGTAATCAGTAGATTCGGCAGCCGCCAGAAGACATGGTCGGCAGGCAGCGGCTCGGTCTCGAAGACGTCGAGTATCGCACCCGCGAGACGACCGTGCTGCAGCGCGTCGGCGAGCGCAGCCTCGTCCACGGCGCCGCCGCGACCCGGATTGACGAACACCGCCCGCGGCGGCAGCGCTCGCAGCAGCGTCTCGTCGACCATGTGGCGCGTCGCCTTCGTATCCGGCATCACGCACACGAGATAGTCGAGATCCGCGCAGAACGCCGGCGCCACGTCGGGGAGCGACCCGTGAAAATACTGATCGACGTCGGCGCTGTCCTCACTCACGCGCGTGTAACCCTTGACGCGCATGCCGAAATGTTTTGCCGTGCTGGCGATAGCCGCGCCGATGGTGCCGACGCCGAGCAGCCCGAGCTGCTTGCCGCGAAGACGTGTGGGCGGTTCCGGATCCCAGCGGTGCGCGGCTTGCGACGACTGCTTCTCGAACAGCTTTCGCTCGCGCGCCAGGAGATACGCAAACACGTACTCGGACATCTGCGGACCGAAGACGCCTCGTGCGTTGGTCAGGATGTAGTCGCGACGGAGCGCGGGATCCAGCAGCGGTTCGACGCCGGCCCAGGTCGATTGCACCCAGGAGAGTCCGGGCAACGACGGCAGCGCCTGGCGCAAGAGCGCCGGCTCACCGAACGCGAGATCGAAGGTCGCTCCGTCCGCCGCCGTACCCGAGGGGTCTGGAGTCGACGTGATGATGAGATCCGGAAGCTGCGCGGCCTCGACAAAGGCGTGATAGTCGGACGCGCGACGGGAAAGGATCAGCAGACGATGCATGCGGCCATATCTTCACACGCCATGGCCATATCCTGGTTCCTCGAGGCTGTGTCCGGCCTGATTTTCCTCCTGATGCGTCACCTCCGCCCAGTTCGGCGTGCGAGGCAGCGGCCCACTCGTCGCACGGCCCGGCGGGTGCGCCGCGGGCCAGTGTGTGTAAGTCGGACGCGGTCGTGGTTCCACTCTCCCGGCTTTCATCGTTCCCCCCAAAAGCAAAAAGGCCATCACCGGATGGGTGATGGCCTTTGGTCGATACTCGGAAACTGGTTCGCTTCTGGCTAGATCACCCCGCGGTCGTCGGCAGGTTAATGCCGACGCTGATAAGGACGAGGGTGGTTGCCGCCAGGAACATGTCGCTCTCGATTATCGCGCGTGGCGCCGCGGGACGCAAGCGCCGGAACCGGTGTCGTTATTCGTTGGATGCCTTGGAGTAGTCCGATATCGCGTCCGCGTCGGCGAACTGGTCGGTCTTTCCGTCGGGCTCGCTCGTGAGACGCCGCAGCTTGTTGACGTCGCCGATGATCTCGATCACGCCGCAGTTGCGGCACATCATCGCCTTCGTCATCACGTCGCCGGTTTCGAGCGTCAGGAATTTCGATTCCTGCGGGCGAAACGATGTGCGCACTGCCGAAATCAACGCGCCCGCAGAAAATGATTCCCCCCCGCATCGCGAGCAGGTGGCCATATCCATCTTTGACTATAGCAGACTTTAAGTGACTATTCTGCGCAGCGAACAGGTCTGCATGAAACTGCGCGAACGATCACCGGCGTCTGCCGCGATCTACTGACGCGCGGCGCGCTTAGCCGGCGGCGCGGACTCCGGCATCTTCACCGGCGCCGGCGCCGTGAGCGTGACGTTGTATTTCGCCAACGTCGCACTGAGCGTCGCCGCCTTCGCGATCGCCGCGTTGAGATCGGTGATCGCGCGAGGTGTTTGCGCTTTCACTTCGGTGTACGCGCGCACGGTTGGATCCGCGACCGACATGCCGGCCATCAGACCGTTCTTCGCCTGACCGAGCTTCGCCTGCAGGCTCTCGTTCTGACCGCGTCCGCCGCCACCGCCGCCGCCGCGGCCGCCCGCGGGCGCGGCGATCCTCGGCGCGAGGCCGGCGACTTCTTTCGTCAGCGCCTCGAGCGACGCTTTCACGTCGGCCGGAACGTCGCTCTTCGCGGCAACGGCCGTCGTCGCGTCGGCCAGCTGACGCGTGAGTGCCGCGTGCGCGGTCGATGCTTCAATGAGCCGGGGCTGGAGCGCGTGAATCTCCATCGCCTGATCGAACATGCGCTTGCGCTCGACCGCGGTCAGGATGACCTCGGGATCCTCGTTGACGCGGACCGGTTTACTGTCGATGGTCTTGCCGTCGACGATGAGCGACACGGTGTAGACGCCGCCGATCACGTACGGACCGTTCAGGTTCGGACCACCGCCGAATCCTCCGCCGCCACCGGTGGGATTGACGACGGGGCATCCGGCGCCGAACGGACTCGTCGCCGGCGGCTCCGGCGCGCTCTCCGTCCCGGCCCGTCCCGCCTGTCCTGCCCTTCCTGCCTGTCCCGCCTCTCCTGCCCTTCCCGCCCCTCCCGCCCGTCCTGCCCTACCCTCCGCCGGCGGCGGTGCAGGATTCGGCTGCACGCGCAGATCCCAGCAAGCGGACTGAATTCCCGCCTTGTTGCTGTTCGCGAGCGGCGTTCCGGAGATCTCGCGGACCTCGCGTCCCGCGGCGTCCGTGATCTTCAGCTTCACTTCGCCGACCTGTTTCTTGTTCAGCCACGAGACGATGGCGGCCCCTGGCGGGTTCTCGCCGAAGAAGGTCTGGTCGCCCCAGAACTCGTAGTTGCGATCGCGCGCCGGTCTCCGGAACATCGCGTACGGCGGCGGCGTGAACATCTTCGCGTCCGACGCGGCGGCTTGCGCGGCGGCGTACTCCTGGATCGGCTCGAGGTGATCGAGGATCCAGATCGCGCGGCCGTGCGTCGCGAGGATCATGGCGTTGTCGCGCGGATGCAGCGTGATCTCGTCGATGCGCACCGTCGGCAGGTTCGCGCGCACACGCGTCCAGCTCTTCGCGCGATCGATCGACACGAACAACCCGGTCTCCGCTCCCGCGTACAGCACGTCGGGGTTCTTCAGATCCTCGGTCATCGTCTTGATGACCTCGCCTTTCAGGTTCGCGGACGCCGACTGCCAGCTGTTGCCGAAGTCGTGGCTCACGTAGATGTAGGTCTCGAAATCGTTCTGACGGTGGCCGTCGAACGTCGCGTAGACCGTGCCCTCGTCGAATCGCGACGGAACGACCTCGGAGACCCAGATCCCCTTGGGCAAACCGGGAATCTTGTCGGCGACGTCGGTCCACGAGCGGCCGCCGTCGCGCGAGACCTGGAGGTGGCCGTTGTCGGTGCCGGCGTATGTCACACCCGCGTGCTTGGGCGATTCTGCGAGCGAGATGATGGTCGGCCACGCCTGGATGCCGTCGTCCTTGGCGATCCGGATGTCGCTCCCCTTCACGCCCATCGTCACGATCTGTTCGCGGTCGTCGTTCCCGGTGAGATCGCTGCCCGCGGTCTCCCAGTTGAGGCCGCGGTTGGCCGAACGAAACACTTTGTTGGCGGCCGCATAAACCACCTTCGGATCGCTCGGGGACAGGATGAGCGGCGTGTCCCAGTTCCAGCGCAGCGGCGGCTCGCCGGCGTTCGGCTGCGGGCGGATCGTGATCGTCTCGCCGGTCACGCGATCGATGCGGACCATGTTGCCGTCCTGCGACTCGGAGTACGCGATGCGATAGTCGGTCGGGTCCTGCAGCGCGACGAAGCCGTCGCCGCCCTGCATCGTCGCCCAGTTGAACCCGGCGATGCCGACCGCGCCGCGCACGGCGCTCGGGCCGCACCAGCTGTAGTTGTCCTGCATGCCGCCGCAGATGTTGTAAGGCGTCGCCATGTCGTAGCTGACGTGGTAGAAGAGGCCGACCGGGATGTTGTGGACGAAGTTCCAGGTCTTCGTCATGTCCCAGCTGATCGCCACGCCGCCGTCGTTGCCGATGATGACGTGATTCGAGTTCGCCGGATCGATCCAGATGGCGTGCACGTCGTCGTGAATCGTCTGTGTGGCGTTGAGCGTGACCGTCTTGCCGCCGTCGGTCGACTTGTGCAGCTTGACGCCGGCATAGAGGATCGTTTCGGGATCGTTCGGATCGATGCGGATCTGGCTGAAGTACATCGGGCGCGCGTTTTCGTTGTTCACCTTGCGCCACGTCGCGCCGGCGTCGTCCGATCGGTAGAGGCCGGTCGGGGTCTTGTCGACTCCGACGGCGACGGTCGCGCCGCGGCCGCCGCCTTGCGGGGCTTCGTCAGGATTCGGCGTCGCCGCGCCACCGCGAGCGTCCGGCAGCGGCGACTGCCCCTCCACCGTGGCGTAGAGCACGTTCGGCCGCCGGCGGTTCACGTCGAGGCCGATGCGTCCCATCGGTTCGTTCGGCAATCCCTCGGTCAGCTTTTTCCAGGTGTCACCGCCGTCGATCGACTTCCAGACGCCGCTCCCGGGGCCGCCGCCGTTCATGCAGCACGCGGTTCGGCGTCGCTGGTACATCGAGGCGTACAGGATCTTGTTGTCGGTCGAATCCATCACCAGATCGTTCGCGCCCGTGTCGTCGTCCACCTTCAGCGTCTGCTTCCAGGTCTTGCCGGCGTCGGTGGTCTTGTAGATGCCGCGCTCTCCGCCGGGGCCGAACAGGCTTCCGGTCGACGCCACGAGCACCACGTCGTTGTTGCGCGGGTCGATGATGATCCGGTTGATGAAACGAGACGTCTTCAGCCCCATGTTGGTGAAGGTCTTCCCGCCGTCGGTGGACTTGTAGACGCCGTCACCCCAGCTGGTGCTCTGCCGGTTGTTGGACTCGCCGGTGCCGACCCACACGAGGTCGGGATTGCTTTGAGACACCGTCACGTCGCCGATGGAGATCAACCCTTCGTCCTGGAACTGCGCTTCGAAGGTCGTCCCGGCGTTCGTGGTTTTCCAGAGTCCGCCGTGCGCCGTGCCGACATAAAAAATCGACGGGTTGGCTTCGTAGACGGCGAGGTCGGTGATGCGTCCCGACATCGAGGCCGGGCCGATCGGCCGGAAGTGCAGCGAATCGAAAGGCCCCTTCGCCGCCGCGTCTCCTGCGGGCGCCTGTTCCGAGCGGCCGACCAGCGACTGCACGCTGAAGGTGAGGGCGAGGACTCCTAAGAGGGCAACGACGCGGACGAGTTTCATGATCAACTCCGGAAACTGATAGTAGCCGGAGAAAGATACTACATCGCGCTACATCAGCCACTCGAAGTAGATCAGCGGCGTGTTCCTGTACGTGGCGCGCCCGACTTCGGTGAAGCCGCACTTGCGATAAAAGGCGCCGGCGCCCGCATCAGCGTCGTACGCATCGAGGCACAGCGCGTCAGCGGGCCACATCCTGCAGGCCTCGACGGCGTGAGCAATACACTGCCGGCCGATGCCCATTCGCTGGCGTTCCGGATCCACCGCCATGCCGAGCAGGTAGAGCGGCCGCTTCACGTCGGTGAAGTACCTCCGATCGATCGCCCACGGTTTCTTCGTGGCGAGCTCGAACGTGGCCACAACGAGCGTGCCCTCCCGCGCGACGTAGATGGACGAGCGTTTCATGCTGGAGCGGATCCCCTTGTCGCTGGACATCGACGACCAGTGACCCAGGCCGTGACGCTTCGTCAGCGCAGAGGCGACGGCATTGCGGAGCGCCGCGACGGAGGACGCATCATCGGCCGCCGCCAGCGCAATCGACAAACCGCTGGACATCACCGGATCATTTGATGCCGAAGCGGGCCTGGAGTCCAGCGCGGATTCCGTCTCGGTGCGACCGGGCTGCAGCGGCGCGAATCATCGGCCTCCGGCTATAGTGTGGTCCATGAGCAAAGGCCGGCTCGAAGCATTCAGCGACGGCGTCTTCGCCGTGATCATCACCATCATGGTGCTCGAACTGAAGGCGCCGCACGGAGGAGATCTGGAGGCGTTCGTGCCGCTGCTCCCGGGCTTCCTCACCTACGTCCTGAGCTACGTGTTCCTCGGCATCTACTGGAACAACCACCACCACCTGATGCACGTGATCGATCGCGTCAACGGCGCCTCTTTGTGGGCCAACCTGCACCTGCTGTTCTGGCTGTCGCTCGTGCCGTTCGTCACCGGCTGGATGGGAGAGAACCATTTCGCGGCGCTCCCCACCGCGATGTACGGTGCAGTGCTGCTGATGGCCGGCATCGCGTTCCTGATCCTCGAGGGCCGGCTGCTTCGCGCGGGGAATCCACGCCTCGCCGACGCCATCGGCAACGATCTGAAGGGAAAGGCGTCGGCGGTGCTCTATCTCATCGCGATCCCCATGGCGTTCGTCCACCAGCTGATTGCCGACGCCATCTACGTGTCCGTCGCGATGATGTGGCTCATTCCCGATCGCCGGATCGAGAAGCGCGTGTGACGGTCAGTGGATCGCCGATCGTTTGACCACGCCGCCTTCCGCGTCGGCCAGCGGATGGGAGACGACGAATGCGTGGGGATCGACGGACCGGACGATGGTCTTGACCTTCCCGATTTCGAGGCGCGTGACCACGCAATAGAGAATTTCCTGCTCCGCCCCCGTCAGGCCGCCATAGCCCCTGTAGACCGTCACCCCGCGCTCCAGCTCGCCGACGATGCGCTCGCGGATTTGAGCGCTGCGCGATGACACGATCGTGATCGCCGTGTATTCCTCGAGACCGTAGATCACGAAGTCCAGCGTCCTGGCCGCCGCGACGTACGTGAGAATCGAATACAGCGCGGGCTCGATGCCAAGCAGCGACATCGCCACGAGAAAGAGGACGACGTTGAACGCGAGGATTACGTCGCCGACTTTCAGCAGATGGCTGCGCTTGCTGATCAGGAGCGCGGCGATCTCGGTGCCGTCGAGCACGGCGCCGCCACGCACGGCCAGCCCGATGCCCGCGCCGATGAAGAAGCCGCCGAACACCGCCGTCAGCAGCGGGTCCGGCGTGACATCAGGAAAGTGAATCGTGGCGAGCGCGGTAGACAGGCCGGCAATCGCCAGCGCGCTGCGGAATGCGTGCGCGCCGCCCAGATGCCGGTACCCGAGGGCGACGAACGGAGCGTTCACCAGCGGCAGCCACACCGCGAGCGGCGCCGGCGTCACCTTCGACAGCAGCATCGACACACCCGTGACGCCGCCGTCGATGAAGTTGCTGGAAAAGAGAAAGCCCTTGAGCCCGAACGCGGCGGCGAGAATCCCCAGCGCAATCAACAGCGCATTCAGGGCTTCTCGCTTCACCGCACCGGTCTACTGGCTGACGACGCCGCAGGCGACGCGGTCGCCCGCGTTGCCGGCCGGATCGGTCTTGAGATCGTCGACACCCGCATGCACCACGAGCGCAGCGGCGACGCCCATCTTCATGTGCGGCGCGACGACCGTCGTCTTGGCGGTGCCGTCCTTGAGCACAGTGAAGTTGTTCATGTCGCCTGCGTGCGGGCCCTCGGGGTTCTGGAGGCCGTGCTTCTTGTTCTCCGGATTGTAGTGCCCACCCGCCGACGTGAACGCAGGTCCTTCACAACTAGCCGTCTGGTGAAAGTGCAGCGCGTGGCGTCCGGGCGTGAGGTTCTTCAGGTCGAGCGCAACCGACACGCCGCCGTCCTTGGCGGGAGAGAGCGTCGCCGTACCGACCGACTGTCCTTGCCCGTTTTTCATCTCGACGGTCGCACCGTTCTGAGCGGCTGCCAACGTGACTGCGGTACAAATAAATACAACGAATCCAATAGATTTGCTCATTTCTCGATTAGAGCAGATGAGCGCAAGCGTTTTGTCACCCTTTTGTCACCGGCCCTTCAGAGACCGGCTCATCTGGAAAACTCGGCGACCGGGAAGGCGACCGACTATCAGTCGCGCGCGAACCAGGCGCTCGGCAATCCGACGCCGAACGCGTGGATCAGGATGCCGTTGATGAAGACGGGCAGCACGAACGGCCCGCGGGTGGTGGCCGACAGCGGAATCACGGCGTAGTTCATCACGAAGTAGGCGGCCACGCCGTAGAGGATGCCGACGGTCAGCGTATGACGTCGCAACGCCGGCACGCCGCGGCTCACGGCGTAGAAGATCGAGACGATGAGAAAAGCGATGAAGTAGTGCAGGAGAATGCCGAGGCCACCGCTGTGCCACCCCATCCGCGGCGAGTTGCGGCCGAGTACGCCCGCGGCGATGCTCTGAAAGATGCGAAGCGGCGGAACGCCGTTTCGCACGCCGAAGAACACCACCGCGTCCACCAGGTCGAGCGTGCCGACGACGAGAGTGCCGTAAAGAATCGGGTGAGAGTAGCGCGAGTGGGCTGCCATGCAGGCCAACGGTACAGAAAAAACCGAAGTGAACGCAAAGAGCGCAGAGAAGTGGCCTCAACGATCGTTGCGATCTCGCCGGTTTTCTCCGGTACACCACCGCGCCGACGCGATCAGCACTGCAGTACCCTGAGGATGAGCTTTACGCGTTTCATCGATTCACGGTCGATTTTCGCTCGCGGCGATCAGATCCTGCAGCAAAACCCTGACGTCGTCTGCGTCTTCCGCGCGGACCCAGAACTCCGCTGGCCCCATGGCGAAGCTGTAGCTGGTGGCGCGGCCCAGACCGAACAGATCCTGAAGGCCTTCGCCGCGTACGAAGTAATCGATCTTCTCCCCCTCGAGCAGCGACTTCGCGACCGCGATCAGCCCCATGTCGCCAGTGGCGAACACGCAGGTCAGCTCGGCATCCGGCGCCGGCGCAGGCCCCAACCGCGGGAGTTCGTCGACCGTGTCGACATCGCACACGGGACAGACCATCACGTCCCATGCGTATTCCTCTTCGCATTGCGGACAAAACATGACGACAGAGTGTACGTCACCTATTGTCACGATTAACCGGCTGGCCGGCGGTGCTAGACTCGCTTCTTTCCCGAGGAGGCTGCGCGTCATGATCGGCTTTTCCAGAGTTCGCTCGTTCCTTGTCGGTGCCGCTATTCTGGTGTTAACGGCCGGATGGAATGTCGGCGCCCGGCCCGGACTCGCGGCGCAGACGCCGGCCACGGACGGCGCACTCGACCCGGCGCTGGTGACGGCTTTCAAATGGCGGAGCGTCGGACCCGACCGCGGAGGCCGCTCGATTGCGGTGTCGGGCGTGAAGGGCCGGCCCAGGGAGGCCTACTTCGGCGCGGTCGGAGGCGGACTCTGGAAGACGACCGACGGCGGCGCGAAATGGGCGCCCGTCACCGATGGTCTCATCACCAGTTCGTCGGTCGGCGCCGTCGCCGTCTCCGAATCGAATCCCGACATCGTCTACATCGGGATGGGCGAGGCGTGCATCCGCGGCAACATCATGGCCGGCGACGGCGTCTACAAATCGACTGACGCCGGCAAGACCTGGACGAACATCGGGTTCAAGGATACCGACGCGATCTCCAAGATTCGGATCCACCCGACCAATCCTGACATCGTGTTCGTCGCCGACTTCGGCCGCTATGGCAAGGACAGCGACGAGCGCGGCGTGTTCAAGACGACGGACGGCGGCAAGACCTGGAAGAAGGTGCTGTTCCGCAACGGCAAGACCGGCGCCGTCGACGTCGCGATCGATCGCAGGAATCCCAGCGTCATGTATGCCGCGCTCTGGGAGGCGTACCGGATCGAGTACCAGATGTCGAGCGGCGGCCCGGGCAGCGGATTCTTCAAGTCGACTGACGGCGGCGAAACCTGGCGGGAGATTACCCGCAACCCCGGCATGCCGACCGGCATGATCGGCAAGATCGGGATCGCGCTCACGGCCGCTGATTCCAACCGCGTCTACGCGCTCGTCGAGAACGAGAACGGCGGCCTGCTGATGTCAGACGACGCGGGCGCGACCTGGAAGATGATCAACACCGGCCGCAACATCCGGCAGCGCGCCTTCTACTACACGCACGTCTTCGCCGATCACCAGAACAAGGACATCGTCTACGCGCTGAACACGAGCGCGTTCCGCTCGGTCGACGGCGGCAAGACGTTCCAGAACATGGGCAACGGGACCCACGGCGATCACCACGACATCTGGATCGATCCCGACGACCCGCAGCACCTCGTGCTCGGCAACGACGGCGGCGGCACGGTGACCTTCAATGTCGGCGCCGGTCAGCAGCGGACCTGGTCGGGCCAGGAATTCCCGACCGAGCAGTTCTATCACGTGATCACGACCAAACACGTGCCCTATCACCTGTGCGGCGCCCAGCAGGACAACAGCACGATGTGCGTGCCGAGCACCAACGGCATGGCCGGCCGCGGAGGCCAGCGCCGCGTCGATCCGTTCTACGAGGTCGGAGGCAACGAGGACGGCTACATCGCGCCGGACCCGAAGGACACCGACGTCTTCTTCTCGGGAGCGAACAACGGCAGCTTCATCACGAGAATGAATCGCCGCACGGGCGAGCTGCGCGAGGTGAACCCCTACCCGCGTTTTTTCTCGGGCGAGAACTCGGCATCGGTCGTCGAGCGATGGCAGTGGACGTTCCCGATCGTCTTCTCCCCGGTGGATCCGAACATCCTCTACACGTCGTCGCAGCACGTGTGGAAGACGACGAACCAGGGACAGACGTGGGAGAAGATCAGCGACGACCTCACGCGTCACGACCCCAAGACGATGCAGGACTCGGGCGGCCCGATCACGCACGACATGAACAGCCCGGAGATCTACGCGACCGTCTTCTCGCTCGCGCCCGGCAAGACCGACGTGAACATCATCTGGGCCGGATCCGACGACGGCCTGGTGCACATTACGCGTGACGGCGGCAAGAACTGGACGAACATCACGCCGAAGGACATGCCCGATTTCGGGCGCGTCAGCCAGATCGATGCGTCGTCCACCGATCCGGGGACTGCGTACATCGCCGTCAAGAAACCGCTGCTCGAGGATTTCTCGCCGTACCTGTTCCGGACGCACGACTTCGGCCGCACGTGGACGAAAATCGTGACCGGCATTCCCGCCAACGACTACACACACGTCGTGCGCGAGGATCCCGTCCGCAAGGGGCTGCTTTACGCAGGCACCCAGCACGGCTTCTATGTGTCGCTCGACGACGGCGATCACTGGCAGCCGCTCAAGAACGGGCTGCCGGACACGCCGGTGCACGATATCTGGGTTGAGGCGAGCGACGTCGCGATCGCGACCCACGGCCGCGGCTTCTACATTCTCGACGACGTGGCACCGCTGCGACAGTACGGCGCGCCGGTCACGAGCGCGGCGACGGCGTACCTCTTCAAGCCGGCCGATGCCACGCGATCCGCGTACCCGGCGAAGATCACCTACTGGCTGAAGTCGACACCCCAGAAAATGACGCTGGACATTCTCGACGCGCAGGGACAGGTGGTGCGGACATTCAATGGCGCCGCGCCGACAGAAGGCCGCGGCGGCCGCGGTCGAGGCACGACTCCGGGCGCCACGGTGCCAGGTGCCGCAGTGCCAAGTGCCGCAGTGCCGGGTGCGACAGCCCCGGGCACTCCAGCCGACGCAGATCCGCCGGCAGACGACGAGGAAGGCGGCGGTCGCGGGCGGATCCCGACGGCGCCCATGGCGATCGGCGTTCAGCACTTCACGTGGGATCTGCAATACGCGCCCGTCACGCCGTTCCAGGGCATGGTGCTCTGGGGAGCGACGACGAACGGACCGCTGGCGCTGCCGGGAAATTACCAGGCGCGGCTGACGGTCGACGGCCAGGTGTTCACCCAGCCGATTACGGTGAAGAAGCATCCGCTCTACACGATCAGCGACGCCGACATGAAGGCGCAGTTCGATCTCGCGAGCCGGATTCGCGACAAGGTGAACGAGGCGAACGAGGCCATCATTCAGATCCGGCGCATCAAGACGCAGCTCAAGGATCGCACCGACAAGAACAACAGCGCGGATGCGAAGGCGATCGCCGAGCAGTTCACGAAGGAGTTGAGCGCGGTCGAGGAAGACGTCTACCAGGTGCGAAACCAGAGCAATCAGGATCCGCTGAACTTCCCGATCAAGACCAACAATCGCCTCGCGTCGCTGCTGCGCGTCGTCAACACCGGCGAAGGACGGCCGATCGGCAACGCCGAACCGATCTTCGAAGATCTGCAGAAGGAGCTGAAGGCCGAGACCGACCGGCTCCAGCGTGTGCTCGGCACGTACCTGCCGCGGTTCAACACCCTCGCACAGCGCATCGGGATGGAGCCCATCTCGGAGAAATAAATAGGGCTTAGGGCTTGGGGCTTAGGGCGGGGGCTAGAGGCTAGTCCCCAGTCCCTGGTCCCCAGTCCCTAGTCCCTGGCGAGAACAAAGCTGACCGACACGGCTGCGCCCTTGATCACATCGATCGATTTGATCAGGGAATCGGCCGCCGCGTGGAAACCTGGCGTCGGCTTCACCTCGACCCTCCTCGAGCCGGCCGGAATGTAGGCGATTTCGACAACGCCGTCGCGGTTCGTTTGCTGACCGATGCTATAGGTCGTCCCGACACTGTTCGGGATGTCGTGGACCTGAACCTCGACGTTCGCAATCGGGTTGCCTGCTGAATCGCGGACGAAGACGACGATCGTTCCTGGATCCTTCGGCACGGGCAACCCGGCTTCCGAGCCAAGGAGGCTCGAGCATCCAGCCGACAGCAGCACCACGGCGAACGTGACCCAGCGATGAACGGCAGGCATAGGCGTCAACCCCTTCATCGCTGGAATGCGACATCGGCTGCGCCGCCGGCTCACCTCGACTGATTCACTTCACGCGGACGCGGCTCTCGAGATACGTGATCGTGCTGTCTATCGCGTTGAACCAGTGGGGAGTGCCCGGCGGCACGACGATGACGTCGCCCTTTGCGACTTTGTGCGTCACCCCGTTCTTGATGGACTTGCTTCGGACCACATCAGGATCTGCCGGCACAGCGGCCGGCGGGTCGAGCACACCACCAGTCACGAGCGATCCCGCGCCATCGACGATGTAGTAGGTCTCGGCGCTGAAGGGATGGACGATCGCGTATTGAGTTTCGCCGCCACTGCTGCGGCGGCGGACCATGATGCCCGGCGCCACGGTGACGGCCGCACCGGCTGCGGCGTCGGTGGCGACGGCAGTCGAGAGTCCCCTGCTGATGTCGGCCGCGCTCATGTAGGCGCCCGGAGGACGAGCGGTCTCCTGTGCCGGCAGCAACAGCCCGAAGGCCGGAAGCGAGGCGAACGCGAGTCGTGCAGCGCGCATGGTCAGGCTCCTTGCGCGTAACACTACCGCGATTCACCCGCGTGTCGTGCGTTTGCGTGCGTTTCGTGGAGCGACCGATCTAGCGGACGCGTCCGAGCCAGCGATCGGCCGTGTAGCGAAGCATGCGGATCTGCCCTGGTCCAAGCTCCAGCTCGGTGTCGAACGCGCTGTCGACCACGACGCCGGCACGTGTGAGGCGATCGAATTCGTCGAGCGAGATGGTCGCGACCACCGACCGCTTGGCGCGGAGACGCGCGACAGTCGACACAGTTTCGCCATCCACTCGCAACACCATCTGCGGCGAATCGTCGTCGACAGGATGTTGCGTCACCACCATGTCCACCACGCCTGGCGACGCGACCGGTTCCTGCGCCCGATGGCGCACGGTGAAATCGATGGTATAGACGGGACCGCCGTCGCGATTCTGGAAGGTCAACGTCGCGGTGTCGGTCACCACACGCGTCGCACCGTCCGTCTGCATCGTGCCGGAGATGCGGTCGCCGACGATGTGCTGCGGCGGTTGCGCCGCGACAGGTCCGGCGACGGCAAGAAGGCCGACACACATCATGGCGAGCTTCATAAGACCCTCCGTCTCAATCGCCACATGGGCGACGCGCTGGTCCATTAGACACCGCGATCGCCAACTTGGTCGGGCCGATCGCCGGGCTGAAGCGGCCCCGGCTGGCGGCGTCAAGTCTCGACCGCCGACGCTGTGTCTAGAACGCTCCGGTCACAGCGATGGCGTCAAACACCGCTGACACGGACGAAGCCGCATTGTGGCTGGTTACCGGCAGACCGATGTAAAACTCGCTGCCTGCAAAGGGCACGTGCACGGTCCCTAGCACCGTCCAGGAGAAACCGTTGATCGACCACGACGCGGTGAAGTTGCCCGCGGCGACGCTGTCCAGCGAGAGCCGAACCCACGCGGGCGCCGCGCCTGCGACGTTGGCCGCCTGAATACTCGACGCCCCGGGCGCTGGACGGTACTGCACGGCGACGCCTTTTCCCGGCGTGAGGACCGTCATCACCTGTCGGGATCCGGCGGTGAGATTCTCGCGAATCATCACCCCGGCCTTCGACCACGCATCGGTCGGCGTGATGCTGCGGACGCGCGCCGTGATCGTCAGGCCGCGCTGCCGCTTCGTTGCCACGTAGAAGAACGCGTCAGCAGTGCCCCAGATGTCAGCGCCTCGGCCGTCTACCGACACCACGGAGGCGGACTTCGTAAACGAACCCGACCCGGCGCCGATGACGTGTCCTGTGAACGACGGCACGTCGACCTGCAGACCTGAGAAGGACGCGCTTGCCACTTTGCCGTCAGCATGACTTGTCACCGCGATGCCGACGAACGGTACGGCCGCCAACCCGGCGATGGTCTCGACGCCAATCTTGATCCACGGATCCGTCGTCGTCTTCCGCGAATAGGCCGTAATGACGTCGCCGGTGCGCTGGAGTTGCAGCCACACCGGCGCCGTTGTCACGGGGCCGGCGGTATGCACACTCGGGCCGGCCTGCGCCGGACGCCGCTGAAACGCGATGCCCTTTCCCGGCGTCGCGAACACCGATGCGTGTGCGCTGCCGGCGTCGAGCGTGTCGCGGATCATCAGGCCCGCTTTCGTCCACGCGTTGACGTTCTGGATCGCATCAACACGCGTGGTGATCGTAAAGTCGCCGCCCATCCTGCTCCAGACGTAGTGAAACTCGTCGGCGATGCCCCAGATGTCGCTGCCGCTGCCAGAGACCGTGTACGAGTTGGACGAGCCGTCGTAGGTCTCGCTGCCGGCCGCAGCGACACGGCCGACGTCGGTGCCCGTGGACAGACCGCCGACATGTAGGACAACCCTCGTAAAGACGACGGTGTCGGAGACGGCAGGCCCGTGTCCGTCGTTCACCGTGACCGTGAACGGATTGTCACCTTCATGAAAAAGCGAGTCCGAGCAGCCGTTCGGATACCTGAAGAACACCGTTCCGGTCGCGTCCCTCACCTCATACGTGAGTACGTCATCGTCGGGATCGGAGGCGATCGGGCGGAAGACCGTGCCGCCCTCGGAAGTCGCCGTATCGGGCCCTGCATCGACCATCGGCGGCCGGTTCGCCACCGCTGGAACGTTGACAAGAATCGCTCCGTACGAAGCAATCAGATCGGTGGCGTGGTCGCCGTTCAGGTCGGAAGTGTTCAACGACGAAAGCGTGTTGCGATAGCGATCGACTTGCGGATTCGTGGCGTCCATCAGGCTCTGGTCGCCGACCGAAAAATTCCAGGCCGGCGCGAACGTGCCGTCCGGCCGGCCCGTGAGAATCGTGACGCTATCCCATGTCTTGAGCGTCCCCGAGCAGTCATCGGTGCCGATGCTCGATCGATTCCCGGTGGCTACGTCGATCATCCCGTCGCGATTGAAGTCGCCGGCCACGATCTGGAACGCACCGGTTGCGGTCGGATAGACCACGGGAGACCCGAACGTGCCGTCGCCGTTTCCGCGTAGCACCAGCATCGACCCGACGCCCCTGGAAGAGTCGGTGTCGAACCTGCCTGCCGCAGCAATCAGATCGAGCCGGCCGTCGCGATCGACGTCCGCCACAGTGACGTCGTTGACATCGTGCGGGATGAACATGTCCGAGGCGGTAAACAGAAACGCGCCGCGGTTCATGAAGATCGAGATGGTGTTCGCCTCGCCCTGCGCGGTCACCAGATCCTTGCGGCCGTCGCCGTCGAAGTCTGCGACGATGCCGTCGAGTGGAAGCCCCGTCGTGACCAAGCCGATCGGGGTGCCGAACGTGAAGTCGCCGTGCCCCGGATAGATATCCACACCCATGGGACCCGGAATGACGAGGTCACGGTTGGCGTCGCCGTCGAAATCGGCCGACAACGCAAACATCATCCCGGGGAGCCCTGACGGTATGTGCACCGATGGAGCGATGACGATGGCGGATCCCAGCTTCGCGGTGCCGGTACCGGGCAGCACGACGAACTCGGCGGTTCCGAGCGTCTGCCGGGATGCGATGACGTCCGGACGCTGATCACCGTTGAAGTCTCCGGTATTCAGGACTATGCCCTCGAAGCTCGACTCGACCGGCGGATCGAACGTACCGTCGCCTTTTCCGATCGACACCTGGACTCGGCCGCTGACCGACGCGGTAGACACGAGATCGCTGATCCCGTCGCGATTGAGATCGACCGGCCATACGCGACCGCCAAGCTGATAATCGCGATGCACACGAACGGCCGGCGAGGCCGAACCCTGGGCCGCGAGCCGCTCCACGACTCCGCCAATCGCGGCAGCCGCGGCCATCGCCGACACCGCGCAGCACGCGCCTCGTACCAGCGAACGGAGATTGGTCCG
Organism: Vicinamibacterales bacterium; assembly: GCA_035693505.1. Taxonomy (GTDB): domain Bacteria; phylum Acidobacteriota; class Vicinamibacteria; order Vicinamibacterales; family CAVVIG01; genus CAVQFC01. The sequence goes on from DASSGK010000129.1 coordinate 22,167, forward strand.
CCGCCCGAGCGTCGGGCGACTGTTTTTGGCGGCTTGCATCACTGACGCTCCCTTCCTCGAGGACATGGGCCGGGCGATGACGTTCGCGTTCAGAATTGTGAGCCGATCTGCACATCGTCGAAGACGGCGGACGCCGACGCTGATCCGTTATGACTGGTCACGGGGAGACCGACATACAGGAACGGCGCCGTAAACGGGACGTGCACCGTTCCAAGAACAGTCCATCGATCTCCATCCGTCGACCACGAAGAGGTGACTGTTCCGTTGGAAACCGACAGACGAATCCAGGCCGGCGCGGTGCCGGCGACATTGGCCGCCTGAAGGCTCGTGCCGCCAGGCTCGGGCCGGTATTGCATGGCCACACCCTTGCCCCGCGTCATCACGGCCATCGCATGGCGCGACCCGGCCGTGAGGTCCTCGCGAATCATGACCCCTGCCTTCGTCCACGCCTCCGCCCCGTCGATGCTGCGCACTCGAGCGGTAATCGCGATGCTGTTCGAGGTCTGAAACGACACGTAGAAGAAAGCGTCGGCGGAGCCCCAGATGTCGGCGCCGCGGCCCGTCACCGTGTAGACGATGCCATCGGTGGTGAACGAGCCGGATCCAGAGCCGATGGCGTGTCCCGTCAGTGGAGGCGGCGCCTGAATCTCCACGCGCGAGAAGACGCCGGTCGCGACCTTTCCGTCGGCATGACTGCTGACTGCGAGGCCGACCAGTGGCGCACGCGAAAGGCCGGTCAGCGTTTCCTGGCCGATTGCGGACCAGGCATCGGCGGTCGCCTTCCGATGGTAGGCGGTGATCACATCACCGCGGCGTTGCAGTTTCAACCACACAGGCGCCGTCGTGTTCGGGCCGGCAGTGTGAACGCTGATGGCGTTCTCGACCGGCCGGCGCTGGAACGCCACGCCTTTGCCCGGGCTCGCAAAGAGTGACGCATGCGCGCTGCCGGGATTGAGATTCTGGCGAATCATGATTCCGGCCTTCGTCCACGCGTTCACGTTCTGCACGGAGTCGACACGGACGGTGATGTCGAAGTTGCCGTCCCATTGCGTCCATACGTAGTGGAACTCGTCGGCCGTGCCCCAGATATCGCTCCCGCTTCCCTTCACGGTGTAGATGCCGGTCGTGCTATCGAACGCGTCGCTGCCTGCCGCTGCCACTGGTCCGATGTCCCGTCCATCGGCGAACTGCCCGATGCCGTCGTTGGTCGTCACGGCGGTGTAGACCACCGTGTCCGACGCCGTGTGGCCGTGTCCGTCGTTCACCGTGACCGTGAAGGTGTTGACGCCGTCATGGAGGTCCGGGCGGCACGCGTTCGGATACGTGCTGACCAGGAATCCGGTCTCATCGCGAATCTCGTAGGTCAGCATGTCCTCGTCGGGATCCGATGCGGCCGGCCGCAGGACGACGGTGTGGTCATTCAGGATCACGGCGTCCGAACCGGCGTTCACCGTCGGCGGCCGGTTCGTCACCGCGGCGATGTTGAAGAGGATCGCTCCGTCCGAAGCAATGAGGTCGGTCGCGTGATCGCCGTTCAAATCGGACGTGTTCAACGACGTGAGCATGTTGCGGTAGCGATCGACCTGAGGGTCGGCAATGTTCATCAGGCTCTGGTCGCCGATGGAGAAGTTCCGGGCCGCCGCGAACGTGCCTCCCGTTCGGCCGATCAGAATGGATACCGTGTCCCAGGTCTTGAATCCGGACGTGCAGTCGTCCACCACAATCGGCGACCGGTTGCCGGTGGCGACGTCCAGCACGCCGTCGCGATTGAAGTCGCCGACCACAATCTGCACGGGACCGACCGCCACCGGATACTCGACTGGCGCAGCGAACGTACCGTTGCCGTTGCCGCGAAACACGACGATGAAGCCCTCCCCGAATCCGGAGTCCGAGTTCGTCCGCCCAGCCGCGACCAGCAGATCGGTACGGCCGTCCTGATTGACGTCAGCGACCGTGACGTCGTTGGCCTGATGCGAAAGCGGCAGATCGGACGGCGAGAAGACGAACGCTCCGCGATTCACGAACACCGAGACAACGCCTCCCTCTCCGTTGGCGGTGATCAGATCCTTGCGGCCGTCGTTGTCGAGATCCGCGACGATCCCATCGCGCGGCGCGCCGTTAGTGACCAGCTCGGTCGGCGTGCCGAACGTGAAATCGCCGCGCCCGGGATACACCGCGGCACCCGCGGACGCAGGCAGCACAAGGTCGCGTTTGCCATCGCCATCGAAATCGGCTGACACGGCAAATGGCGGGAACTCGATCGCGGCGGACACGATAGTGATCGCCGTGCGCAGCGCTGCGGTGCCAGTGCCCGGCAGCACCACGAATTCCGTTGCCAGCCCTGTATTGCGGGCCGCAATCACATCGATGCGCTGGTCCCCGTTGAAATCTGCCGTCGCCAACACCAGACCCTGGAAGCTGGATTCGACCGGCGCATCGAACGTACCGTCGCCGCGGCCAATCGAAACCTGCACGTGGCCAGTGCTCGAACTGGACACCAGGTCGGTGACGCCGTCGCGGTTGAGGTCGGCGGGCCACACGGCCTGACCGAGTTGATAGTCACGCTGAATACGAACCGCGGGAGGCGTCGCAGATTGCGCGAAGGTTCCGTGACCGGACGGGAGTGTCGCGATCAGAACAGCGACGGACCATTGCTTCCACAAACGTGGCGTCGCACAACTCTCTTTTGAGCCGCCCATGGCATTGTTCTCCGTGCGGCGCGTTCATGCGGGATCCGTGCCGCGCTGCAAGATTGAACAGCACACACATGTGACGATCGGAAGGAACCGCGAAGCCGCTGAGACCGGTGAGAAAAGTGGTGAACGCTCGCGAAGAACGCTGATGAGGTCGACCGGCGACCCCTCGTATACTGATGGCCATCGCACGCCGAAGGAGACCTCGATGTCCGCGACGCTGACGCTTCTCTCGATGCTGATCGCGCAAGTGGCTGGCGCGAGCGGAGCGGCGCCCGCTCAACCGTTCTCCACCGAGCAGGTGGAAATGCCGACGGCCACTGGCACAATTCGCGGTGCCCTCGTCGTGCCTCCCGCCTCGGACAAGGTGCCGATTGTCCTCATCGTCGCGGGATCAGGACCCACTGATCGGAACGGCAATTCGGCGCTCCTGCCCGGCAAGAACAACGCCTACAAGATGCTCGCGGAATCGCTCGCGGCCGCGGGCATCGCGTCGCTGCGCTACGACAAGCGCGGGCTCGGCGCGAGCGCCAAGGCCGCCGGCGCGGGAGAATCGAGCCTCCGCTTCGACACGTATGTCGACGACGCGGCGTCGTGGGTGGCGCAGCTGCGCACCGACAAGCGGTTCTCACGCGTGATCGTGGCGGGTCACAGCGAAGGATCGCTGATCGGCATGCTGGCGGCGCGGAAAGCACAGGCCGACGGCTTCGTCTCGATCGCCGGCGTCGCTCATCGCGCGTCGGAGGTGCTCCGCGATCAGCTGCGCCCGCAGATCGGCGCGCTGCCCGCGCTCTGGGACGGCAACGAGACGATCCTCGCCTCGCTCGAGCGAGGCGTCGTCGTGGACGCGCTGCCGCCGGCCGTTCAGGCGGTTCCGGCGATCGCGCAGCTGTACCGGCCGAGCGTGCAGCCGTACCTGATCTCGTGGTTCAAGTTCGTGCCCTCCTCCGAGATCGCCGCGCTGAGCGTGCCGGTGCTGATCCTGCAGGGCACGACGGACATCCAGGTGAGTGTGGACGAGGCGAAGGGGCTCAAGGCGGCACGGCCGGACGCGGAGCTGATTCTCGTCGACGGCATGAATCACGTGATGAAGCACGCGCCCGCGGATCGCATGCAGAACGTCGCGACCTACAGCAACCCCGATCTCCAAATCGTGCCGGACGTGCCGAACGCGATCGTGGCGTTCGTCCGGCGCGTTGGGCATTCCTGACGACCGATCGTAGGCCGGGACGGGCAGGCCTGCCGCCTCCGCGCTCCGCGCTACGGCGCGCCTCGCCGTAGCGAAGCGAAGGCGGGAAGGCCTGCACTACTTGCGGCGCCTGGCTTCAGCCTTGCGGCGCGGACGCGCCGGCGCCGGCGCGCTCGACGCGGCATCGAACTCCTTCAGCAGCCTGAGCGGCGCCTTCCGCCGCCAGGCTTCCGTAATGAGGTCCACGAGGTCCGCGCGCTTCACCTTCGCGAGGTTCACGAGAATCGACCCGAAACCATCGTAGTGCGGCGTCGTGTAGTACGCGGGATCGCCCGAAGCCAGCAGCGCGGCCTTCTTGTCGTGATCGCACAGCACGACGACCCCGCCGTCCGACTCCGTCCGGTAGCGAAGGAATCCCTTGCCCGCCACCTTGACCCCGGGTGTGCCGTACCACATCGAGACCTCGGTTTTCGGCAGCGCCAGCGCGATGGTCGTGACGTCCTTCCAGGTTGGCATGCGCAGACTGTACGGGATCTTGAGGGGGATTCGCATGGCTAGAGCCATGCGCCACACCTGACGCACTGTTCACCAGTGGCGCAGGGCTTCAGCCCTGCGTCATGGCGCTGTCAGAGTGCGAGCGTTGCAGCGGCCCAGGCGGCCGCATCCGTGTCCGATTTGATGATGTGCGACAGATCGACGTAGACCGCGTCGCCGTCCCTGCGAATCGCGAGCCGATCCATGTTGCGGGTCGCACGTCCGGACATGAACGTGCCGTTCGGCTGATATTTCGACTCGTGCTTCGGACACTGGAAGCGCATGTCCTTCGGCAGCCACTTCAGCGCGGTGTTCTCGTGCGGGCAGGAAAGGTTGAACGCATAGAGGTGGGCCTGGTATCGAACGAGGATGACCTGCGCCTTGCGATCGATCGTGACGCCGTCGCTGGCCGGCAGCGGAAATCGCTGCTCCGCGTTGCCGGCCGAGGAGTCGACGACCGACACCGGCAACGGCGCCGCGTCAACGTCGCTCAGGCCGAGCGCGATCGCGGTGAACGACGCACACGCCAGCTGCAGGAAATCGCGTCGGGAAGCGCAGGCATCCGTCATCCCCATCACGTCACCCGATATTGAGCAGGGCGACGCCTGCCAGTGTCGCCGCGAGCCAGGCGAACACGCTCGTGAGGGCCGTCGAGCGCAGCCGTCGCCATGCCAGGGGATCGCCCGCGACAGCGCGGCGTTCGGCGGCGCGCAGCAGCGCCCCGTTCACGATGAGACCCGCGACGATCGCCATCTTGATCCAGAACACGCGCGACGCGATCAGCGCGTCCACGTCGGCGGCAAACATCAGGACGCCGCTGAGCATCACCAGCACGAGCGAACCGATCACCACACGATGCGATGCGCCGAGCGCGGCGACCACTTCGGCGCGACGCGCATCGGTGACCGACAGCGTCGTCCGGTCGAGCGTCACCGCGGCGCCGCCCCCGACGACAAGAGCGCCGACGTGCGCGAAGGCGACGAGGGTGCGCAGCAGTGCGTGGTTGGCATACATCGATGCCCACGGCCCCGCCAGCTTCGAGAGCTCGGCCATCGGCTACTTGTTGCCGAAGAGCATCAGGAGATAGCTGCCGGTCGCGACGCCGATCGACGTCAACGCGATCGCGCGATGCTGCTGCTTCTGGTCGCCGAACGCGGCCGCGCGATCGTTGGGGCCGGTCGCGAACGTCGCGACGAACCCGGCGTCGGCGCCGAGCATCAGGATGCCGTGGACCAGTTTGAGCTTGTGATGCGCGGGGTCGGCCCGGCTCTCCCACAGGTTCCAGATGCCGGTCACGCTGTTCACGGCGAACAGCCCCGTGATGGCGGTGCCGACGGCGATGTGCGCGCCCTTCGCCGTACTCGACCGCGCGTTGGGATCGTTGTAAATCGTCTGCCCGAGCGCGAGCTCGGTCGCGAACAACGGCAGCGTCGCGTAGCTGGCGTACTTATGAATTTTTGCGCGGGTCTCGTAGGCGTCGCTGTATTCGATGGCCTTCGGACGCGCGTCCTGTTCGACTCCGTCGGGCTGTGCCGCATCCTGCGCGCGCGCGACGCTCGCGCCACCGCAGACGAGCGTGAACATGAACAGAGCATGAACGGCTTTCACCATCTCGCAATGGTTCAAGCAACAAATGCGCCGCGGAAATTGACGGGAAAACGTTGGATGCCGCGCACGCGTGTATCAGCGGCAGGACACGTGTGTCTCAGCGCGTGAACATGGACTTCGCCAGCATCGCGTGAACGCCCTTCGTCCCGTCCACGAGCTGCGTGACGTGCAGATCGACGGCGACCGAGCACAGAATGTACGCCTCGTCGCGGTTCATCTTCTTCTCGGACACGAGGAAGTCGATCATCTCCTTCACCGCCAGCTTCGCGGCTTCGTCGAGATCGGTGTGCAGCCCCATCGCGATGTAGTGCGTCGGCGTTTCCGCCCGCGGCCACTTCAGCGCCACGCCCTTGCGGACCGAAATCTGGACCGTGCCGCGCAGCGAGGTCTCGAGTGCCGTGAGCGTCGCTTCGCCGTCTCCCTGCATCGCGTGGCCGTCGCCGAACGAGATCAACGCGCCCGGGACGGCGACGGGAATGTAGAGCGTGGATCCGGCCACCAGTTCCTTGTTGTCGAGATTGCCGGCGTGAGGTCCTGGAGGGCCGCTCGAAATGCGTCCAACGAGCGGGTTCGGCGCGACGCCAATCGATCCGAAGAAAGGCGCGAGCTTCAGCGTGACGCCCGGAGCGAACGACGCGGTGCCGGCGCGCTCGTCGAACCGCACGAGATGAAACCTCACGTAGGGAAAATCTTCCGGGAGCGTGCCGCTGCCCGGAATGAACCCGCTGACGCCGTACGGGTGCAGGAACTCGAAGCCGATCAACTTCACCTCGAGCACGTCACCCGGCTCGGCGCCGTCGACGAAGATCGGACCGGTCATCGGATGCGCGCCCGGGCCCCGCTCGGTGACCGTCCGCTCGACCAGCTTCAGCGATTCGGGGATCTCGTCTTCTTTCACGCCGGCGGCGCGAAGCCGCGGCAGTCCTCGCGCGATCATCGTCTCGACGCGTACTGTGTCGCCCGAGGCGACGTGCAGGACCGGCTTGACCGACGGGTCGTAGTATCCCCAGTGAACGTTCTGCGGCAGCAGCTTCAGATCGTGGGTCCGGGGTTGCGCCACGATGATGGTCGAGATCGATGCGGCGAGCGCAACGGCCAGCGCGCCTGTGGCGAGTGAACGGTTCATGGCGTGCGGCTCCGCCCCTGCCATTTCGCCAGCAGCGCGTCGCGGTCGAGCAGGCGGCCGCGCAGGTACACGCGCGAGATCTTCCGCGTGTTGTGAATGTCGTCGAGCGGGTTCGCGTCGAGGACGACGAAATCGGCGCTCTTGCCGGCGGCAAGAGTTCCCATATCGGTGATGCCGAGCAGCTCGGCCGGCCGCGACGTTGCCGCGACAATCGCATCGGACGGCGACAACCCCAGCTGCACCCAACGCGCCAGCTCGTGGTGATCGCCGGTGCCGAACGTATGGCCCGGGTGAAGGCCCGTGTCGGTTCCGAGCACGATCCGCGCGCCCGAAGCGATCATCCGCTGGAAGTTATAGGAAACGATCTCCTCACGTCTGGCTGCGTTGGGTGAGATCGGCCCGCAATACGGCGCCAGCGGCTTCGCCTCGGTCGTCGCGCGAATCTCCGCGACCAGCACAGCCGGCAGCGCCTCCTCGAAGAACGGATCGTGCTCGCACACCTCGGTCCGATCGCCAAGTCCGATGACGGTCGCCCAGTACGGTTTCTTCTCCCGAAGCAGCGCGAGATACTCGTCGTCCAGCTTCTCGTTCTGGACAAGATGGACGAGCACGTCCGCGCCGTCCCTCACCACTTCCTTCTGATCGAGCAGCGTCGTCGCGTGGGCGTTGACGCTCATCTTGTGCGCGTGCGCCTCGTCGATGATGGCGCGCACGATCTCGGGTGACAGCTTCGGGTAGGTACCCCGCCGATCGTCGACCCAGATCTTGACGCTCGAGATGTGCTTCGCCGCCATCGCCTTGACGGCCGCGCGCGCTTCACCGGCCGTCGAAACTTCGTTCACGACATGGAGCGCCGTCGTCGCGACCCGCAGCACGGCGTCGGGACCGCCGTTGGGCGGCGCCATGCCCGGCATGAAGAAGAATCGCGAGGCGGGCGGAAACTTCCCCGCCCGCTGATCCTGCTGAAATGCGAGCGCCTGTTCGGTGGGACTGCTTCCGACCGACTGCGTCGCGCCGACACCGTAGAACGCCTCGCGCTGCAGGTGGTCGAGCACGTTCTGCGGCGTGTAGTTCGCCGCGCCCCAGCTGCTGTAGCCCTCGTAGCCGATGTGGACGTGCGCATTGATCATCGCGGGCATGACCGTCTTGCCCGTCAGATCCACACGGACGGCGCCGGCCGGAACCGCGACGGCGCCTTTTGCACCAACAGCCGTAATGCGGCCGTCCTGCACGACGATCGCGCCGTTCTCGATCGGCGGCCGCGCATCGCCGGAAATCAGGCGGGCGCCTTCGTACACCGTCACGCCGCCCGGCGCCTGCGCGAACGCCAGCACCGCGGTCAACGCCGCGGCGCCGAACGTCGCGGCCGATCGGGACCAAACTACCTTGGTCATCGCTACGGTTCGAGCGCCTGATACACGAGCGTCGGGAACTTGCGGCCGATGTCCGTGGTCGTGGGGACGACCTGCACCATGAAACAGATGACGAGATTCGCTTCGGGATCGACCCTGTACGTCGTGCTGTAGGCTCCCGACCAGCCGTAGGCACCGACCGGATCGAGGCCGTTCGCGCCCACGCGATCGGTCGTCTCGAATCCGAGTCCGAAACCGAGGCCCGTCTGCGAGTGCAGCGTGCCGACCTGGTTGGTGGTCATCAACGCGACCGTGCGCGACGACAGAATGCGCACGCCGTCGATGGCGCCGCCGCGGCGGATCATCTCCAGGAAACGGGCGTAGTCGCGCGCCGTCGAAAGAAGGCCCGCGCCGCCGGCGAAGCTCTTGCGCGGACCGTCGACATACGTGCCCTGCCCGCGCGGACCGTCCGGCGCCCGCTTGACCGTGCCGTCGCCATTTCCGGTGTACACCGCTGCCAGGCGCGCGCGCTGCGCGGGCGGCAGGAAGAACTGCGTGTCCTTCATCCCGAGCGGACCGGTGATCCGCGTGCGGATGAACTCGTCGAGCGGCGTTCCGCTGGCCTTCTCGACGACGCAGCCCAGAATGTCCGTGTTGTAGCCGTAGACCCAGGCCTCTCCCGGCTGCGCGACGAACGGCAGCGTTCCGAGCCGCTCCATCGTCACGCAGATCGGCTC
>DASSGK010000130.1:0-2809 GCA_035693505.1 Vicinamibacterales bacterium
TGTTGCGCGCAACCATCGGCGCGGCAGGCGGCAGCGGCGTCGGCACGCGGTTGTGCACGGGTTGAATCGTCCGCAGGAACGCGTAGACCGATTTCAGATCCTCATCAGTCATCAGACCGTAATTGAACCAGGGCATCGGCGGCAGAATCTCGCGCGACACGCCCATGTGCCGTCCGGTTTTCAACGTCTTCATGAACATCTCCTCGGTCCAGATCCCGAGGCCCGTATTCTGATCCGGCGTCAGGTTGGCGGCGAAGCTCACGCCCCACGGTCCCGAGAACGCGGTACCGCTCGCGGCCGCGGTCATCATCCAGCGGTCCGATACCGGAGCGACGCCGGCCGGGATCGGAAACGAATCCGGGTGGCCTGACAGCATCCGCGACATGTCGGGCTCGGGTCCCTTCGGACCCATCTTGAGCGGCGTGTGGCAGTCGTTGCAGCCGCCGACGGTCACCAGGTATTTGCCGCGTTCGACGCGCGCCTGTTGGGTGCGGCCCGCCGTTGTGCGGGTGAGTGCGACGGTCGTGATGCCGGCGACGACGATGCCGGCGCCGATGATTCCGAAGACGAGGTTCCTGGTCATGATGGCTCTCCCTGCCAGGCTCTGGTGGTGGACCAGCCCGGCTTCTGACCAGTAACGCGACAAGGCGCGGAAAAACCCGCAATGATGGTTTCGCAGGGCTGAAGCCCAGCGCCACTTGTGAGGAAAACCCAGGCGAATCGGCGGGGCGGAATCTGGGAGAGGCTCGATGGCTATCCGTGGCGGCGAAGTTCGTGCAAAAGCGTCTTCGTCCCGGAAAGCCGCCGGTTGAGGACATCCTTCGCAACCTTCAGCAGGTCCGCGATCCGTGGATCCGCGAGCGCGTAAACCACGGTGGTGCCCTCTTTGCGGCTGATGACGATGGTGTGCGCGCGCAGCTTGGCCAGGTGTTGGGAGATGATCGGCTGATCCATGGAGAGCTCGGCCTGCAGGGCCTGCACGCTCTGCTCGCCTTTCGCCGAGAGCAGCTCCAGGATGCGGATGCGCATCGGATGCGCCATCGCCCTGAAGAACTCGGCTTTCAACGCTTGAAGTTCATTCGACGGTCCGGTCATGCACTGTGCTCCAGCTTCTGCGCATGCAGCCGCTCTGCACGGGCAATGGCCTCGCCGATATTCTTGCAGATGTTCTCGTCGCCGACATGGCTGTGAAAGTCGGCACGCTCCATCAGGTGTGCCGGCTGCGCCCGCGCGCCACAGAGCACGAGCGTGCGCCCCGACTCGTGCAGCCTGTCGGCCAGCTCCTCGAAGGCGCGCAGCCCGGTCGAATCGACCGCGTTCATATTACGCAGCCGCAGCACGACAATCTCGGGAAGATCGTCCAGGTGACTGGTGACCGTCCTTAGCTTGTCCGTCGCACCGAACAGAAACGGTCCATGAATCCGAAACACACGCACATACGGAGGGATCGTGAGCCGGTGCATGCTGTGATCGTGGCTTTCGCGCATGTACTCGGCGGTCACCGGCGCGATCGTCGTCGTCTCCGCCACGCGGTGAATGAACAGCAGCGCCGCGAGAATCATTCCGACTTCGACGGCGACGGTCAGGTCGGCGAACACCGTCAGCGCAAAGGTCGCGAGCCACACCACGATGTCGGCCTTCGTGAGGCGCAGCAGGTCTGGAATCTCCGCCCACTCGCCCATGTTGTACGACACGACCATCAAAATCGCGGCGAGCACCGCCATCGGGATCGCGCTTGCCAACGGTGCGGCCACGAGCAGCACGATGAGAAGGGTCAACGCATGCACGATGCCCGCGACCGGAGTCCTGGCACCCGAACGGATATTCGTCGCCGTGCGCGCAATCGCGCCGGTCGCCGGCAATCCGCCGACCATGGGCGACACCAGGTTGGCGACGCCCTGCGCGACGAGCTCTGTATTGGAATCGTGATGATCGCCGCTCATTCTGTCCGCAACCATCGCGGACATGAGCGATTCGATCGCGCCGAGGAGGGCGACGGTCGTCGCGGGCACCAGCAGCGTCGGCACGAGCGAGAAGCGGAATGACGGGATCGCCACGTGCGGCAAGCCGCCCGGAATTCCGCCGAAGCGTGAGCCGATGGTCTCGATGTGAAGACCCAGCAGGCGAGCGCCGAGCGTGACGATCACGAGCGCGAAGATCGATCCCGGCAGCCGCGGCACGAATCGTACGACCGCGATGATGATGCCGAGCGTCGTCACCGCAACGACCGTCGACGCCGGCGAGAACGTGTTCGCATGCGAGGCGAGCGCGGTGACGCGCGGCCAGAACTCTCCCGGAACGTCCTTCAGATCGATGCCGAAGAAATCGCGGAGCTGCGTGCTCGCAATGAGGACCGCGATGCCGTTGGTGAACCCGACGACGACCGGCCGCGGAATGAACGCGACGGCGGAGCCCATGCCGGTCAGTCCCATGATGACGAGCATGACGCCGGCCATCATCGTGCACATGAACAGCCCGTCGACGCCGTACCTGGCGACGATGCCCGCCACCACGACCACGAATGCCCCGGTCGGCCCGGCGATCTGCACCCGCGAGCCGCCCAGCGCCGAGACAAGGAATCCCGTGACGACGGCGCAGTAGATGCCGGCCTGCGGCGTCAGCCCCGACGCGATGGCAAACGCCATCGCCAGCGGCAGGGCCACCAGGCCGACGGTCACGCCGGCGATCACGTCGGCCATCGCGGTCTGGCCGTCGTAGTGACGAAGACACTCGACGAGTCGAGGCATGGGCCACGCAGAACTATTCATTAATATCTAAATATATTAATATTCATATATATTTGCAATTG
>DASSGK010000131.1:0-8548 GCA_035693505.1 Vicinamibacterales bacterium
GCATCGGTAGTGTCCGGCTTTAGCCGGACCTGTTGGCATCGGTAGTGTCCGGCTTTAGCCGGACCTGCAACGGCATGTCCAGCGTGACCGCACTCTGTCCCGCTCGGCTTTCGACGCGCATCGTTGCGGCGTCGCCGAAGAGCATCCGTAACCGTGCATCGAGCAACGCGAGGCCATGCCCCTCGGGCCGAGCCGTCGAATCAAATCCAGGTCCATCGTCCTCGACCGTGATGCTGACGCGTTCCCCGGAGGTTCGAGCGCGCACGAGGATCGACGCGCCTTCGCGCCGTGGCGACACCGCGTACTTCACGCTGTTCTCGACCAGGGTCTGCAGGCTCATGCGCGGCACCGGCACCGAGCCGGCGACGTCCCCGAGATCGACGGCAAAGCGCAGGCGGTCGCCGAAGCGCACGCGCTCGATGTCGAGGTACGCGCGCACGACGCGCAGCTCCTCGTCGAGCGGCACCACTGGATGAGCGCCGGTGTCGAGCGATGAGCGCAGCAGCGACGCCAGCTGTCCGGTCATACGCTCGGCTCCCGCCGGGTCGTCGTGTACCAGCGCCGCAATGGAATTCAGTGTGTTGAACAGAAAATGCGGCTGGACGCGCGATTCGAGCGACGCCAGCTGCGCCTCGGCCGCCAGGCGCCGGGCTTCGGCTTCGTCACGCTCCTTGGTGCGCAGCGCCAGCGCGGTGGCGTCGAGCCGCTGGCGCATCCGCTCATACGCGGTGATGAACAATCCGATGGTGATCGTGACGGCAATCGTGATGCGGACGCTGCTCTGAAACCACTGCCGAAACAGTGACGCCTCGACGAGGCCGGCGGCGATGAGCAGCGTGATGGCGGCGACGCTGCCGATCATGCCGAGGACAGCCATGACCACCGCCGACGCGATCCAGTTGAACGGAAACGCGAAACGGCGCCAGATGCGCGGCGCCAGCCACGGCATGGCGGTCCCGAGCAGCATGGCGATACAGCACGAGAACAGAAACGAGATGCTGAAACCCCGAAGCAGCTGCAGCACGGGCGTGCGTAGCGTCGCGCCGCCGAACGCGAAGACGACGGCGGCGGAGGCGAGGACGTTCCCCACCAGAATCCGCCGCCAGTACGCCCACGTCGCGGTCTTCATTTGTGACAGCCGACGCAGCCGAGCCCCTCGCTCTTCGGCAACGCGCCGGTCGACAGCCATGCCTTGGCTTTCGGCGCCTGTCCCGACGCCGGCGCGTCCGCGATCAAGCGTTCGAAATACGCGCGCGCCTTCTCGGCGTTGCCAAGCCGGCTGTAGCCTTCGGCCAGGCCGAAGAGCAGTTCTCCCTTGGGATGATCGCCCATGGTGCCGAAGTAGGCCGACTGAAGCGCGAGGACGTGCTCGTAGTCACCAACGGCCTTCTCGATGAGCGGCCGCGCCATCGCGGGCGGCATGTTGCGAGTGGCCTGCAGCAGCAGTGCGCCGCGCGGAATGCGGACGCCGACGTTGTCCGGCTCGAGGCTGGCGGCCTTGTCCATTTCTTCCATGCCGCGCTGCCACAGTTCGCCGCCCGTCTTCATGTCTCCCTGCTGGAAGGCCTTGCCGGCGTTGAAGGCCAGCCCCGACCCGTGCCAGACCAGCGCCTCGGCGTGATTCGGTGCGGTCGCGAGCATCTCTTCGCACGTGGCCATGCCTTTGGCCAGCCTCGCCTCGTCGCCCGCGAACCCGGCGAAGAAATCGGTGCGTACGAGCATGTCGAAACGTTGAGGGGTTGGCGCCGGTGGCGCCTGAGAGACAGCCGCGAGCAGCGAGAGCATGAACGTGACAATCAATGTCATAACGAACTCCTTGGATTGTTACCTTAAATGCCGGAGGCGGGGAGCGGTGACATTTGGCGACGAAAGGTCGAAAACGGTGGCTGAACCGCACGTGATAGATTCGAAAATCATGAAACGGCTTCTTATTCCATTGCTGCTGCTGTCTGTCGCGATCGCGGTGTCGGCGCAGAACCGCATGACCTATTCGGTGGTCTCGCCCGACAACGGCCACATCGCGCTGGGCCTTGCGATCCGGAAGCTGAACGTCTCCGGAACGTTCATGCAGGCACCGGCGCATCCCGACGACGAAACGAACGCGCTGTTCGCGCTGTTCACGCACGGCATGGGCCTGCGATCGGTGGACGTCCAGAACAACCGCGGCGAGGGCGGACAGAACGAGATCGGTCCGGAGCTGTTCCGCGACATCGGCGTGCTCCGCACATCGGAGCTCGTGTCCGCGCACCGCATCGACGGCGCGGAGCAGTACTTCACGCGCGCCATCGACTACGGCTATTCGTTCGATCCCGAAGAAGTGATCAACAAGTGGGGGCGCGACGCGATCATCGGCGACTACGTTCGACTGATTCGCGAACTGCGGCCCGACGTGCTGGTGACGATGAACATTCAGGGCCGCGGCGGGGATCGCGCGCACGAAGCGACCACGGTGCTCGCCCGCGAAGCCTATCGGGCCGCCGGCAATCCGGCGATGTATCCCGAACAGACGCGTGAAGGCCTTCGTCCGTGGCAGCCGCGAAAGCTGTACTTCAACGCCGGACCGGGCGTGATTGGCGCCGGCGGCCGTGGCGGCCGTGGTGGTGCGAACCCACCTGGCCTGCCTGACCCACCCGCCCAACCTGGCCAGCGCGTGACGCGCGTGAACACCGCGCTCTACGACGAGCTGCTCGGCCGCACGTATGCCGAGATCGGCGCCGATGCGCACAGCAATCACAAGTGCCAGGGCACGTCCGGTCTGCCGGCACTGCCCGGATTTACCACGGGCCGCGGCGGCGGATTTGGCGGCGGACAGTACTCGCTCGTCGATTCGACGATTCCGGGTCAGATGCAGAAGGACGAAGCGTCGCTGTTCGACGACATCGACATCACACTCGCGGGCGTCGCCAGGTTTGCCGGAGCGAATCCGCCGGAAGCACTCACCACCGGCCTGGCGGCCGTCGTCGATCAGGCACAGCGCGCGAAGAAGGCGTTCGACAGCGGCGACGATGCCGGAACGGCTGCCCCGATTGCGGCGGGCCTCACTGCGTTGCGAGCGCTGCGCGGACAGCTGGCGTCGATGCGGCTGAACGACGCCGCGCGATACGAGATCGATTTCCGTCTCCAGATCAAGGAGCGCGACTATCAGGACGCGCTGCTCGCGGCCAATGGCCTCACGTTCGACGCCGTCGCCGACGACGGCCTGGTAATCGCCGGTCAGCCGGTGGCGCTGTCACTGGTGGCGGTGAACCGCGGCGGAGCGGATGTCAGTGTCAGCGACGTGACGATCGCCGGCTTCGGTTCTTCGTCCTCTTCAGCCGCCTGCACGCCCGGCCCGGTCAAGAAGGACGCCGTCTACACTTGCAGCGCGAAGGCGACGGTGCCGACGTCCGCGAAGCTGACGACGCCGTACTTCACCGACGATTACTGGAAGAATCCGTCGAAGCCGGCGATCAACAAGTTCGAGGCTGGCGTTCCGTTCGGCGTGCCGTTCGCGCCGACGCCGTTCCGGGTCACGTTTCACGTGAAGGCCAGCGGTGCCGACGTCACCAGGGAACTGCCGATCCAGTACCGCTACGTCAAGGACATCTATAACGGCGACAAGCGCATGGAGCTGAACGTCGTGCCGCCGTTCTCCGCGCGGGTCACGCCGTCGCTCGAGGTCATTCCGGCGCCGGCGGCCGGCGGGGGGACGGCCGTCGAGCGCGAGATCCACGTCGCGGTCACGAACGGCACGAAGGGCGCGGCGAACGTCAAGGTGATGCTCGAGCTGCCGGCGGGCTGGAGCGTGACGCCGTCGACGGTCCCGATCGCGTTCGCGCGCGAGGACGAATCGCTGTCCGCGCGCTTCACGGTGATCGCACCCGCGCAGGTGAAGCCGGGCGAGTACACCGCACGCGCCAAGGTCTACACCGACGCGACGGCTGCGACGGCCGGGTATGCCGTCGGGTATCAGGAGGTCGAGTATCCCCACATCCAGCGCCGGCAGATCATCAAGCCGGCCGAAGCCGCGCTGAAGATTGTCGACGTGAAGATCGCGCCGGGTCTGTCGGTCGGGTATGTCAACGGCGTCGGGGATCAGGTGCCGCCCGCGATCGAGCAGCTCGGCGCAAAGCTCACCTTCATCGATCAGGACGAGCTCGCCTGGGGCGATCTCTCCAAATACAACGTCATCGTCACCGGGGTGCGCGCGTACGAGCGCCGTGCGGATCTGCGCGCGTACAACCGCCGCCTGCTCGATTACGTCGAGCAGGGAGGAACGGTGCTCGTGCAGTACAACAAGTTCGAGTTCAACCAGTCACAGTACGGTCCGTTTCCAGCGTCAGTCAGCGGGAACCGCGTCTCCGATGAGAGCGTCCCTGTGAAAGTGCTGGTGCCGGCGCACCCGGCGTTCAACTATCCAAACAAGGTGGGCCCGGCGACATGGAGCAACTGGGTTCAGGAGCGCGGGCTGTATTTTCTCGGCGAGAAGGATCCGCGGTACGTGGATCTCGTGTCGATGAACGATTCGTTCCAGGACAATCCGGGCGACAAGCTCGGATCGCTCGTGGAGGCGAAGGTCGGGAAGGGCCGCTGGCTGTACCTCGGTCTCGGTCTGTGGCGCCAGCTGCCCGCCGGCACCGACGGCGCGTATCAGCTGCTCGCCAATCTCTTGAGCCTGCCGAAAGCGCCGTCGGGGAATTAAGAATTAGGAATTAGGAATTAGGAATTAAGAATTAGGAATTCGGTCGCATTCTTAATTCTTAATTCCAACTTCTTAATTCTGTGTGCCGTAGGCTGCCATTTTCTTCCCCATCAGCCACTGATCCATCCAGCCGACGATGTGTTGAAGGCGTTCGACGCGATGCCAGGGTTCGCCGGAGCGTGAGAGCTCGTGGGTCTCGCGCGGGAAGCGGACCATCACCGTCGGAATCTTCCGGTACTTCAGCGCGCGGAACATCATCTCGCCGCCGTCGGACGGCGGTGTGCGGTAGTCGGCGTCACCGTTGACGAGCATCAGCGGCGTCGTCACGTTCGCGACGTGCGTAATTGGCGAGCGGGCGGCGAAGTCCTGCGGGTCTTCCCATGGAGCTTTGCGGAACCAGGTGGGCTGGAACAGCGTGAAGTCGGCGGTGAACCAGAAACCGTACCAGTCGGCGATATCGCGCTGGGCGACGGCCGCCTTGAAGCGTTGCGTCTGCGTGATCGTCCAGTTGGTGAGCAGTCCGCCGCCGCTGCCGCCGGTCACGCCGAGACGGCTTGCGTCGACGTAGCCTTTCTTCAGAACTTCGTCGACGCCGGCCATCAGATCTTTGTAGTCGTCGCCGGGGTAGTGATACTGGATGATGTTGCCGAAGTCCTGACCGTATGACGTGCTGCCGCGCGGGTTCGTGAAGAGCACGACGTAACCCTTCGCGGCCATCCACTGGAACTCGTGAGTGTAGACGTTGCCGTACGCGGCGTGGGGACCGCCGTGGATCTCGAGAATCAGCGGGTACTTCTTCGACGGGTCGAAGTCCGGCGGTTTCAGAATCCAGCCCTGAATGTTCCTGCCGTCGAAGCTCTTGTACCAGATCTCTTCCGGCTCGCTCTGCTGAATGTCCTTGAACAGATCGGCGTTGACGTGCGTGATGACGTTCGCTGGCTGGTGTCGAGAGACGTCGATCGTCGCGATGTCGCCGATGTTGGTTTGCGTCGACAGTGTCGCGGCGATCGTGCCCGTGTTCGGCGTCGCGCTGTACGCGCCGACGTCGTGCATGCCGTCGGTGATCGATTCGATCGCGCTGGTGGCGATCGTCACGCGTTTCAGGTTCGAGTTGCCTTTTTCGGCGGAGACGACGATCAGCGACGAGCCGTCAGCCGACCAGAGAATCGGCCGGCGTCCGCCTCCCCGCGGCGGCGCCTGATCGCCGCCAATCCCGCCGCCGATGTCGTAGTCATACGCCTCCGTCAGGTTTTTGACAGGGAGGGTCAGACCTGGGTCTGACCCAGGTCTGACCTCAGGCCCAGATTTGCCTGGGGAATTTGAGGGTGGGGTCAGACCTAGGTCAGACCCTGAGTTTTTTGGATACGTCGTATCCACGACGAACAGGTCGGGCTGACTGTAGGAGCGGATGGGCTTGCCGCGCAGCGTCCCAACGAAGGCGATCCGACGACCGTCCGGGGACACAGAGATGTTGGCGATGCTCCCCTCGATCGCGGCGACCTTTCTGATCGCGCCGCCTGACGCCGGCACCGCGTACAACTCGTCGCCGAGCTCGTTGTAGTACGGCTCCGCCTGACGCGTGGACGTGAAGTAGATCGTGGACGCATCGGGTGACCACTGCTGACCCCCTTCACTGAACTCGCCGTCGGTGACCTGCGTCGTCGTCGCCTGACCCTGACCGCGAGATCCATTGCCGCCGGACGAGGGGACCGTCACGGTGAAGATGTGCGAGTGGTGCTCGTTGTCGACGTAGCCGGGATTGCCGTTCGCGCGATACACCGCGCGCGTCACGACCTCAACGTCGCTCTTGTGCTCGGATGCCGGCTTCGCTTCGTCCGACTTCTGCGCGTCGGCGGGGCTCGTCGCGCTCGTGAAGGCGATGCGCGTCCCGTCCGGCGACCACACGGGATTCCCCGCGCCGGTCTTGACGTCGGTGATTGCGCGCGCCTCGCCGCCGTCCATCTGCAACAGATAGATCTGCGCAGGCTGGGGCTTGCCGTCCTTCTCGACCGCGCGCACAAACGCCACGCGCTTGCCGTCCGGCGACCAGCGCGGCGTCGTATCGCGGATGCCCGATGTCAGTCGGCGCGGGGCCGCACCGCCGGCGGCGGGGACGACGAATACGGACGTTTCGTACCGGTTTTCTTTTTCGTTCACCGTCACGCGGACGAAGGCGATCGCCGCGCCGTCAGGCGAAATCTGCGGATCCGCGATCCACGTGAACTTGAAGAGGTCCTTTTCGGTGATGAACCGCTTGCCCTGTCCGCCGGGGACGGCGGCGTACACGACGAGCAGTACGAGGAGTGCGGCGAGCTTCTTCATGCGGCCTATTATGAGCCAAACCCCTTCGGGGCCCGGCTCTGCAAGACCGCGCTACTCGGCGCGCAACGCGTCAGTCGGATTCACGGTCGAAGCGCCATACGCCGGTACCAGCGCGGCGCCGAGAGCCACCATCGCCAGCAGCGAGGTCGTCGCTGCAATGGTGACGGGATCGGTCGGCGTGACGCCGAACAGCTGCGACTCGACCAGCCGGCCCAACACCCAGACACACGGCAGGGCGATCGCCGTGCCCGCGGCAATCATCGCGGCCGCGTCGCGCAGCACGAGCCAGATCGCCGCACTGCCGCGCGCACCCAGCGCCATGCGGATCCCGATTTCCCGGGTTCGCTGGCTGACCACGAACGACATCACGCCGCACAACCCCACCAGCGACAGCAGCAGCGCCAGCGCGCCGAAGCCGCCGGACAGCGTCGCCAGCATGCGCTCGGCGTTCAACGATCGGCTGACCTGTTCATCAACCGTCCTCACGTATGTGATTGGCAGCGCCGGATCGGCGGCATGGACCAGCGCTCGAAACGACCGCACCGCCTGTTCGGGCGTGCCTCGAACCTTCACGTAGAAATTCCCTGCGACGTCGACGCCCTCGCCGCCATCGAGCATCGGGAAGTACGCCTGCTCCGACTCCTCGCGCAGACCGCGATAGCTGAAGGTGGTCACCACCCCGATCACTTCGCGGTTCGGCTGCACGTCGGGCCCCGAGCCGACGGCGACCAGCACGCCGAGCGGATTGCGGCCCGCGAGATATCGTGCGACGAACGCTTCGTTGACAATCGCCGTACGCGGGCCGCTGTCGTCGCCGGCTCGCGTGTCCCGTTGATCGAAGTCCCGCCCGACGACGATTCTGGCGCCGAGCGTCGAGAAGAAGCCCGGAGTGACCGCGTTCATGTTGACTTCGCGATCGGTGGCGATCCGTCGATCGGCGAGAATCGTCATCTGGTTGTTCCAGGAGCCGCCTGTGAGCAGCGGATAGCGCGCGATCGCCGATGCGGCCGTGGTGGGTGCGGCGCGCACCTCGTCATGAATGCGAAACACCAACCGGCTGGCGTCGAGGCGCGTATACCCGCTGCGCCGAGGCTCGATACCGAACGAGATCAGGCTCGTGGTGTCGAACCCCGGGCCTTTGGCCAGCAGTCCCGTCAGCGTGCGCCCGAACAGCACCGCGCCGATGACCAGCACGAGCGACAGCGCGATCTGCGCCGCGACGATCGCCTTGCGCAGGCGGACGCCGCCGCCGATGGCGGTGCGCTCACGCAGCGACGCGATCACCGAGCGGCGTCCGGCCTGGATCGCGGGTGCCAGGCCGCTCAAAAGACCGGCGGCCACGCTGACCGCGAACGCGAACGCCAGCAGGCGCCTGTCGGTGCTCGCGTGAAGAGCGGTGGCGGCAGTATCTCGCGGCAGAAACTCGATCAGCGTCCGCATCGCGAGCGGCGCGAGCGCCACGCCGCACAGCCCGCCGGCCAGCGCGACCAGCACGCTGTCGGCCAGCAGCTGCCGTCCGATCCGTCCCCGCGACGCGCCGAGCGC
>DASSGK010000132.1:0-3621 GCA_035693505.1 Vicinamibacterales bacterium
ATCAGTCCACGTAGAGCCTTAGCGGTTCGAACTCGGTCGGCAGCGCATCCTCGAAAAGAAGGGGCGTGTGACGAGTGAGCCGTGCCCGCCGCCGGCGCCGCTCCAGGACGATCGCGCCAAGGATCGCCAGGAACACCAGCGCACCGATCGGATGGAAGCGGCTGGCGTACGCGAGCCCGGAACCGACCGAGGTGAAGACGACGAATGCGGCGAAGCCAATCAGCGCCGTGAGGCCGACGAACCGTTTGCCCGGCATGTAGGAGCACGTAAACGGAAGCCGCCGCCAGTCGCTCATCTCGATCTCGACGAGCACGATGCCGGCGGCAAGCATCACCGCAGTGGAGGCGATCGCGCGATCATGAAACATCATCCATTGAAGCGGAAGCAGGATGAGCAGCGGCAAGACGAGGCCGAGGCGAATCATCGAACGAACGACGGCTTCGATTTGATCGACGCGTGCCGTGTCGTGCTCCGTCATCCGGAACACCCAGTTTGCACGCGGCTCGATCGGCAGGACCAGCGCCGCGCGCAGAGCGATGGTCGTCGCGAACATGAGGACGAACGGCGCCCACGTCAGGGCGGCGGCCAGTTCGTCTTCGTACGTCCGCCGCAGCCGCGGCAATGCTTTGACACCGAGCAGGCTGTTGAGGACCACGCCGGCGCCGCACGCGGCAACCGCGACGAATACCCCCTGATGCAGCGGGCTTCGCGCCAGCGTCACGCGGATGAACGAGCCGATCGCGGCGCGGTTCGCGTGTCTCCCGCTGACCCGTTCGAAGAGCGGCATGTTCCACCAGCGCGTTCCGGCAGAAGCCGCCGCCGGCCGCATCATGATCCGATCGAACCGCCGGTAGAGAAACAGATACGTGCTCGCCGCCACCAGCAGCGATACGACCGTTGCGATTGCCGCGACACTCGCCAGACGGAAGAAGTACGGTGACCCGTGTCCCAGCAACAGCTCCTCGAGACCAAGAAACCAGACCGGCGGTACGAGATACAGCGAACGGGATTCGGCGGCCAGGAGCGGCGCAGTCGCTGGCAGCTTCGCGGTCAGAGGAATGCACAACACCATCGCACAGAGCATCGCGCTTCGCATCGTCGTCGACGCCGCCCGCAGGTGCCTGCGCGGCATCATCACGAGAACCGCGCCATTGATCGCGATCAGCGCCACGACGACCAGCGCTGATCCGCTCAGACTCGCGGCCATGTGCGCCCCGAACCTGGTGAGAACACTCTCCTGGACGTACCGTCCTCCGGAAATCATCGCGAACAGCGGGAGCATCGCGATATGCGCCGCCGCGATGAAGATTCCGGCGAACAGGGCGAGCGCCGCGAGCTTCGACAGGAAGACGACCCGCCTGGACACCGGCAGTACGAGCAGTACCCGATAGTCGGTTTCGTCCGGGAAGAGCGATTGGCTCACCAGCAGCGTGGCGAAGCCGACGATCAACATCGGAAAGCCGATCACGAAGGTTTCGAACGCGGCTCGGTACGGCGCAGGCGCTATCGAAGCCGAGTCGCCTCGGGACAGGGTGCTCGCGAGGATCCGCGCGAGAAGAAGCCCGAACGTCAGCATCGCCGCGACGATCCCAATCAGGACGCGCTGGAACGCGTCCGATCCCGCCTCCGAGAGCACACCGAAGTCGAACAGGCCGAAGAAGAAGTGGCGGACGAGCGCTTTCATGACCGGCCGATCGT
The DNA here is from genome assembly GCA_035693505.1 of Vicinamibacterales bacterium. GTDB lineage: Bacteria > Acidobacteriota > Vicinamibacteria > Vicinamibacterales > CAVVIG01 > CAVQFC01. The sequence continues at coordinate 1,699 of DASSGK010000132.1, forward strand.
CTCGATGATCTCGCGTGCCACCGGCGTGAAGTCGGGCTGCTTCGTCACCCGCACGAACGTGTCTTCCAGCGTTGGCGATCCGCCGGCGCCGAACGCCGCCATCTGGTGTTCTGCGACCAGCCGGCCCGACGACAGGATCACCACACGCGAGCAGAGCTTTTCGACCATGTCGAAGCGGTGGGTGCTGAACAGGATCATCCGTCCGTCGGCGGCGAGAAGCGTGAGCAGGGCTCGAAACAGCAGGCCGGCGTTGACGTCGAGCCCTGAGAACGGTTCGTCGAGCACCAGCAGATCCGGGTTGTGCATCAGCGCCGCCGCGAGGAGAACACGTTGGCGCATCCCTTTCGAATACGCAGCCATCGTGCTGTAGCGGCTGTCGTGCAACTGGAACAGGGTCAGGAGCTTCGCGATCTTCCGCTCGAGCGTTGCCTCCGGAATGTCGCGAAGGCGGCCGACCAGCGTCAGGTACTCAGTCGCTGTCAGATGCGTATAAAGGTACGGCTCCTCCGGAACGTACCCTATCCGCGCTTTGTACGCCCGCGGATCATCGGACATCGTCCTGCCATCGAGCGCGATCGATCCGGCGCTCGGCTCGAGCAGCCCGACGACGATGTTGACCGTGGTGCTCTTGCCGGAGCCGTTTGGGCCGAGATAGCCGACGATCTCGCCGCGATTCAGTTGAAAGCTCACCTTGTCGAGGGCGAGCAGCCCGCCGTATCGCTTCGTCAGCGCCCGCGCTTCGAGCATCGACTAGCGCGCTTTCGAGGCAGGCCTGACGCCTTCGCGCTCCGCGCTACAACGCGCCTCGCCGTAGCGAAGCGAAGGCGGGAAGGCGTGCACGACATCGGACTCACGAACGCTGGAGCGCCGGTTGCGGCGAAGGAGAGGACGCGAAAACCAGAAGGTGAAGAGGATCGTGGCGACGATGACCACCAGGACGACGCCGGTCAGGAGGATCAGCGTCATCAGATCGCGGTCGGCGGTGGCAGCCGGCACGGTGACTGGCGCTCTCGGGAGGACGTTGGCGGCCACGCTCGCCGCGACGACCGCGCCGGCGATCGAGCAGGCAGCGAGGATCGGCAGGCCCGTCCGGATCCACTGGACGACGATGGTCGTGGCGAGGTCGGCGCCGACGCGCGCCCAGAGCGCCAGCAGGTCGGATTGACGGCCGGCCCGCCGCGTATCTTCGGTGGCCTCGGTGAAGTCGCGCGCCATCTCCGAAGAGAATTCCCGGCGGAATCCAGGCGGGTAGAGAAACAACGCGGCCGCGTACAACCGGGAGCCGACCGACGCGAGATGCGGCCGCGCGCTCCGAGGCATCACCCGCGCGAGGTGCGCGCTCCGATCCGTTGGGCGCGCGCGGCGCGCACCAGTCCTTCCATGCGCTGTACTTCAGACTCGAGCGCCTTGCGGCCGGTGCGAGTCAACCGGTAGTGGCGGCGCCGCTCGTCAACGGCATCCGCGGGACCATGGCTTTCTTCGACCCAGCCCGTCTCCATCAGCCGCTGGAGCGTGCCGTAGATCGTGCCGGGTCCGAGGCGAACCGCCCCATCCGTGTGCCGCAGGACGTCCTTGAGAATGCCGTAGCCGTGACGGTCGCCGCCGGCGAGCGCGAGGAGGATGTGGAAGACCGCCGGCGTCAGCGGCCGGAGCGGTCCGCGGGCCTCTGTATCCGTCACGGACACAATATATCCGTGACAGATACATCTGTCAACGCATGATCACACCAAGAAGAAACCGCGGAGACCGCAAAGCTCGCAGAGGGTGCGCGCTGCGATCGAGCCCACGGTTATTACAGGAGTTCAGAAGATCAGGAGAGAAACACGAACGGGCTGCCACGGGATCGGAACGAGTGCGCCAGATCCGTCGCGGTTCGGCGGGCGCCGCGAAGCGGCGGCACGGTCCGTGAGCCACGAGATACAC
>DASSGK010000133.1:0-5714 GCA_035693505.1 Vicinamibacterales bacterium
GCGCCGCGTGGCGTGCCGGCGTGAGCAGGGGGTGAGGGGAGTGCACGACGTCGAAAGGGGCGCCGGCGAGCATTTCGGCCGGAGGCCACTCGAGTCTGTGCCAGGCAAGATTCAGCAGTCCCACGGGCACCCGGCGATCCACGATCGCCGCGCCCGCGAGCTCGGACACCGGAGTCAACCGATCCTTCCAGGAACTGGAGAACAAGGTCACGTCGATGGCGCGAGGCCGGCTCGCTCCCGTCCTCGAGGTTAGCAGCGCCTTTGCCAGCTGATGGGTGTACTCGCCCGATCCGCTTCGTTCGCGAAGCGCCGGCCGATAGTCGATTAGCACGCGCACTTGTTTAAGTCGTTTCGAGCCAGTATCTTATTGTGAAATGAAAATCGCCGTCGTCGGATCTGGATATGTCGGGCTCGTCCTTGGCGCGTGCCTGGCCGAAAATGGAAACACGGTCGCCTGCGTCGATAAGGACGAGTCGAAGGTCGCAACGCTCAAGGGCGGCAAGATGCCGATCTACGAGCCGGGCCTCGAAGAAATGGTCGTCCGCAACCAGCAGGAGGACCGCCTCAGCTTCACGACCGACCTCGCGTCGTCGGTTCGAACGTCAGCGATCGTCTTCATCGCCGTCGGGACGCCGCAGGGCGAGGACGGCGCCGCCGACCTGCAGCACGTGCTGGCCGTCGCCAAGGCGATCGGCCGTGCGATGGACAAGTACACCGTCGTCGTCGACAAGAGCACGGTGCCGGTCGGCACGGCGAAGCTGGTGCGCAACACGATCGCCGCCGAGACCACGCAGGCCTTCAGTGTCGTCAGCAACCCGGAGTTCCTGAAGCAGGGCGCGGCGATCGAAGACTTCATGAAGCCGGACCGCGTAGTCATCGGCGTCGAGGAGAAAGACGAGCAGGCGGCGCAGATCATGAAAGAGCTCTACGGGCCGTTCACCCGCACGGGCGCGCCGATTCTGACGATGAGCACCGAAAGCGCGGAGTTGTGCAAGTACGCGGCGAACTCGATTCTGGCGACGCGTATCTCGTTCATGAACGAGATCGCGAACGTGTGCGAGCTCGTCGGCGCTGACGTCGATCAGGTGCGGAAGGCGATCGGATCCGACCGCCGGATCGGCACGTCGTTCCTGTTTCCCGGTGTCGGCTACGGCGGAAGCTGCTTCCCGAAAGACACGCAGGCGCTTCTCAAGTCTGCTGAGGACAAGGGTTACGACTTCAAGATTCTGCGCGCCGTCGAAGACGTCAACGATCGGCAGAAAGAACGGCTCGTGGACAAGATCGAGAAGTTCTTCCCGAGCCTGTCCGGGCGGACGGTCAGCATCTGGGGCCTCGCGTTCAAGCCGCGAACCGACGACATGCGCGAGGCGCCGGCCATCCCGATCATCGAACGGCTGCTTGCCGGCGGCGCCGTGGTGAAGGCGTACGATCCGGCGGCGACTCCCGTCGCGCGCGGGATTTTCGGCAACAAGATCACCTACTGCGACAAGAGTTACGACGCGCTGAGCGGCGCCGACGCGCTGGCGGTCGTGACCGAATGGAACGAGTTCCGGGAACCCGACTTCACGAAGATGCGATCGCTGATGAAGGCACCCGTGGTGTTCGACGGCCGGAATATTTACTCGCCCGAGCAGATGCGTGCGCTCGGCTTCACCTATTTCTCCATTGGACGCTAGCCCCCGCGCCGTCCTCGTCACGGGCGGCGCAGGCTACATCGGCAGTCATGCCGCCAAGGCCCTGCGTCGGGCAGGCTACCGGGTGGTCGTGTTCGACAACCTGATCGCCGGTCACCGTGCCGCGGTGAAGTTCGGTGAGCTGGTGGAGGGAGACACCGCCGACACGGATGCGGTTCGCGCCGCGCTGCGGCGCTACGAGATCTCCGCGGTGATGCATTTCGCGGCTTTTCTCGACGTCGGCGAGTCGGTGCGGGAACCGGCCAAGTACTACCGGAACAACGTGGTCGGGTCGCTGAGCGTTCTCGAGGCGATGGCGGCGGAGTCGGTCCGCGATTTCGTGTTCTCGTCGACGTGCGCGACCTATGGCGAGCCGATGAAGACGCCCATCGACGAGTCGCATCCGCAGTCGCCGATCAACAGCTACGGTGCGTCGAAGCTCGCCATCGAACGCGCGCTGCCGCATTTCGAAACCGCTCATGGGACGCGCTGGGTCGCGCTGCGATATTTCAACGCATCGGGCGCCGATCCCGATGGCGAGATCGGCGAGGACCATGCGCCCGAAATCCATCTCATTCCGCGCGCCATCGAGGCGGCCACCGGCGGGCGCGGCCTGCTCGTGTTCGGCGACGACTACGCGACGCCCGACGGGACCTGCCTGCGCGACTATATCCACGTGAGCGATCTCGCCGACGCGCACGTGCGGGCACTCGAATTCATCTCCGGCGGAGGCCGCTCGGGGGCGTTCAACCTCGGCACCGGCACGCCGCACTCGGTCCGCGAAGTCATCGAAACGGTGGAGCGGGTCACGGGTCGGAGCGTTCCATGGACGCTGGCGCCGAGGCGCCCGGGCGACCCCGCCGTCCTGTGCGCGGCGCCGGGCAAGGCGCAAGCCGAGCTGGGATGGACACCGCGATTCGGCAGTCTCGAAACCATCGTCCGCACCGCCTGGGATTGGCACCGCGCGCATCCACGCGGATATGACGAGAAATAAGGTGGCCTGAGGTGCCCGTCCGCCAGCGGTATACGCTCAAGCGGCTGCTCGGCTACTCCGTGCCTTACCGCGCGCGGCTGGCGTGGGCGGTGGTCGGCATGATCGTGTATGCGATCGGGTCGGCCGGCCTTGCGTATCTCATCAAACCAATATTCGACAGCGTGCTGCCCAAGCAGCAAGAGGTGAGCACCGTCGCCTGGGCGATCGTGGCAGTGTATCTCCTCAAGGGGATGGGCTCGTACGCGTCGTCGTACCTGATGGCCGATGTCGGCCAGCGCGTCGTGATGGACCTGCGCAACGCGCTGTACCGGCACATCCTCGATCAGTCTGCCGGCTTCTTCGCGCACGGCGCCACCGGCCGCCTCCTCTCGCGTATCAACAACGACGTCGGCCAGGTGCAGCAGGCCGTGTCGGAAACCGCCGGCGATCTGGCGCGGGAGACGCTGGCGCTCGTCGGCTACGCGGCGCTCCTCTTCTACTACGACGCGCGGCTGACGATCGTCTGCTTTACGGGCGCGCCGTTGATCGTCTATCCGCTCATCCGGCTTGGCCAGCGCGTGCGCCGGACGACGAGACGGAGCCAGGAGGCGATTGAACAGCTGTCGCATCTCAGCACCGAGGCGTTCACCGGTCACCGGATCGTCAAGGCATTCGCCACCGAGACGCACGAAGCGGAGAAGTTCCAGCGTGCCGGGTACCATCTGTTCCGCACGAACATGAAGGTCACGGCGGCCTTGTCGAGCCTGCCTCCGCTGATGGAGCTGATTGGCGGATTCGGGATGGCGGGCGCGCTTGTCTACGGCAGCAGTCAGATCGCGTCCAACAACCTGACGCCCGGCCAGTTCGTGCTGTTCATCGGCACGCTGCTGTTGATGTACGGCCCGGCGAAGAAACTGAGCCGCGTGAACGCCGACTTGCAGCAGGCGCTGGCCGCCTCCGAGCGTATCTTCGAGATGCTCGACACCCACACGGAAGTCGTCGAGGCGCCGAGTGCCCCCGCGCTGGCGCCGTTCCGCCACAGCATCGAGTTGCGCGACGTCGCATTCGGGTACGAGGCGGGATCCGCGCGAATTCTTCGCAATGTGTCGCTCACCGTGCGGACCGGACAGATGATCGCGATTGTCGGCCGCAGCGGTGCGGGGAAGACGACGCTCGTGAACCTGCTGCCGCGTTTCTACGATGTGAGCGCCGGCGCGATTCTGATCGATGGCGTCGATATCCGTCAGGTGACGGTGGCGTCGCTGCGAAAGCAGATCGGCATGGTGACGCAGGACACCGTGCTGTTCGACGATTCCATCCGCGGCAACATCGCCTACGGTTCGCCGAAGGCGACGGCGGAGCAGATAGAAGCGGCGGCACGCGCCGCCAACGCGCACGACTTCATCACCGCGCTGCCGGGAGGCTATGGCACGATGATCGGGGAGCGCGGCCAGCGACTGTCCGGCGGACAGCGTCAGCGGATTGCGATCGCGCGCGCGATCCTGAAGGACGCCCCGATTCTGGTGCTCGACGAGGCGACGTCGGCGCTCGACAGCGAATCGGAGCTCCTGGTGCAGGAAGCGCTGGCGAATCTGATGCTGAACCGGACGTCGTTCGTGATCGCGCACCGCCTCTCCACCATTCGCCGAGCCGATGCCATCGTGGTCCTCGAGCGCGGCAACATCGTCGAGGTGGGACAGCACGACGATCTGCTCGCCAAGGCCGACGGCAAGTACGCCTCGCTGTATCAATCGCAGCAGCTCGAGTGGCGGCGCGCCGAACGGTCCCGGATGGTCCCGTCGTGACCCCCAGTCGCCGCGCCTTATGATCAAATCCATGACCGGTTTCGCGGCGCTCACGCGCGAGGACGACTTCGCGACCATCGCCGTCACGATCCGCGCCGTCAACCATCGTCATCTCGATCTGCAGCTGCGAAGCCCGCAATCGCTCTCGTCGATCGAAGGTGAGTTGCGCGCGCTGGTGGCCAGGCACGTCGCGCGCGGGCGCGTGGAGCTCAGCGTCTCGTTGCAGTTCCGGCAGACACCCGGCGTCGACGTCGAGTTCAACGAGGACTTTGCGCGGGCGCTGGAGGTCGCGCTCGACAAAGCGCGCGAGCGCGGGCTGGTTGCCGGGGCGCTTACGCCCGGCGATCTTTTGCGGCTGCCGCAGGCGATCACCATCCGCGAACGTCAGCCCGGCGACGACGAGGACGCGAGGGCTGCGGTCGTCGTGCAGGCGCGGGAGGCGGTCGACCAGGCCCTGACGGATCTCGATTCGATGCGATCGCGCGAAGGGGAGGCGCTGCGAGGCGACCTCGACAACCGGCGGACGGCGGTCGCCGACCTGGTCGAGCGTATCGCCGTAGCGGCCGACGAGGGGCGTGCCGCGATGGAAGAGCGCGTCGCCGAGCGTGTCCGTCAGCTGCGCGCCGAACTGCAGGCGGATGAGACCGCCGTCGCGCAGGAAATCGTGCGGATGGCGGCGCGTTCCGACATCAGCGAAGAGCTCGAGCGGTTCAGGGGCCACGTCGTGCACTGGCGGGCCCTGGCGGACGGGCCGGAACCGTGCGGCCGAAAGCTCGACTTCCTGCTGCAGGAGATGAACCGCGAGGTCAACACGATGGGGTCGAAGGCCGACGGCCTGCGTGTGTCCGAGCTGATCATCGCGGCGAAGGCGGAGCTGGAGAAGATGCGGGAACAGGTTCAGAATGTCGAATAGCGGCGTCGAGGGGCGCGGCCTGCTGTTCATCGTTTCAGCGCCGTCCGGCGCCGGCAAGACCACCCTGGTCGAACGTCTGGTCGAGCAGCTCCCGAATCTCAGAATGTCACGGTCTTACACCTCGCGCAGCGCCCGGCAGGGCGAGATGGATGGCGTAGACTATAATTTTGTGACGCGCGACCGCTTCGAGGCCATGGTCGAAGCCGATGAGTTCCTCGAGTGGGCGGACGTGTTCGGCAACCTCTACGGCACCTGCGCCGCCGATACCGAGCAACTCCTCGCTGCTGGAGACGACGTCGTGCTCGTCATCGACGTGCAAGGCGCCCGGAAGGTGCGAAGCCGGGGACTGA
>DASSGK010000134.1:0-24054 GCA_035693505.1 Vicinamibacterales bacterium
GACCTTCAGGTCCGACATGTCCGGCAAGAAGGCCTGCACGACATCAGAGTCCACAGTGTCCATAGCCGCTCTGTACTGGCGACGGCTCGCAAAGCCAGGTTTATTGCGTGTGGGCGCGGCCAGCTCATCTACGTGCGTGAAAACAACCTGCCTCGTTCGTCGATGAGATACGCTCAACCGTTTTTGAACGCGCTCTGCCGGGATCACACCGATGCCCAAGAACATCGTCATTTGCTTCGACGGCACGAACAACGAGTTCGGCTCGCAGAACACGAACGTTGTCAGGCTGGTGCAGATGCTCGAGCGCAACCCGCTGACGCAGCGCCTGTACTACGACCCGGGCGTCGGGACGCTCCCTGAACCGGGCGTCTGGAGCGCGCTCGGCAAGTGGATCTCGAAAGTCTACGGGCTCGCGTTTGGACGAGGGTTCTCCTGGAAAGTGCAGGAGGCCTATTCGTATCTGATGGACTTCTGGGAGCCCGGCGATCAGGTGCTGGTCTTCGGATTCAGCCGCGGCGCCTACTCGGCCCGCGTGCTCGCGGGAATGCTCCACGCCCTCGGGCTCCTTCCGCGCGGGAACCACAACCTGGTTCCCTACGTGATGAATCTCTACGGCGCGATGCGCGGTAAGGGATCGGGGCCCGAGCAGTGGAGGACGCTGTGCGACCAGTTCCGCTGGACGTTTGCGCGCGTCGTGCCGGAGGATCCGCACGAGCGCCACTTTCATGTTCACTATCTCGGGCTCTGGGACACAGTGTCCTCGGTCGGATGGGTATGGGATCCGGCGTCGTATCCGAATACGACCTGCAACCCGAGCGTCCACGCCGCGCGGCATGCGATTGCGATCGACGAGCGCCGGTGGTTCTTTCGCCAGAACCGGCTCGAGAAGGTGGCGGCGGATCAGCGGATCGATCAGCTCTGGTTCCCCGGCGTGCACTCCGACATCGGTGGCGGGTATCCGGTCAAGGACGGTTCGCTCTGGCGTGAGCCCTTCGAATGGATCCTGGGCGGAGCAGAGAACGCCGGGTTGAAGATTAACGCCGCACGCCGGGCACAAATACTTCCGCCCATACCAGCGGATTCCACCGCCACCGACGGGAAACACGAGTCGCTGCATGGCTCCTGGTGGCTCGCCGAGTTCTTCCCGAAATCGCAATGGAGCTCCCAACGCAGGAAGTCGCGACTCGCGATTGGGGGCGGACGCTTCAGGAGCATCGGGACGGGAGACCGCCTGCATCGCTCGGCCGTCGTGCGGCTCCGTTCGGACGCGACGTACCGGCCGAACAATCTAGTGCCTGAATTCGTCGAGGCCGTTCGAGCGCTGCCGGAAGTCCCGGACACGATCGCGTATGAAGGCGGCACTCGCCGGCAACCGTTGGGTGGCAAGCTCATGATCGTTGCGGCGCTCTGTGCAGTTCTCGTGACCGTGTTAGCGGTGACGCTTCTGCTGCGTGGCGGCATCTGGATCGCGGAACGCACGAACGTCGAATGCGATCAGGCGCCCAGGCAGGCACCGTTCCACACGTCGCAACCCTGCTGGGATATCGGACACCGTGTCGAAGCCGGACGAAACTATCGAGTCAGCCTCACTGTCGGCGAGCCCTGGGTTGATCTCAGCATTCCTGCATCGCCAAATGGTTTCGGTGTGCGGCAGATGACGCCGATTGGCAACCTCTTCACGCCTTTTCGGCGATCCGTATTCCACCGCTGGTTTCAGCCTGTGGTGAAGATCGTGCCTTACCGCGGCGGCGTGACGCTGATTCCTCTCGAGATGACGCAGAGCGGCTCGAATCCGGCAGAGTGGACCGCTGATTTCGTCGCATCGAACCAGGGCCAAGCATTCATGTTCGTGAACGACGTGATCTTTCCGCCGTGGGTGCCGGGGCACCGGACCTTCTACGACAACAACCAGGGCACGGTGACGGCGATCAATCTCGAGGAAACAGACAAGTAGTCGGGTGGCCGGCACCCAGATCATGAAACAGGCGACGCCGTACCACAGCGGCGTGCCGGCGTCGTAACCGCCAAAGGCGATCAGCGGCACGTGCCAGAGTGCCCAGATGATCCCGGTGGCGACGCCCGCCCATGCGAAGCCGCGGGAACGATAGAAGGCCGGTACCAGAAATCCGCGCCAGCCAATTTCTTCGCCGAGCGCCGTGAAAACACTCAGAGTCATGAAGAGGGGAAGCAGGGAGAGGCGGCCTGCCACATAAGTCCCATCGAACCGCCCAAAGCCGGAGGCCCAGACGGGGACGTATATCGCGAGACAATAGACGAAAGGCAGCACGAAGCCCCATGCGAGATAGCGCCACGGACCTGGATGCCAGCCGAGACCGCCGAGCGTGCGATGGAAAATGAATTGTGTGACGATCGCGGCCAGGCCGGGTGTCCACATCAAGAACGGAGCGACCTGACCCAGCGGCGCGCCGGAGTACGACCAGGCGTAGAAGATCGAACTGACCGAGAAGGTCAGCACCAGAAAGACCGTAAGGCTCCGCATCCCTGCGGCCGTATTCTAGAGCGGACCCCGATACCATGGCGCCGATCGAACCAGACCCCAGTCGGATCAAGAGCTTTCGTACGGCAGCCGCGTTTGAGAGATGGCTGAGCGCGAACCACGATCGACAGCCGGAGATCTGGCTGAAAATTCACAAGAAGGACAGCGGGCTGCCTTCCGTCACCGCCGCCGAAGCGCTGGACGTCGTACTGTGCTGGGGCTGGATTGACAGCACGCGGAAGTCGTTCGACGAACGTTCGTTCCTGCAACGCTACAGTCCACGCGGCGCCAGGAGCATCTGGAGCCAGATCAATCGGGAATCGGTCGCGCGCCTGACGAGAGAAGGCCGGATGACGCCGCACGGTCGACGGCAGGTCGATGCCGCCAAGGCAGACGGCCGATGGGACGCCGCCTATGCGCCGATGCGAAACACCAGCGCGTCGACGATGCCGGCGGATCTGCGTGCGGCGATCGACGCGAACCCTCGCGCGCGGAAGACGTTCGAGAGCCTGGGACGCATGAGCCTCTTCAGGCTCGCGTTCCGCACCAACAAGATGAAGACGCCCGCCGGCCGCGAGAGGAAGATCAGCGAGCTCGTGGACCTGCTGGCTCGCGGTGAAACGATGGACCCTGAGCGATCGCGGCGTCCTTCAAGGCGGCGTTGAATGAAGCGTGCATCAGATCGGCCGACGCTGCTCGGCATAGTCGCGCGCGGATTGATCGCGGCGATGCTGCTCGGGTTCGTCGGCGCGACGTACGTGACAAGGCTTGGCGCCGCGCCTAATCGGCCGGCGCTGACGACGCTGTCGATCGTCGGCACCAGCGATCTTCACGGCTTCGCGCTGGCCACGAACAGTCTTGGCGGCCTGCCACTCCTCGCCGGATACCTGAACAATCTGCGCGCGGCCCGCGCATCCGGCGAGGGAGCGGTGTTGCTGATCGACTCGGGCGACACGTTTCAGGGCAACATCGAGTCCGATCTCAGCGAAGGCGCCCTCGTCGTCGATGCCTACAATGCGATGGGTTACACCGCGGAGGCCATCGGCAATCACGATTTCGATTTCGGGTCGGTCGACTCGCCTGCCGCCCGGCAGACGGCGGGTGATCTCCGCGGCGCCCTCAAGGCGCGCGCGGCGCAAGCCAGATATCCCGTTCTCGCGGCCAACTTGATCGACGAAGCGACAGGCCGTCTCGTGGACTGGCCCAATGTCCGGCCATCGGCGATCGTGAGGGCGGCCGGCGTCACCGTCGGCATCGTCGGTGTGATGACGATGGATGCGTTGCGCTCGACCATCGCGGCCAACGTGCAGGGACTGCGTGTCGCGCCGCCGGGCCCGGCGATCGCGGCCGAGGCATCGAAGCTTCGCGCGGCCGGCGCCGAGGTCGTCATCGTCGCCGCCCACGCGGGCGGGCGATGCGAACGATTCGATCGGCCCGCCGATCTGTCGTCGTGCGACATGGACTCGGAGATCTTTCGGGTGGCTCGAGGCCTGCCGCATGGACTCGTCGACGTGATCGCCGCGGGTCATACGCATGGCGCGCTCGCGCATCAGGTGGAGGGCATCGCGATCATCCAGCCGTACGCGCGAGGCCAGGCGTTCGGCCGCGTCGACGTCGTGTTCGACAGACGAACGAAGAAAATCACGCGGACGCAGCTGTTCGCACCCGTGCGCTTGTGCTCGCACGTCGATCCCGTCAGCGGAGATTGTGGACCGGCCACTGGTTCGACGACGTCGTTGACATACGAGGGGAAGCCAGTCGTTCCCGATCCGGCGATCGACCTGGCGATGGCGCCGGCGCTCCAGCGCGTTCGGAAGCTCCAGGCAATGGCCCTCGGCGGCGCGCTTGATACTTCGATCCTTCGCGGTGGAGATCTCGGCTCGCCTCTTGGAAACGTGTTTGCCGACGCCATCCGCAACGCCGTTCCTCGCGCCGAGGCCGCCGTTCTCAACTCAGCGACGCGAGGCCTCTGGGCGGACATGCCCGCAGGGCCGCTGACCTTCGGCCATCTCTTCGACCTGTTTCCATTCGACAACCGCATCGTCCAGACGACGCTGACCGGCGCCGACCTTCGCGGATGGCTGACCGGCGAGATCGCGCAAGGCCGTCACAACGCGATTGGAGTCTCCGGCATTCACGTACGTATCGGGTGCGTGGCACAGGACGTCCACGTCGATCTCCAGCACGACGATGGGCGGATGATTCACGCAGAGGATCGATTACGGGTCGCGGCGATCGCGCCACCGACGCTCAGCGGGGGTGTGGCGTCGGCCGCTTCCGCCGATAGTGGACCGACCGGCCTGGGGCTTGTCGCACGCGAAGTCGTCGAGGACTGGTTTCGAAGGACTGACCGCCTGCCGCAGCTTCAACGCGAGGCGGGCGCCCCTCGTCTCGAATTTGCGGATGCGCACACCGCGGACTGCGTCGCTCGATTGCCGCGGTGACCCACGCGCTGGCTTCATCTCAGAGGCTTTACCTCAGAGGTTTCGTCTCAGAGGTTTCGTTTCAACTCTCCGGCGAGTCGGTTGAATCGTCAGAACCGCGCTGCCCGACGAAGCGTTTCGCGAGCGACGCCACGGTCGTGACCAGTTCGGCCGGATCGATAGGTTTCGTCAGGTGAATCTGAAATCCGGCTCTCAACGCTCGAATGCGATCGTCGGAACGCGCGTACGCCGTCAAGGCCGCCGCCGGCAGTTCCCGAATGCGCGGGTTGCGATGGCGCCTGATGCGATCGATGAACTGGAAGCCATCCAGCTTCGGCATGCCAAGGTCGGCGACGACGACGTCCGGCACGTCCGTCTCCAGCTTGAGCCACGCCTCGTCCACGGAATGAGCGGTGCTCACGCGAGCGCCGGCGCCTTCGAGCACCTCCAGCACCAGCGACAAGGCGTCCCGTTCATCGTCGACGGCGAGCACGTGCACGTCGTGGAGATCGCCGAGGTGGCTTTCCCGGCGTTCGACGCCTGGCCGCGGAAGAGCGCGATGGCCACCTTCCAGAGACGGCTGCACGATCATCAGCGGAATCCTCAGCCGGAACGTGGAGCCCTGTCCTGTTCCCGCGCTGGACACGTCGATCGTACCGCCATGCATCTCGATCAGTTGGCGGGCGATCGAAAGGCCCAGGCCGAGGCCTCCCCGCTCGCGCGTCATGCCGGCGTCCGCCTGCCGGAAGCGCTCGAACACGTGCGGCAGGAACTCCGGCGAAATCCCGATGCCGGTATCGCTGATGGCCACTTCCACGTGCGAATCGACCCGCTCGAGCCGCACCTGGATCCTGCCGCCGCGATTCGTGAACTTGACCGCATTCGATAGAAGGTTCCACAAGACCTGCTGCAGCCGCTCGGGATCGCCGGCGATGAGCTCGATCTGCGGCTCCAGGAGCGTCTCTACGCGCAGGCCCTTGGCGTCGGCGGCCGGCGTAATCGCATCGATCGCGTTCCGCACGATGGCGGGAAAATCGAGCGGCTGAACGCTCAACCGCATCTTGCCGGAGACGATGCGGGAGATGTCGAGCACGTCCTCGACGATCTTGGTGAGCGACGTCGCGTTCCGCTCGATCGTCGCAATGGCTTTCTGCTGGCGCTCGGGCGCCACGATGCCGGACCGCAGCATCCGCGCGTACCCGAGAATCGCGTTCAACGGCGTCCGCAGCTCGTGCGACAGGCTCGCCAGGAAGTCGTCCTTGATCCGGCTCGCCTCCTGTACGCTTGCGTACAATCGCGCGTTCTCGAGCGCCACCGACGCCCACGAGGCGACGCCGGCGGCGAGCCGTTCGTGCCGCTCGCTGAATCGCCCCACGTCGGAATGACCGAAGAACAAGCCGCCAATCACTTCGTCGGCGCGGCCCTTCACCGGCACGGCAAGGTAGCTGCGAACCGGCAGGTGCCCGGCCGGCATTCCGTGGTACGGGTGGCTGTGTCCGTAACGCGGATCGCGCGTGATGTCGTCGCTCCGAACGACGCCCGTGCCCTTGAACGTGGCTTCGAACACGTCGGTGTTGCGAGGCATTGGAAACGCCGAGAACGCCTCGCGCGGCGCACCTGAGATCGTGTAGAGGTCGTACGACTCTCCAGTGTCGCCGACCACGTTGTAGAAGAACGCGCCGAATTGCGCGGTGGTCAATTCGGTGCCGACGTCCGTCACGGCCTGCACGACGGTGTTGGGGTCCAGATCGGAGGCGACCGACTCGCCAACGCTGTTCAACGCCGCGGTGATGTCCGCGTTCTCCTGCAGCAGCCGGACCCGTTCCGACTCGGCCCGCCTGATCGCGGAGATGTCGCGGGCGATCTTCGATGCGCCGATAATCGTTCCGTCGGCGTCGCGCACCGGCGACACGGTGAGCGCGATATCAAGATGCCGGCCGTCCTTGGTCAGCCGGACCGTCTCGAAGTGCTCGATGCGCTCGCCGCGCCGCAATCGCGCGAGGATATCGTCCTCCTCTGACTGGCGTTCAGGCGGGATGAGGATTCGCACCGGCTGCCCCACGAGTTCACGGGAGGAATACCCGAACATCCGTTCGGCCGCCGCATTGCACCATTGAACGATTCCGTCCAGGCTCTTGGAGATGATGGCATCTTCAGCCGAGTCGATGATGGCTGCCAGGTACGCTTTCGTGGCCATCGCCTCCCGTCTTTCCGAGATGTCCCGGAAATAGCTCACGAGGCCATCGCGTCCATCCGCCAGCGTGATGCGATCCAGCCGCCACTCGTAATGCTCGACGACACCGCGATCGGCGCGAAGCTTCGAATGTTCCGGAGTGGCGAAGGGCTCTCCCGTCTCGAGAGTGTTGCGAAAGATTCGGACGAGGTCGTCCGCGTAGTCCCGTTCCCAGATCAAGTGCATGATCTCGCCGAAGTCGCGTCCGACAATGCCGCCTTCGACAGTGCCGAAGGCGCGCACCGCAACGGGATTGGCCTCCTGGATGCGGAAATCCGCGTCCACGAGGAAGACGCCGAGCGGCGATCGGTTCAGCAGGGTCTGGTGCTGCTCGCTGCGGAAGCGCAGCGCACGCTCCTGGTCGCGGCGCAGCCGCGACAGCTGCAGCTGCGACGCCACGCATGCCAGGAGCTCTCGCGCGCTGAACGGCTTGATCAGGTACTCGTCGGCCCCGGCGCGCAGTCCTTCGATTCTCGCCTCTTCGCCCGCGCGCGCCGAGAGCAGAATGACGGGTATCGAGCGCGTCCGCTCGTCGGAGCGGATCGCGGCGAGGAGCGCGAATCCGTCGACCTTGGGCATCATCACATCCGACAGCACGAGATCCGGAGGATTCGAGCGAATCCGGCTGAGGGCCGCTTCCCCGTCGGCTACCGTCTCCACGCGATACGCGTGTCCGAGGACGCGGCCGAGATAGTCGCGCATGTCGGCGTTGTCGTCGGCAATCAGCACGCGAGCGGAGCCCTCGTCCACGTTGCTGCCGATGGCCGGCTTGCTGACCGTCGCATCGAGCGCGGCAACGGCCGGCAGCCAACGCGACGCCTCTTCGACAAACGGCGTCGATCCAACGTTCGTGGACGTCAGCCGGCGACCCACTGAAATGCGGTCGGGCGGCAGGTGCGCCATCCCCGCGCGGACGCTCACGGTGAACGTCGTTCCGCGCCCTTCTTCACTCGTGACGCTCACGGCGCCGCCATGCAGGTGCGCCAGTTCCTGCACCAGCGCCAGGCCGATTCCCGTGCCTTCGTGGGTGCGGGCTCTCGCGTGCATCACGCGGTGGAACCGTTCGAAGATGCGCGGGAGATCGGACGCGGGAATACCGACGCCCGTGTCGGAGACGCGCAGTTCGACGCGATCGCCGCACCACTCGAGCCCGACGGCGATACCTCCCTCGAAGGTGAACTTGAAGGCGTTCGACAGGAGGTTCAGGACGATCTTCTCCCACATGTCGCGATCGACATAGATCGGTTCAGGGAGCGGATCGCACGTCACGGTGAGCGCAAGGCCGGCCTGCTCGGTCGCCGAACGGAACGCGCTGGCCAGATCGGCCGTGTACGCCGCGAGATCGGTCGGCTGATAGTTGGCGTCGATGCGGCCGGCCTCTATCCGCGAGAAGTCCAGCAGCGTGTTGACGAGTTTCAGGAGGCGAAGACCATTGCGATGCGCGACGTCCACGGCCGTCGCGACCGGGAGCGGCAGCGCATCCGCGCTCGCCAGCAGGTCCTGCAGCGGCCCGATCATCAACGTCAACGGCGTGCGGAATTCATGCGAGACGTTCGAGAAGAACGCCGTTTTTGCTTTGTCGAGCTCGGCGAGGGCTTCGGCGCGCCGGCGCTCTTCTTCGAGCGCCTGTGCATCGGCCAGCGCGGATGCAATCTGCGTGGCGATCAACCCGAAAAACGTGCGGTAGTCCTCGTCGAGCGCGCGCATCGGGCTGACTGCCGTCACCAGTGCGGCGCGCGGGTGGTCCTGGCCCGGCAGCAGGACCGGCAGCACGAGTGCGGTCCGCGGCGCGGTCTTCCAGGCCCCCGTCGGGAGGTTGTCGAACTGCGCCAGAGAATCGGTCACGGTCGAGACCAGGCCCGATCGGGCCACGGCGCCAAGCGGCCAGACCGCCTCCGCATCCTCGCTGAGCGTGACAGACTCGGGCGACGCCTTGGTGCCCGGGGCGATCCCGGCCACGGCCTTCAGCGTCGCAGTCGTCTGGCGATCGTCGACGCGGTAGACCATCGCAAAGGGGACGTCCTGCGGATCGGCGGCGAGCACCGTCGCCACCGCCTTGTAGATGGAATCCTCGCTGTCGGCGCCTTTGCACTTCGCGGCGAGGTCGCGGAGCGTGCGAAGGCGCCGCTCGCCGACGATTTTTTCGGTCGTCTCGATCACCGGGCAGAAGACGCCGCCGACTTTTCCACCCTCGGCATGAATGGGGCTGTACGAAAACGAGAAATACGCCTCTTCGGGATAGCCGCGATCGATGTGCAGCAGCAGGTCGCGCGAGCGCGTCGCTTCGCCGCGCTCGTACACCTGCGACAGCATCGGCTCGATGATGTCCCAGATCTCGGACCACACCTTGGCGCCGGGCTGGCCGAGCGCGGCCGGATGTTTCGCCGGCCCGAGCAGCTCGCGATACTCGTCGTTATAGAGAACGGCGAGCTCGGGGCCCCACCAGAGAATGATCGGAAAGGCGCAATCGAGGCAGGTACTTACCGAGGTGCGAAGCGACTGCGGCCACGACTCGACCGGTCCCAGTACTGTCTTCGACCAGTCGAGCTCCCGCATGCGACGCGCCATCTCGCTGGTGCCCGGGAAGATGTCGTCACGCAGACGGCTCGAGTTCATGCGGAGGCCCCGAGTATATCGCCTGACTTCATGAAGACCCGGCCCATGCATTCAGCGGATCTGCAATGAACGGCCCATCCGTAATGCCGACGAGGTCCAATGTGGGAAGCCGGACACTCACGCTCATGCCAGGCGACTGAAAATGCTCAGCGATCGCTACGGCACAGTTTCTGCTCTGCCAGCGCCAGAGTCGCCCGGCGGCAAGCGCCGGGCGAGGAGGGGATCATGCTTCACTACGCGCTGGTATTTCTGGTCGTCGCTCTCATCGCAGGGTTGCTGGGTGTGTCCGGTGTTGCCGCCATCGCGACACAGATTGCCTACGTCCTGTTCGTAATCGCGATCGTGTTGTTCCTCGTGCATCTCCTGACCGGGCGGCGAACGATCGCCTGATGGAAGGGTCAGACCAGGGTTCAACCCCGGTCTGACCCTCGGTTCGGCGGCGAGGCTTCATGGCGTTCGCACTGGACGATCGGAAACACATCGGCCGTCAACTCAGAAAGATCGCGCGGCGGCAGCTGCAGCGGACCATCGCGGCGCTCGAGGCTGACGACACGGGTGCGTTCACACGCGCGGTCCACGAGTCGCGCACACGAGTCAAGAAAGTCCGAGCCGTCGCGGCATTCCTGAAGGCGGCTGGTGCCCGGGTACCGCCCAAGGATCGCTCGCGGTTGAAGTCGGCGGCCCGAACACTCTCACGCGTCCGCGACAGCGCCGCGATCGTCGAGGCGCTGGATCGCCTGCATCATCGGTATTCGAAGCAGCTCCCGCAGCACACCTACGGAGTCCTTCGTCGAGCGCTCGTCGACGCGCGCGATCGTGCCGAGGCGCGCGCGCATCGTGACGGCTGCGTCCGTGACGTAGCGAGGCAATTGAAGAAGACAAGGGACGCAGCCAGGAAGTGGTCGGGCTCGTCCATCGACTGGCGCGCGGCGATCGATCTACTGACCACGTCGTATCGCCGGAGCCGGAAGGCCATGGAGCACGCCCGGTCGACCGGTCAGTCGGCCGCGGTGCACCGCTGGCGGAAGGCGGTGAAAGGTCTCTGGTATCAGCTGCGGCTGGCAAGGCCGCTCGCGACCCGGATGTCCGCGCTCGTGAACGAGATGAAGCGCCTGGAAACGGCGCTCGGCGACGACCACAACCTCGTGGTTCTCGCCGCCACGCTGCGCGCATGCCCCGGCCTGCGCACGATGCACGCGCAGATACACCAGGTCGATCGACTCGCCATCCGCATGCGCAAGCCTCTCCGGCGACGTGCCTTCGCGCTCGGCCGCCGGCTCCATCATCGGACGCCGAAAGAGTTCGCCCGCTGGCTGCGCGCATCGGCGAAGGATCCGCGATCGCACGCTCCTCGCAGGGCTGAAGCCCTGCGCCACTAAACACCCTCTACATCGCGCGCAGCGCCGCCGCGGGATCGACGCGCACGACGCGGCGCGCCGGGACCGCCGCCGCCATCGCGGATACGACGCACAGGACGCCGATCGCCGCGCCCCAGACGACCGCCGACGGCCGCTGCACGTCAGCGAGCATGGCGACCAACACGAGAATGGCTCCCTGCGCGCCGGCCAGACCCGCGCCAACCCCGAAGGCGACGCTCGTCAGCGTCTCGGCGGTCACGCGGGCCCACACACCCGACGGCCGCGCGCCGAGCGCGAGGCGGACGCCGACTTCTTTGGTCCGCTCGGTGACCGACCGCGAGGTGAGTCCATACAATCCGACGACGGCAAGCAGGAGTCCGGTCACCGCGAAGGCGACGAGCAAGGCCGTACGGAAGCGATCCGGCGCGAGCGAATTGTCCATGAAGGCCGCGAGCGGCGCGAACCGATCCACGACCTGGGTGCGATCGGTCGATGCGACCGCCGCGCGCAGCGCGCGGACCGCCGACGCCGGCTCGCCCGTAAACCGCACCACGAAGGCCGCCGGCGCCGTGGCCGGCAGGTTCTGGGCCAGCGGCAAGTACAGAGTGGGGTCGGCGCGCTGTGTGAGGCTCACATCCCGCACATCCGACACGACGCCGACGACCGTGATCCATGGCAGATCGGCCCCGCGGCGCAGCCGGTGTCCAAGCGGATCTTCGCCCGGCCAGATCTGCTCCGCCAGCGACTCGCTCACGATTGCCACGGCAGGCGCCGTCATCTTGTCGGAGGCGGCGAAGTCGCGACCACGCCGCACCCGCATCCCGATGGTCGTGAAGTAGCCCGGCGTGACGCGGCGAAAATTGCTCGTCCGCTGCTGCTGATCCGGCGTCGGCCGATTCTCCGCATCGAACTGCGTCACGTACGTGAAACCCGGCTCGAATCGATTGTTCACGCTGGCCGCCTCGACGATGCCGGGCTGATGGCGAACGCGATCGAGCACGTCCTCCACGAACTGAATGCGCTGCGCGCTCGTCGCCGACCGGCTGGCCGCGCCCAGTTGCGCCGTCATCACGTGCACGGGGTCGAAGCCGGGCGCCACGCGCGAGGCGCGCAGAAACGCTTCGGCCAGCGCGCCGCCGATCACCAGCAGCACGAGCGTGATCGCGGTCTGCGCCACCACGAGCGCCGCGCGCAGGCGGCGTGCTCCCGGCGAGGCGCTGGCACGGCGCGGATCGTCGGCGGCGGCCTGACTGAGCTCCTCCATCGCCGTCGCGGCCGGCCACACACCGGACACGCACGCCAGGAACGCCGCCACGCCGGCGGCGAACGCCTGGACGCGCCAGTCGATCGCGATCGGACCCAGCGCCCGCGCGGTCTTCGGATCCAGCGCCAGCATGATCGGAAGCCCCGCCTGCGCCAGAAGCAGCCCGGCCACCGTGCTCGCGCCGAACACGATCAGCGACTCGACCAGCACGAGCCGCAGCAGGTCCGCGGTCGACGCGCCAAGACTCGCGCGCAGCGCGAACTCGCCGCGCCGGGTCAGCATTTCAGCGAGCGTCACGTTCGCGATGTTGGTGCAGGCGACGGCGAGCAGCAGCAGCGCCATCGCGAACAGGACCAGCAGCACGGATCGCCTCTCACCGAACTGCGCGTCGCGCAGCGAGACGACCTCGGACGTCCATCCGCGCTCACCGGCGGCTTCGCTGGTGACGTCGCGCATCAGGGACGCGATCTCGCCGCGCGCCTCGCCCAGGGTGCGGTTGGGAGCGAGCCGCCCGACGCTGACGCTGAAGGTCGCGTTCGGCTGCGGCAGATGGCTCGCGTTGGCGCCGAGCGGCGTCCACAGCTCGGTATCGATGTACGCCGGCTGAAAGTCCGGACGCATCACGCCGATGACGACGTGCGCGGCATTGTCGATCGAGATCGTGCGGCCGATCGCGGTGCGATCGCCGCCCAAGAGGCGCTGCCACAGTCCGTGGCTGATGACGACCAGCGCGTTGCCGTCCACATCTTCGTCCGGCGTGAAGACGCGTCCCAGTTCGGGATCTCCGCCGAGGATCGCGAAGAAGCCGGCCGACACGCTGCCCGCTTTGACGATGAGGGGATCGCCGGTACCGGTGAGGCTGCGATCGCGCGGCCAGATCACTGCGAGGCCGTCCAGCGTGCGCGAGCGTTCGCGGAAGCGTACGAAGTCGAGCGAGTGGAGCGGGTTGCGCTGGCGCGCCTCAGTCTGACCCGGCGGATGCGTGAAGACGCGGACGAGCCGATCGCTGTCGGGAAACGGCAGCGGCCGAAGCAGCATCGCGTTGACGACCGCAAAGACCGCCGTGCCGACGCCGGTGACGAGCGCCAGGGTCGCCGCGATCAGGAGGTAGGGGCCGGGACGACGACGAAGCCGGCGAAGCATGAGCATGACGGTCGAGTGTAGGGCTCGCGATCGTCGGCAGACAGCGCGTTGTTTTCATCACGTTGATGAAAGGCGCTCACGCTCGAAGACGCGACTCGTGGAATGTTGTCGGTGATCCAGTACCCGACTTCGGATCTCCACGAAATACACGAAACACGCGAAACACTCGAAAAGCCATTAATCTCTTTCGTGATTTTCGTGATTTTCGTGATTTTCGTGGCTGATCCAATCCACGCTGCACTGTGGCTGCCACGAGTTCAGACCGCCGCCCGGCTGTCGATCCGCTGCAGGATCTCGTCCGACCGCTGGCTCGCGCGAAACTCGATGACGCGAAACTCCGCCAGCCCCTTCGAGATGAACGGATCCTCGCGGGCAATCGCCTCGATCGCCTCCCGGCTGTCGCCGACGGCCACGATGACCCCGCCGTCGCGCGGGATTTTCCGTCCCGAGACGAGAAAGTTGCCGGCTGCGTAGTACTTCTTCAAGAACCTCATGTGAGCGTCCATGGCGGCGTCGATCTCGGCGAGCGAGCGCTTGTAGGTCAATTCGATGACGAACATCAGGGTTCCCTTCCGTTGCGTTCTTAACGCCGTCTCGCCGCTTCGACCGTTTGCGTCGGATCGGCGCCGCTCCAGCTGACATCGGCCGTCGGGCCGTAAATCGGCGGCACCGGACGATCGAGCATTCGCAGGTACACGGTCAGTTGCGTCCGGTGATGCGCACTGTGCAGCACGCGGCGCCAGAAAATCCAGAGGCGCGTGCGCTCGACGTCGAAAAACGGCACCGGCGTTTCCCACCAGGCCGCTGTGGCACCAGCGAGGTGCGGCAGCCGCGCGCGCGCGAGATCGGCGAGCCGCGTGATACACGCGTCCACCGTCATCGGGTCGGGGACCGTCACGGCCGCGTCGGGTTCCGGGAGTCCGAGGAACTCGCCGAAGAAACGGCGGCACGACAGCAGCTCGTGCTTGAACACGCCGGCAACGGTCGTCGACTTCGGATGCGGACGATATTCGAGCAGCTCGTCATCGAACGTGCGCCAGACTGAGGCGATCTTGTTGACTTCGCTCGCGTAGACGTCCAGGACGTGCTGGTATGCGGGGTCGGCCGCGGTCGGAACATCCCCGGCATGGATCACACATGATGAATAGGTCGCAGGCATGGCGTCGCGATCTTACGTCGCGGAGCCGGTCCGGGCTCACTGTTCAGTTAGACAGTGACCGCCTGCGTGCGGACCGCCGAGCAATCGTCCCAATCCCGGGATTTCCCTAACCCGCGCGATCCAATCGCAAGATCCGGTCGATCGAATTCGAGGAATCCCGTGGTTGACACCTCTTGACACAAGGTGATCGCCGGGCTTACATGCGGCGACAACATCAGCGAGGTGTCGACTATGAGGTCGTGGAAATATTTGCTGCTGGTTCTGCTGTCTGCCGGATTCGCTGCTCCCGCCTTTGCCCAGAAAACCACCGGCGACATTACGGGAACGGTCGCCGACTCGACCGGCGGGCTGTTGCCCGGTGTGACCGTCACTGCTCGCTGTACCGATACGGGTTCGACCCGCACGGTGACCACCGATCAGGCGGGCGGCTTCACGGTTCCCGAATTAACGCCCTGCGTTTACAAGGTGACCTCTGAGCTCACCGGGTTCAAGACGGTGACACGCGATGTGCAGGTCGCGGTCAACACCGTCACGAAAGCCGACTTCCGCCTCGAAATCGGGACGCAGTCGGAGACCATCACCGTTCAAGGCGCATCTCCGCTCGTCGAGTTCTCTGACAAGCTGAACAACAACGTCGACACGGAACGCATCCAGCAGATTCCCTTGAGCGGACGAGACTTCAACTCGCTGCTCGGGGTGACGCCAGGCGTGCAGCGCACGCCGGGCGGCGGATTTCTGTCCGTCAGCATCAGCGGCGCCCGCTCCACCTCGAACAACTACATGATCGATGGCATCTCGAACAACGACCGCTACTACGGCGACTCGGTCCTCAACCAGACCGGCGTCGTCGGCGTACCCGCGACGCTGGTGCCGATGGATGCCATCGCCGAGTTCACGGTTCAGCAGACACCGTCGGCCGAGAACGGGGTCAAGGGCGGCGGCGCGGTCAACGTCGTGATGAAGAGCGGCACCAATCAGGCGCATGGCACGGCGTACTACTTCCGCCACGACGACTGGACCGACTCGCCCAACTACTTCGTCCAGAAGGACGGCGGCACGACGACGCCGGTCAAGAACCAGCAGTACGGCGGCACGTTCGGCGGACCGATTCAGAAGGACAAGACCTTCTTCTTCGGCTACTACGAAGGGCAGCGCCTGGCGGTAACCTCGCCGTATCAGGTCCAGATCCCGAAGCCGTCTGAAATCGCCGCCGCGCGCGCCCGCATCAGCGCCGCCGGCCTGACGACCAACAGCATCGGCGAAAACCTGCTGAAGTACTTTCCGACGGCCGAGGCCGGCACGATGACCGTGAACGCGCAGAACGTCGCCAACATGAACACGTTCTCGTTCAAGGTCGACCATCAGCTCAATTCGAACAACCTGATCAACGGCCGCTTCTTCTTCGGGAACAGTTTTCAGTCGGCGCCGGCCACCGTCGGCGAGCTGACGCCGGCCAACGGGCCCGCGGACATGTTCAACTCGGTGACCGATCCGACCCGCGTCGCGCTCGTGGGCTTCGTCTGGAACTCGACGTTGTCCGACCGGTCGCTCCTGCAGGTGCGCTTCGGCTACAACCGGATCTCGCAGACGATCGACGTGAACAACAAGATCGACCCGGCGAGCTTGGGGTTGAACACAGGGCCGCTCGACGCCGCGGACTACGGCGTCCCGGCCTTGACGCTTGGCACGTTCGGCTACATCGGCGGGATCGCCGGCTATCCGATCACGACGTCGCCGACGGAGACCTACGACTTGTCGGGCTCACTGACCAAATCGCGCGGGGCTCACACGATCAAGATGGGCGGCAACTGGCAGGAAGGCAAGAATCACAGCGTGCGCAACCGCGCGCGCACCGCGATCACCGTCACGGGCGGCGGCTCCTTCGACGATGTGGATGCGTTGACCGGATTACTGCTGGGACGCTTCGACACCGTCGGCCGGTCGTTCGGATCGACGGCGCGCGACATGTCGCAACATTCGATCGGCGCCTACATCAACGACGACTGGAAGGTGTCGCCGAGGGTGACGGTCAGCCTGGGTCTGCGCTACGACATCAACCTCCCGATCCGCGAAGTCAACGACCTGGCATCGTTGTTCATTCCCAACCAGGGACTCGTTCGCCTGGGTCAGGGCCTGGATGAGTTGTACCCGGTCGACAAGAACAATTTCGGACCGCGGGCCGGCATCGCCTGGGACGTCAACGGCGACGGCAAGACCAGCATCCGCGCCGGCTACGCGCTGACGTACGATCTGCCGGACTTCAAGACGATTCACTCGCCGAACACGACGTGGAGCGGCCTGGCCGCGAGCGCAGGCGCGATGACCAATCCGGATCTCGGCGTCTTCTCGGTCTCGCTGAACGGCACGCAGACGCGTGCGCCGGACGCCGCCGGCGTGACGTGCATCAACCCCAACTCGCCGAACAGCGGCGGCAACTTCGTGTGCCCGCAGCCGGGCGTACCGCTGTTCGGCAGCAGTCCGTCGGGACAACCGCCCTACAACGCGTTCACGATCCCGAGCGACTACCACACGCCGGAGTATCACTACTTCCACACCACGTTCCAGCGTGAGCTGTTCCAGGGGAACGCGATCACGGTCACCTACCTGGGATCGCGCGGCATGGAGCAATCGTGGTTCCGCGACATCAACGCGCCGCCGCTCGGCACGTCGACGAGCGCGATTCAACAGAGCCGGCCGTTCTACGCGCAGTTCCCGGACCTGAAGCACATCATCCAGCTCACCAACGACGGCCGCTCGTGGTACAACGCGATGCAGCTGTCGTATCGCCAGCATGGCTGGCACGGCATCAACACGCAGTACAACTACACGTTGTCGAAGTGCGAGGACTACAACTCCGACAACAGCCGCGGCCGCAACGATTTTCCGCAGGGCGTCAATCCGTACGATCCGACGGCGAACCGCGGACCGTGCACCTTCGATCGACGCCACAACTTCAACGTCGGCGGCGTCTACTCCGTCCCGGGCAGCAACGTCGTGACGCGCAACCTGGAGATCGGCACGGTGTTCACGGCGCTGTCGGGCCGTCCGTTCACGCCCAACATCAGCAGCCGCGACCAGTCCGGCCAGGACACCGGCAGCGTGCGCGCGAACTGCCTCGCGAATCCCATCTACGACTTCACGAACCCCGACGGGTTCATCACGAACGTGGCGGCGGCCTACGGGACACCGGCGGCGGGACTCCTGGGCACGTGCGGGCGCGACAGTGCCAGGCAGCCGGGGCTCGCGCAGTGGGATCTCAACATCATCAAGGAGTTCCACCTCCAGGGAAACATGCGGCTCCAGGCGCGTTGGGAAATCTTCAACCTCCTGAACCGCGTGAACCTCGGCGCGCCGCAGAGCACGAACGTCCGCAGCGCGTTGTTCGGCACCATCGGATCGACGCCCGACGTCGACGCCGGCAACCCGGTGATCGCGCAGGGCGGCCCGCGCGCGATGCAATGGGCGCTGAAGGTGCTCTTCTGACGCGCAGGGCTAAAGCCCTGCGCCACACCTGATCCGGCGGCACGGCGAAAGCGCGTACACTAGGAACGATCGCCGTGCCGCGCCTTCTGCTTCGTGGGTGTTGTGTCCTGCTGGCGATCGCGGCGTCGGCGCCGAGCGGCGGACCGGCGTACGCGATTCCACAGCGGACGCGACCCAGCATCCTGCTCGTCACGCTCGATACGACCCGCGCCGACCGCATGGGCTTCATGGGTTCGACGCGCGGATTGACGACCGCACTCGACGCCTTCGCGCGCGACGCGCTCGTCTTCACCAACGCCTTCGCGCAGGCGCCAATCACGACGGTTTCGCACGCGACGATTCTCACCGGCACGTACCCGCCGTTCCACCACGTCACCGATTTCGGCGCGCCGCTCGCGAAGAGCGTTCCGTATCTCCCCGATCTCCTGCGGCAGGCCGGCTATCGGACCGGCGCATTCGTCGGTTCGCTGGTCCTCGATCCGCGAACCGGCACCGCGCCGGGGTTCGACCGCGGCTTCGACACATACGACGCAGGATTTCGCATACGGCGGCCCGGGGAGAACCGGTATCACACGGTCGAACGCCGCGCCGACGAAGTGGTCGCGCGCGCGTCGGCCTGGATCGCGCAGGAGCGGAGCGGTCCGTGGTTCGCGTGGGTGCATCTCTACGACGCACACGATCCGTACGAGCCGCCAGCCGATTTGAAGGACCGCTTCGCCGCGGCACGTTATGACGGCGAGATCGCGGGCGTCGATCGCGCTGTCGGCCGCCTCCTTCGTGTTATCGACGCGAACACCATCGTCGCGGTCACCGCCGATCACGGGGAGGCGCTCGGCGATCACGGCGAAGACACACACGGAGTGTTCCTGTACGAGCCGGTCATGCACGTGCCGCTGATCCTGCGTCTGCCGGGCACACGGCCCGAACGGGTGCGTGCGCGAGTGCGGCTCGCCGATCTCGCGCCGACGTTGCTCGCCTCGGCCGCCATCACTCCAACGGCGTCGATGCAAGGGGAGTCGTTGCTGCCGCTGGCGCACGGTCAGGATGCGCGCGACCGGCCGGTCTATTCGGAGACCAACTACCCCCAGCAGGCGTTCAACTGGTCGCCGCTCGTCGCGTGGCGCGCCGATCGGTTTCTCCTGGTGCGGGCGCCGAAAACCGAGTTGTACGACACGACCACCGACGCGGCGGCCGCGCAGAACATCGCGGCTGCGAGGGCCCGGGTCGTCCAGGGCATGAGCGCCGAGCTGGATGCGTTCGTGCAACGAGTGACCGGCGGAGCCGCTCCAAGCGGGAAGACGCCGATCGATCCGGATCTGGCGGCGCGGCTCGCTTCGCTGGGCTACGTGAGTGGCACCGACACCCGGGAGTCGCGAGGCGTCGACCCGAAAAACAGGATCGCGACCGCCAACGCGCTGCACTCCGCCGTCGTCGCCGTCGAGGACGGCGCGTTTCAACGCGCGATCCCGCTGCTGGAGAAAGTGACCGCGACCGAGCCCGGAATTCCGTTGGCGCAGCTGCAGCTCGGCGTGGCGTACGCACGGCAGCGGCAGTATGCGCGCGCGGTGCCGACGCTGCGAAAAGCGGTCGCCCTGCAGCCGGAGAACCTGTTCGCGCACTACGAGCTGGCGGTCGGACTCTACGAGACGGGCGATCTGAACACCGCGGCCAAAGAGTTCGAGCTCGTTGCGGCACGCATGCCGAACTGGGCCGACGCGCAGTACTCTCTGGGATCGGTCTTCGCGAGGATCGACCGCGTGCCTGATGCCACGCGCTGCCTGCGTCGCGCGATCGAGCTCGAACCGCGTCACTTTCGCGCGAACCTGCTCCTCGGCCGGATCCTGACGCTCCAGGGTCAGGCGTCAGCCGCGATCGCCATGCTGAAGACCGCTGCCGAGGCCGACCCGCGCTCGAGCGAGGCGCACCTGTTTCTCGCGGATGCCTACGACAAAACCGGCGCGGTTGAAGAGGCCTCCAAAGAGCGGCAGCGCGCCAAGAGCCTGATCAAACCCTGAACTCACCCGCTTCATTCCAGACCGAAAGGACATCATCAATGGAACCGAGTCGTTTTCTCGTCACCGGAGGCAGTCAAGGCATCGGGGCCGCCCTGGTCCAGCAGGCACGGCGCGCCGGCCACAAGGTCCTGTTCACCGGACGCAACCAGCAGTTAATCGACGCGATTGCCGGCGCGACCGGCGCCATCGGCGTCCACGCGGACATCACGCGCGAGGCCGACAACGCCAGAACCGTTGACGCCTGCGTGAAGGAATTCGGAGGCGTCGATGTGTTGATCAACAACGCGGCCTACGCGTATCGCGGCGAAATCGGCGCGCTCGACGTGGCGGCGATGAAGGCGATGTTCGACACCAACGTCTTCGGCCTCGTCGACATCACGAATCGCGTCGTGCCGCTCATGAAAGCGTCCGCCACCGGCGACATCGTCAACATCGCGTCGACGTCGGGAATGAAGGGCGCTCCGGGCGCGACGTCGTATGCCGGCAGCAAGTGGGCGCTGCGGGGAATCAGTCAGTGCTGGCAGGCGGAGCTGCGTCCGCATGGCATCCGCGTGGTGTGCGTCTGCCCGTCGGAGGTACAGACGAATTTCGGCGGGAACAGCGGACGCAACAACCCGAACAAGCTGTACGCGGACGATATCGCGGCGACGATCCTCGCAGCGCTGGAGATGCCGCGGCGGGTGCTGTGGCCGGAGCTGGCGGTGTTCGCGAACAATCCGTGGAAGACCGACTAGGCTCTCGCGGTCGGCTTCATCTCCACATCACCGCACCGGCGACCAGGCCGACGACACCACCCGTCAGCACCGACGCACCGACGACCTTGGTGCCATAGCCGCAGCCGCCAAGATTCGGGTTGACGTTGCAGTCGGGCCGATTGGCATAGACCAGAACGGCCGTGCCGGCGATGGCACCCACGGCGCCGAGCATGATGGCCGTCAGCGCCGCCTGGTTGCGATGGTGGCGTCCATATCCGTATGCCGGCTGCTCAAAGTCGAGCGCGGCGTCCGCGGGGACGGCCGACAGTTCGTGGGCCGAACCCGCGGTCGCTGCTCCGGGTGCATTCCACCGCGAGATTGGTTGACCGTTGTAAGTGAGCGGCGTGTGCGTTGTCGTCGACGCGTCGGCAGGGTTGTCGCTCGCACCCGGCGCCGCGCTGCAAGGCGCGGCGACGAGCGCGGCGAGGATCATCGCGACGATGTGGCGGGACATGTCAGCGGCGCCAGTAACCGCCGACCCACACGGCTCCGTGGCGGCGAGCGACGTAACGAGGTCCCACCCAGACGGCGCCCGCATACGGTGGCCGGACGTACGCGGCTGGGACGAGACGATACCCGTAACCTGTCCAGACGTAGTGACCGGGGCGCCACACGTACCCATACCGCGCGGGCGCGACCGCGACGACGGGTGCCGGCGGCGGCGGCGCATACACGGGAACCGGCGCGGGCGCGTATACAGGAACCGGCGCTCCGATCTGTACGAACACGCGCGTAGCGGCGTGCACGTTGGCCGCCATCAACGCGACGGTTCCGACAGCAATCAGTGCGACTCTGGCTTTCAACATCAATGGCCTCCGCGTTCCGTCGAAGTGCGAAGGCCATGCCAACAAAATTCGCGCAAAATCAGTGAGATCTGGCCAGTTCGCGCTCATGGATGGCGTCGGCTGCGGACACTCGTCCATGACCGGAGACGCGCCGACATATGCAATCTGCAAATGTCACGTTCGACAGGACCGCCGGTCTAACTTCTCCGCAGCGCCACCGAGGGAGGAGAACGAGCATGAATGTGAGAACCGCGTCACTCGTATTCAGCATGTCCGTGTTCGCCATGTCTGCGTCGGCGCAAACGCCGGCGACAGCCGACCCGCACACCACTGTGAATCAGCGATTGGAAAATCAACGCGATCGCATCCAGGCGGGCAGACAGGACGATCAGCTCACCAAGGGTGAGGCGACGCGCCTGCGCGCCGACGATGCGGCGATTCGCGCGCAAGAGAGAGTGTATCGACGCGCGAACGGCGGGACGCTGACGAAAGGTGAGCGCAGGCAGTTGAACAGAGAACTGAATCACACCAGCCGGCAGATCCATCGCGATCGGCACAACAATCGAAAATCGAAGTCGTAGCCGCGTTCCTGGATCCGCCACGAAACTCACGAAACCACGAAACCGAGAGAGATTTGGAGTTTCGTGTGTTTCGTGTGTTTCGTGTTTGCGTCGTGTTAGAGACGTGTATGACCCAGCACGATCTCTGACGAGATAGAAGACCGTCAGCGTGAGCCTGCCTGCCACCGTTCCGCTTCGGCAGACTCCAAGCAGTGGAAACGGTAAAAACCCGCGCCGCTGACGTTCCCGCTCTTTTTCTTTACAAGCCTCGCGCCAGCTCGACTCAACTCAACAGAACCAACACCATGCACAGCCGCAAACGGACCCTGCGGCGAGATGCTTGCATCTTCCAGGTCATGCGATTCATAAGAGATGCGTTGATCACGATTGCGGTCCTTCTCGCGATCGTCTCGGTTGTGCTCTACACGCAGGTCCGCGCTGGCGGGCTGGCCGCCGACGCGGAGCCGGGGCACGCCGAACGTCTCATCGCCTCTCGCCTGGTCGGTCTGGCGATTCCCGCGGACGCGAAGCAGCAGCAGAACCCGCTGGGTGCGGACAAGACGGTGTGGCGAACGGCGGCGGACCACTACGGCGATCACTGCGCTGCCTGTCACGGCAACGACGGCCGCGGCGACACACAGCTGGGACGGAACATGTATCCGGGCGTGCCGAGCTTCGCTGACGAGACGGTGCAGCGGTTGAGCGACGGGGAGCTGTTCTACATCATCCAGAACGGTGTCAGATGGACAGGCATGCCCGCATGGAAGGATGAGCACTCTGCAGAAGACTCGTGGCGGCTCGTCTCCTTGATCCGCGCCATGCCGAACCTGACGCCACCCGATCTCGACAGCGCCGGCCTCGGCACGCCATCAGAACAGCACGACGAGCATCATCACGAACACGAACGCGATGACGAGGCTCATCCGCCCTTCGGGCGCTGAGTTTCCGCGTCCAGAGCCTCTAAAGGCGAAGACGAATCAGGGCGGCGGCGCCGATGGCCACTTCCGCAGGTCGGCTGCCAGACGTTCGGCATCGATGCTCGCCCGGCCAGACGTCCTCGGCTATTTCTTGTGTGGCAGATAGCTCTCTGCCGCGTCCTTGACCGTCTGAGTGACAAAGCCGAGCGCCTCGGCATCGCGAGACCAGATCGAGGATGCGAAGTGTTTGGCCTGCTCGAGGGTGATGTGCGGCGGCAAGGGCGGTACGTCGGGATCCGTGATGGCTTCGACAACAACGGGACGATCCGCGGCGAGCGCCTGGTCCCAGGCATCGCCGACGGCGTCGGGCGTGTCCACGCGAATGCCGCGAAGACCGAGCTCCTCGGCGAAGCGGGCGTACGGAAAATCCGGAATGCTCTGAGAGCCGGCAAACCGGGGATCGCCGCCGAGAGCCCGTTGCTCCCACGTCACCTGATTCAAGTCGCGATTGTTGAGGACGAGCACGACGAGCCGTGGATCGGCCCACTCTTTCCAGTACTTCGAGATCGTGATCAGCTCGTTGATGCCGTTCATCTGCATGGCGCCGTCGCCCACCAGGGCGATGGCGACGCGGTCGGGGAATGCGAACTTTGCGGCGATCGCGTACGGCACGCCGGGGCCCATGGTGGCGAGCGAACCGGACAGCGAGGCCATCATTCCTGCGCGGATCTTCAAATCACGGGCGAACCAGTTCGCCGACGACCCGGAGTCCGACGAGATGATGCAGTTGTCCGGCAGACGCGGCGACAGCTCCCAGAACACCCACTGCGGGTTGATCGGCTTCGC
>DASSGK010000135.1:0-3391 GCA_035693505.1 Vicinamibacterales bacterium
TGCACCGCCGACTCCGCCGGCCAGATCGCCGCGATGAACGCGGCGCCGAGAATCGTGGGCACCAGCGCGAGCACCGTGCCGATGGGGAACGAGTAGTCGAGACGCATGCCCGCGATGTCGTTCTGGACGATCTGCAGGATGTAGTACAGATTGACGGCACCCAGCGCGAAACCCAGCGCAAGGCCGAGTGTGCCGACGCTCAAGGCTTCGAGCCAGATCGTGCGCCGAATCTGGCCGCGCAATCCGCCGACCGCCTGCAGCACGCCCAGCTCGCGCCGCCGATCGGTAATCGACACGGTCAGCGTGTTGACGATGCCGAGAATTGCGACCAGCACGGCAACGGCAATCTGAACGGAAGTGAGGCCGAACCACTGGTCAGTGACCTTCAGAATGTAGCTCTTGAGCTCCTGGTTCGTGAGCACGAACACCTGGCGCTGACCGGCATATTTCTCGAGGACTCGCTGCCGCACCTCGGGCACCGTCGCGCCAGGATTCAGGTACACCCGCAGCACGTTGACCGAATCGTCGTTCCAGTACCGGATGAACAGGCTGCGATCCATGAAGATGGTGCCCATCTGATCGGAAAAGTCGGTGATCACGCCAACGATCGGCAGGCGAATGAGTCCCTTCGGCGCAGGGACCTCGAGCATGTCGCCGAGCTTCAGGTGCTGGAGCCGCGCGAGGTTGTCGGCGATGATCAACCCCTCGCCCGCGGCCCCGCGGCGATACATGTCGTCAGCGTTTCCTTCAACGGGCGGGAGCTGGGCGGTCTCCGCCATGCTCTTCACCTCGATCGACACGACCATGACCGGCGTCTTGCGGAACATGACGCGTGCGTCACGAACCATCTGCACGCGTCGCACGCCGGGAATCGCCGCTACCTCCGGTCCCATGGCAGCCGGGAACCGCATCGACCGGACGACGATGCTCTGAGACGGCATGATGAAGAGCTCGGGATTGAGAGCGGTCTCCATCCAGTCGATGATGGACGAATAGCTCGCGCGTGCCATGCCGGCGAACGCGATGACGAGCGCAAGCGACAACATCAGCGCCGCCACGCTCGCCGACGTCCGGCGCGGCGACTGAATCAGGCTGTCTGCCGCCAGCGCTCCCTCGACCGGACGGGCCCATTTGAGAATCGGCCGCAGTCCCTTCGCCAATATCAACGACAACAGCGGGCTGATCAGGAGCGCGACCACGATCGCCAGCACGTAGCCGGTGTAGAACACGGTCCTGGAGCTCCCGACGCTGAGGCACACGAGCGATACGGCGCCGAGCACCAATCCGAGAACAGCGCGCAGCCGGCTCTCTCCCTGCGAGAGCACCTGATATTTCCCCTTCTGCAACGCCTGGACGGGATCGACGCGCGCGGCGCTGTGCGCGGGGATGGCAGCGGCGACGATGCTCGTCGCGATGCCGATGGCGAGGGCCAGCAACAGTAGCGGCGGGCTCGTCGACACCTCGTCGGCGCGTTGAGCGACGCCGTACACGTCTGAGATCAGGGAGCCGATGGATGCGGCGATGCCGCGGGCGATCAGGATGCCGAAGACGAGTCCGCCGATCGAGCCGATCAGGCCGGTGACGGCGCTCTCGCCGAGGAAGAGCCACCGGATCTGTTCGCGCGTCGCGCCGAGGGCCCGCAGGATCCCGATCTCGGACCGGCGCTGCGTGACCGCAATCGAGAACGAGTTGTAGATGATGAACATCCCGATGAAGAGGGCGAAGAGGCTCGAGATGCCGACCATCATCGAATAGGCGGCGAGCATCGCTTCGAACTGCTGCCCGCGGCCCGACGGCGGATCGACTTGAAAGCCGGGGCCGAGCATCGCGGTCAGCTCCTGCTCGGCGTCCTTGATGGTGCGGCCTTCCTTCACGGCGAGATCGATGCGATCGAACGAGCGGCCGCGGCCGAACATGTGCTGGGCCGCGTAGATGTCCATCACCGCGAGGTTGCCGCCGAACGCGCTCGTGAGCCCCGAGGATTTCATCACGCCGCGAACGGTAAAGGGCTTCTGTCCTTCAACCGTGCCGAGCGTCACACGGCTGCCGACGGCGATCTGGTTCTTCTCAGCGAACTCCTTCGACAGGATGATCGAGTCCGGCTGCGCGAGAAACACCAGCGGGTCGTCGACGACGGCATCGTCGCCATCCAGGTCGTAGTCGCGGAGCGTGCGATCGCCGGTCATGTCGACGCCGAGGACGAGCAGGTTGCCCTGGCCTTTGAGGTTCGTGTCGACGACGGCTTCGATCACGGGGACGGCGACGCGCACGGTCGACGCGGCCTGAACTTTCTCGAGCACTTCTTCGTGGAAGCCGGCCTCTCCCGCCGTCACCTGCAGCTCGGTCTTCCCGGCAATGCGATCGACGGTGCGCGAGAACGCGAGCAGCACGCTGGAGTTCGCGGTGTGCATGCCGACGAACACCGCGACGCCGAGGACGATGCCGGCGGTGGTCAGCCCGGTTCGGAGAACGTGCTTCCGGAAGTACGGCCAGGAGATCAGCCGGAGAAGGATCATCGGCGCACGTCCTCGACGATCCGTCCGTCACGCAGCGCGACCGTCCGCTGGCAGCTCTCGGCGACTTTCATGTCGTGGGTCACGATGACGACCGTGCAGCCGAGGCGCTGGTGGACGTCGCGAATCAGCGTCAGGATCTCTTCTCCGGTGCGCGTGTCGAGGTTGCCGGTCGGTTCATCGGCGAGGAGGACGGGCGGGTAGACGGAAAGCGCGCGGGCGATCGCGACGCGCTGGCGCTCGCCGCCGGAGAGCTCTTCGGGAAGGTGGTTCATGCGGCGATCGAGCTGGACGAGCGTCAGGAGCTCGCGGGCGCGCTCGTCGACTTTCTTGCGCGGCCAGCCGCGGAGGTGAAGTGGAAGCCCGACGTTCTCGAGACACGAGAGCGTCGGCAGCAGGTTGAAGAACTGGAAGATGAAGCCGATCTTGTCGCGCCGCACCTTCGTCAGCGCATCGTCGGACAGATTGCGGAGAGGTTCGCCGTCCACGCTGACCTGACCGGTGGTTGGGCGATCGAGTCCGCCGACGAGATTGAGGAGCGTGGATTTGCCGGAGCCGGAGGGGCCGATGATGGAGACCATCTCGCCGCGCGGGATGGTCAGGGTCACCGCGTCGAGCGCCGTCACGTCGCGTTTGCCTGCGAACTGTTTCGTGACGGCGTCGAGATCGATCATCCCGGCCATATAAAATTATGTGAATGATTTCACAATATTGTCAAATATCCTCGGTTTCTTGGCATTTGCGCTCAAACTGAGCGCGGGATTAGACCCCTCAGGTGCCGCCGAAGCCGATGGTCACCTGGTCGTCGTCGACGATGACCGGGACCGCGCGGCGCCCCTTGCTGTGCACGAGCATGCGCGAGAGCGCCGCCGCGTCCT
>DASSGK010000136.1:0-6409 GCA_035693505.1 Vicinamibacterales bacterium
GTGTGGCGGCCACCCGGGTGAAGACGATGTGCCGAATTTCATCCTGCTGCCGCGAGCGGCCGAGGAGCTGACGATCCCCATCGTCGCGTCGGGCGGCATGGCCGACGGCCGGTCGCTCGTCGCCGCCCTCGCGCTCGGCGCTGACGGCATCAACATGGGCACGCGCTTCATTGCGACCAAAGAGGCGCCCGTTCACGACAACGTCAAGCAGGCGCTGGTCGATGCAAGCGAGCTCGATACACGGCTGGTGATGCGGCCGCTTCGCAACACCGAGCGCGTGTTGAAGAATGCAGCGACCGATCGTCTGCTCGAAAAAGAGAAGGCGCTCGGGTCGGCGCTCA
The DNA here is from genome assembly GCA_035693505.1 of Vicinamibacterales bacterium. Classification (GTDB taxonomy): domain Bacteria; phylum Acidobacteriota; class Vicinamibacteria; order Vicinamibacterales; family CAVVIG01; genus CAVQFC01. Next base: position 342 of record DASSGK010000136.1, read on the forward strand.
CGTTCGCGGACATCGTCCACGATGTATCCGGCGTCTACCCGCGCATCATGCAGCAGGGTGAAATGGACGCCGGCGTGTGGTCGTGCGGCATGGTCGCCGGGCTCATTCACGACGTCCCGACCGTGAAAGAGTTGATCGATCGCATCATGACAGAAGCAGACGCCATCATCGGGCGTCTCTCTCGGATGTAGTGCATACCTTCAGTCTCTCGGATGCAGTGCAGACCTTCAGGTCTGCCATACAGCAGCGGAGTACTCAAATGACCGACTACGTGCGCAGCGGCATCTCGAACGGCGTGCTGACCTTGACGCTCAACCGGCCGGAGAAGAAGAACGCGTTGACGCGGGACATGTACCAGGCGCTTGCCGACGGCATCGAAGCCGCCGGACCGAACCCGGATGTCCGGTGCGTCCTGATCCAGGCGGAAGGCGATACGTTCACAGCGGGCAACGACCTTGGCGATTTCGCCGCGGCCAATCGCGGTGAGCCCGACGCCGTGCGCAGCGGCGGCAATCCGCTGCTGATCGCACTCGCCCGCGCGACCACACCGATTGTGGCAGCCGTCAACGGGCGAGCCGTGGGTGTGGGCACGACGATGTTATTGCACTGCGATCTGGTGTTCGTATCCGACGATGCCCTGCTGACGACGCCGTTCGTGAACCTCGCACTCGTGCCGGAAGCGGCATCCAGCCTGACGCTGCCCGCGCGAATCGGCCACGCGCGAGCGTTCTCGATGTTCGTACTGGGCGAAGCCGTGGATGCGAAGAAGGCCGTCGAGTGGGGCATCGCGAACGCCGCCTGTCCGGCCGGCGAGTTGCGCGAGCGTGCGCGTGCCGCCGCGGAAGCCGTCGCCGCCCGGCCGGCTTCGGCCGTCACGATCACCAAAGCCCTGATGCGCGATCCGGCTGCCCTGGCGGCTCGGATGAAAGTCGAGGGCGTGCATTTCGCCGCGCAGCTGAAGTCAGCCGATGCTCGGGAGGCCTTCGCGGCGTTTGCGGGGAAGCGCGGTCCTAAGCAATCCCCTTCTTGAAAGCGGCGAGCTCCGCGTCGGTCACCGACGCTTTCACGACCGCCGGATTCCCGCCGCCTTTCGCCGCGCGATCGGGGCCGAGTCCGCGCGATCCACCCGATGCCGACACCTGCGCGGTCTCGCGCTCGGAGGAGGAAGACGGCTTCAGCGAGCCGAGACCGAATCCCTTCTTGGGTGGATCCTCTTTCTTGTCCTTGTTCTTGTCGGCCGCTTTGTCGTCCTTCGGCTTCGTCGAACCGGTGAGACCGGATGCGCCGTCCTCGACGGTGGCAATCGCCGTGACCGGCGTCGGCTCGTACTTGATGTTGGCTTTGTAGCGGGTCTCCACGGTCGGACCCGTTTTCGCGCCGGCGAGCTTCCTGATGGCGGCGATGCGCTCTTTCGTCTCGGGATGCGAGGCGAACAGACCGTTCTGCGCCGGCTGATCCTTGTTGCGGTCGTCGAGGCGCTCGAGGAACGCGGCGAGGGTGCCAGGGGCATAGCCACCCTTTTCGGTCAGCGTGACCGAGACCTTGTCCGCATCCATCTCGTCGCCGCGATCGAACTTGTTCTCGAGCACCATCTCGTATGCCTTGTTCGCGAGCTTGTCGACGAACGGCGCGCGGTTCGACAGCGTCTCGCTGGTGCCGAGCGTGACGGTCTTATTCTTCTTGATCGCGTTCACCGTGTGCTTGTGCGCCACGTGCCCGATTTCGTGCGCGAGCACGCCGGCCAGTTCGGCCTCGCTCTTGATCAACCCGAGCGCGCCGCGCGTGATGTGCACGATGCCGCCAGGCGACGCGAAGGCATTCACGCCGTCGGTGTCGAGCACGATGAAGGTCCACGGCAGGCCGGGCCGCTCCGACTGGCGCGCGAGCGTCAGGCCCACCAGCGTGACGTACTTGTGGACCGGAACGTTCTGGACGACGCCGAAGCGCTGGCGGATTTTCGCACTCACGTCCTGACCGATCTTCAATTCCTCTTCTTCGGAGACGTTGAGATCGTCGTACTTCTGCTTCGCCTGCTGAATCTTCTTGAGATCGATGCCGCCGAACTGCGCGTGCGCCGGGACCGCGAACGCGACCAGCGCGACTGCGAGAATGACGTGCTTCATAGGTGCGCTTCTTGTTGAACGCTGCGGCCGGCCACCTCGAAGATCGCGACCGGGTCAGTCTTTCCCTTGACCACGACATCGCCGAGCGGGCGGATCTCGCAGGCGCAGCTCAGCTGTTTTCGTGTGGCCTCGCTGATGATAATCCGAGTGCCGTACTGCTTGTTGAGCGATTCGAGGCGCGATCCCAGGTTCACCGCGTCGCCGATCACCGTGTAGCTCATGATCGCGTTCGATCCGATGTTGCCCGCGATCATGGGGCCCGTGTTGATGCCGATGCCGATGTCGAGCGCAGGGCGTCCCTCGGCCTGCCAGCGCGCATTGAGCACCTTGAGCGCATCCACCATGTCCAGCGCAGCCTCGACCGCATGATCCGCGTGCCGCGCATCGTCGAGCGGCGCACCGAACAGCGCCATCACCATGTCGCCGACGAATTTGTCGAGCGTCCCGTGGTGCGCGAAGACGATCTCGACCATGCGCGTGAAGTACTCGTTCAGCATGCCGACGATGGCTTCGGGCTGCGCGTGTTCGGAGACGGCGGTGAAACCACGGATGTCGGAGAAGAGCACCGTCATCTCGCGGCGGTTGCCGCCCAGGCGCGCGAGCGACGGGTTCGCCACGAGCTGATCGTAGACGTCCTTCGAGACGTACTGCCCGAACAGCTTCTTCATCTTCCGCTTCTCGCGCCCTTCGAAGAAGTACTGGTACGCCACGCCGCCGAACAGCGCGAACGAGGAGGCGAGCACCGGCTGCGACAGGTTCAGCCAGTATCCGTCCCTGAACATCGAGGTGCCCGTCCAGGACAGGATCGCGACGAACAGCGCGGCACCAGCGGTCGCCCACCAGGCCGGCATCAGCGTTGCGATCAGCCCGACGACGAGAGCGCAGGCGGTCACCGTGGCGATTCGGATACCGGTACTGGCCTGGCGGATGAACCGGCCGGAGAGAATTTCGTCGGCCGCCGCAGCATGGATCTGGACGCCGGGCATCTTGCCGTTCGAGAACGGCGTCTCGAACACATCGAACAGTCCCGTCGCGGTCACGCCGACGAACACGATCTTGTCGCGGAACGCCGACGGATCGATGTTCGGCGGCTGCTTCGCCAGAATCTGCTCTTCCGAATACAGCAGATCGAAGAAGGAGTACGTCGCGTACGTCCGGCTCTTGAGATCGTCGAGAAGCGCGGGACCGCGAAAGTCGATTGGATTCCAGAGAAAGCTGACGAGGCCATCCTCGGCTTTGACATGACGCCAGGACAGCGGCATCACGCGATCCCCGAGTCGCAGCTGCGTTCCGTCGAGGCGCACGTCCTGCGGACGAATGCCGGCCACGCGCAGCGCGGCGCTGACGCCGAGTGACGGCACGACTCGATGGTGCGTGCGCACGAAGGGCATCAGGTGACGCAGCGGGCCGTCGGGATCCAGCACGAAGCGGTTGTGTCCAAGGCCCGAGGCCGCGTCGGCGAGCAGCTTGACCGGCGGCAGCACGCCGCGCAGCTCGTAGATGCCCGGCACGTCGAGCGGGAAGCCGGCGTCGGGCAGCGCCATGTTCTCGACTTCCGTGTCGTACGACGCGTCGGCGACGAGGATCACGTTGCCGGCGGCCTTCACGGAGTCCGCCAGCATCCGATCGGACTCGGCGCCGCTCATCGTCGATCCGCCGAAGTCGAAGCCGACGCGGGTGTCGGCTTCCGAGAACACGACGTCGTACGCGATCACTTTTGCCGGCGCCCGCGCCAGGTAGTCCAGCAGCATCGAGTGCACCGCCCGCGGCCAGGGCCAGCGGCCGGCATTCGGCTGCAGGCTGCGCAGCGACGGCTCGTCGATCTCGACGATCGCGATGTCCTTGCGGGCGGTCTCGGGCCGGGCCGTGTGCGTGAGCCGCCAGTCGTAAGTGCGATTTTCCGCAAGGTCGAACGGGCTGAGGCCATCGGCCGACATCGCCGAAAACAACCGTTCGCCGCCCAGCACGAGCGCTGCCGACGCCAGGCCCACCACCAGGGCCGCAACCCGCTTCACGCGCCGAGTATAATCGCTGCTCTGGTGACGTTTTACCGCGGAGCACGCAAAGGCCGCTGAGAATATCGGGTGTTCGTGTCTTGAGGGAGCGACAGTGAGCCAGTTGAAGAGAGTCGCCGCGATCGTGCTCGTGCTCGGTTGCGTGACTGCGATTGCCGCCGCGGCGGACCGGATCTTCACGCTGCAGAACCCGGCCGCTGAGCTCAAGCGGCTGTTCCCTGGAGCGGCGGCGTTTTCGGCGCTCACCGGCGACCCGCTGCACTTCACGGCCTACACCGCCGATCCCAAAACGAACCCGTCGGCGCCACCGCTCGGCGTCGCGTTCTGGACCACGGACCTCGTGCCGCAGGAGCACGGCTACCACGGGCCGATTCACATCCTCGTCGGCATGGACATGACCGGTGTCCTCACCGGTGTGATCGTCACGTACAACTCCGAGCCGTACGGCTACTTCTCGGTCGAGCCGCCGAAGTTCGCGATGCAGTTCAAGGGTAAGAAGATCAGCGATCCGTTCCGAGTAGGGGGCGACGTCGACGCCGTCTCCCGCGCGTCGATCAGCATCGCCAGCGCGACTCGTGCGATCCGCGACAGCGCGCGCATGGTCGCCAAGCAGCTGCTGCCCGAGGCCACCAAGTAGTGGACGCAGCGGCGGAAGGCTGGCGCGAGATTCTCCAGCCGCAGGCGCTCGACCTGGTTCTGCTCGCCGCGTTCCTTGCGCTCGCCCTCGTCAGCTTCTTTCGCAAGAGCGTTCCGCTCAAGTACGTCACGTTCGTGGCCGCGGTCGGCTACCTGGGGTTCACGAAGAGCAGCCTCGTGTCGGTCAGCGACGTGTTTCGGCTGACCGACCTGAGCGTACCCGAGTTCAAGTTCAGCCTCGCCTGGTACGCCTTCATGCTCTTTGTCGTCGGATCGACGGTGCTGTGGGGACGGGTCTACTGCGGACGCGTGTGCGCGTTCGGCGCGCTCACGCAGCTGATGGATCCGATTCTGCCCCGCAAGATGCGCGTCGAGATCCCGGTCCGGATCGAGAAGCACGCAAACCTGATCAAGTACGGCGTGCTCGCCGGCGTCCTGGTGTACTACCTGGTGACAAAGGACGTCGCGGGCCCGATCCGGTACGCCGAGCCGTTCTGGATGTTCAGCCTGTTCGGCACGACGGCGATGTGGATCGGATTGGCCGTGCTGCTCGTCGCCACCGTGTTCGTGCGCAATCTCTACTGCCGTTTTCTCTGCCCGGTCGGCGCCGCGCTCGGCATCATCTCGAACCTGACCGTGTTCCGGATCAAACGCTGGTCCGAGTGCAAGACGTGCAAGATTTGCGAGAGGACGTGCGAGTGGGGCGCCATCCGCGGACCGAAGATCGTCGCCAGCGAGTGCGTGCGCTGCGACGACTGCGAGCGCCTCTACATGGATCAGCAGAAGTGCCCGCATTGGCTGATCCTGTACAAGCGCAAAGGCAACACCGTCGTTCGGAGTTAACGGAATCACACAGAGGAACGGAGCAGCAGAGAACGAACGGAGAAGAACGGGTTCAGCTGTTCAGCGGTTCGACGGCCGGGCCGCGAAGCAGCCCGGTCACGCAGTCGAGATCGGATCGGAAACACGAGCCGTGCAGAATATCGAGGAGGCTCGTGTTGTCCGATCCGATCCCGACTGCGCGTCGCCATGCGACGCCGTCGAACCGCTCTTCTCTGCACGTCTCCGTTGCTCCGTTTCTCTGTGTGATCCCGTTTTCTCCGTGACCTCCGTTCCTACGGCGCGTCGGTCGGCGCTCTCAACAGCGTGAAGCGATCCTTCAATCCTGACGAGACGATCACTTCGTTCTTCGCCGTCACGATGACGGCCCCCAGCTTCGGGATCCGCTCGACCAGCGCCATGCCTTTCTCCGGCCCGAGGATGAACACGCCCTTGGCGATGGCATCGGCGAGCA
>DASSGK010000137.1:0-8634 GCA_035693505.1 Vicinamibacterales bacterium
GACGATGGAATGGTGGCGGAGATCGTCAAAGGGAGCTGACTGACGGATCACGAAAAGATCATCCGCGGATTGCGCGGATGACGCGGATTGAATACCAGACGTCCGGCGCCGGCCGCGAAGCGGCCGGTCCGCGAGAGAAAGCGAACGGCGTGGATACGAGCCACCCAAACACTTCGGGCTCGTATCCACACCGTTCGCTTTTCTCTCGCAGCGCGGCTCCGCCGCGCCGCCGGACGGCGGAGGCTCTCATCAACGCATAGACAGCCGCGTCGCGCTGTCACAATCTGAGTAATCCGCGTAATCCGCGGATAAAAACGTCGGATGGGATTTATGCACAAACGCTTGCGCGCTCTTCGCTCCCTCGTGCATGTTGCCGTTCTCATCCTGCTGACGGCGGCCGCCGCTCAGGCGGACGAGATCAAGGTGATGACCTCGGGCGCACTGTCGGCGGCGCTGCGCGAGCTGGTGCCGGCGTTCGAGCGCGCGTCAGGTTCGACGCTGACGATCGTGTCGGGCGGATCGGTGGCGGGCGCGACCGACTCGATCCCCGATCGCCTGCAACGCGGTGAGCGGACGGACGTGCTGATCATGGCCGCCGCCGGCATCGACGATCTCGCGAAGGCCGACCGTGCCGTCGCCGGCAGCCGCGTGGATCTCGCGCGGTCGAGCATCGGCATCGCAGTCCGCGCGGGAACCAGGAAGCCGGACATCTCGTCGGTCGACGCGCTCAAGCGCGCGCTGTTGAATGCCGCGTCGGTCGCGTACTCCTCGAGCGTCAGCGGTGTGTACGTCTCCACTGAACTGTTCGCGCGTCTCGGCATCGCCGACCAGATGCGGGCGAAGAGCCGGCGCGTCGAGAGCGAGCCGGTTGCCGCGGTCGTCGCCCGCGGCGAGGCGGAGATTGGGTTTCAGCAGATCAGCGAGCTGCGGCCCGTTGCTGGCGTCGAAGTGGTCGGACCGCTCCCGGCGGAGGTGCAACGAGTCACGGTGTTCTCCGCGGCCGCGGCGACCAACTCTGCGAATCCGGACGGCGGCCGCAAGTTGATCGCGTTTCTCGCGTCGCCTGCTGCGTCGGCGGCGATCGCCCGAAGCGGAATGGATCCGATCGCGAAACCAAAGTAGCGCAGGCCTTCAGGCCTGCGACTCGAACTAGTTGCCATCGTGTGCGGCGCGCAGCTTGTTCACATCGAGCTTGACCATCCCCATCATGGCGTCCAGCGTCCGCTTCGCCTTGACGGGATCCGGATCGCTCAACATCGAGCCCATCGCGTTCGGCACAATCTGCCACGACAGCCCGAACTTGTCCTTCAGCCAGCCGCAGCGTGAAGGCGTGCCGCCTCCGGCGAGCAGGCCGTCCCAGAGTTCGTCGATTTCCTGCTGCGTGTCGCATCCTACGAACAGCGATGTCGCTTCGGTGAAGGTGAACAGTGGGCCGCCGTTGAGCGCGATCAGTCTCTGGCCCTCGAGCTCGAAGGTGACGGTCACCACTTTCCCCTGCGCGCGGTTGACGTTGAGGACTTTCGAGCGCTTGAAGACCGACGCGTAGAAGGTCATCGCCTCTTCGGCTTGCGTGTCGAACCACAGAAACGGCGTAATTGTCGCCATGACGGCTCCTTTTGATACCGGGCGGGGGTGTCCGGCCCGCATTCGTCAGTAAGTCGGAGCCGACCTCCGGTTCTCGACATCGACGCGCCCGGTCCCAAGCCCAACCCTGAGTCTCAGCCCTATGCCCTAAGCCCCAAGCCCTTCTCTTGATATGATCGCTGTCTTATGGAGTCCGTGACGCTGACGATAGACGGCCGGCAGGTGACCGTCGAGAAAGGCAAGACCGTCCTGCAGGCCGCCATCGAGAGCGGAATCTCGGTTCCCTACTACTGCTACCACCCTGGCATCAGCATCGATGGCTCCTGCCGCGTCTGCATCGTCAAGATCGAGAAGATGCCGAAGCTGCAGACGTCGTGCTCGACCGTGTGCACCGAGGGCATGGTCGTGTCGACGCGGACGCAGGAAGTGGTCGAGGCGCGCGCCGGCGTGTTCGAGTTCCTGCTGGTGAATCATCCGCTCGACTGTCCGGTCTGCGACAAGGGCGGCGAGTGTCCGCTCCAGGATTTCTCCTATCAGTTCGGACCCGACCTGAGCCGCATGGACTTTCCGCGCCGGGAGTTCGACGGCAACGGCGTGAAGGCCGACGTCGACTTCGGACCGACGCTGATGCTGAACCGCAACCGCTGCATCCTGTGCACGCGCTGCGTGCGGTTCATGCGCGACATCGACAGCGACGCGCAGATCAACATCATCGACCGCGGCAACGGCAGCCAGATCGCGACGTTCCAGGAAGAGGGCGTGCACTCTCTCCTGTCCGGCAACCTGATGGACGTCTGCCCCGTCGGCGCGATCACCACGCGCGACTATCGCTTCAAATCGCGGCCGTGGGACAACCCGTTCGCCGCGGACACCATCTGCACGCAGTGCGCGAAGGGGTGCAACGTCACCGCCTGGATCAAAGCGAAACCAGAATGGGCGAAGGGGTCGCGCCTCATCCGCTTCACGCCGCGCTTCAACCCCGACGTCAACGACTACTGGATGTGCGACATCGGCCGGTTCGAGTACCACTGGATCGAGGGCGAGGATCGCATCGTGAAGCCGCTGGAGCGGACGCGCGACCAGGTGCAATCGCCGGTGACCTGGCACGACGCGATCGCCAGGCTGTCGGAGCGTCTCGCCACCGTCGGGACCTCCTCGCGCAGCGACACGACCGACGAAGGCCCGGTGCGCTTCCTGTTATCCGCGCACGCATCGCATGAAGAACTGTTCCTGTTCAAGCGGCTCACGCAGGAGCTGATGGGCGACGAGGGGCCGAAAACGATCAGCGTGACGTGGCGGCACCGGGAAAAACCGCAGCCCGCCGACACCAAGTTCAAGGTGCCGCCGGTCGATGCGCCCAATGTGAACGGCGCACGGCTGCTGGGCCTCGCCGCGGGGGCGCCCGGAGACGAGACGCGTGAATCCGACGTAAGCGCGTTGCGCAAGGCCGTGGAAGCGGGACGCGTGTCGGCGTTGTATGTCTTCGATCCGGGTCCCGATGGGTCGATCGGGGACACGGACTGGATCGTGGACGCGCGCAAGAGCGGTGCGATCGCACTGCTGGTCGTCCAGGGGGTCCTGATGACCGACCTGGCCCGTGCCGCTGATTTCGTGCTGCCCGGCGCATCGTACGTCGAGAAGGAAGCGTCGTATACAAATCAGGGTGGCCGCCTGCAGGGGACTTCGCGCGCGATTCCGCTGCCGGGAGAGGCCCGCGAGGATTGGCAGATTCTGGTGGATTTGAGCGCCGCGCTCGGCGTCCCGTTCGGCTACCACAGCGCGGCCGACGTTCGCGCCGACATCGTCGCACGCTACCCGGGCGAGAACGGACTCCAGGGACTGGCGGCGCTGGCCTTCAACCGGCCGCTCGAAGCGAGGAGCTGGCTGCAGGCGTCCAACCCGTCCGAGCGATGGAAGTGGGATTTCATGTACCAGGATCTGCCGCCGGTCAAAGGAACCCTCGATCCCACGGCACTGCCGCTGCCTCCCGGGGCAATTCCGTTGAAACCGGTACAGTACTGATGACAAGGACACAAAGGGGAACAGAGGTCACAAAGGCTGGCTCGTTTACGCGAGCGCGCTCGGCCTCCCTCTGTGTCCTTGGTTTCCTTTGTGCCCTCTCTTTCGCGAGCGAAGCGAGCGCTCAACTGAGACGCCCCAGAGCCGACGTCGTCGCCCTGACCGAACACGCGAGTGTCCCGGCGGGAGATACGGCGCGTGTGGCGCTCAAGGTTTCGCTGCCGGAAGGGTTGCACACGCAGTCCAACAAGCCGCGCGATCCGCTGCTGATCCCCACCGAGTTGACCATCGATGCGCCGGCGAACATCACCGTGAAAGAGGTGGTGTTTCCGCCGTCCACCGATCTGAAACAGATCGGACAGGACCAGCCGCTCGCGGTGTTCGAGCAGACGTTCGGGATTGGCGTGCAGCTCGCGGTCGCGAAGAGCGCGGCTCCCGGCAAGGCCGTCGTCCCGTTCCATCTTCGCTATCAGGCCTGCGACGCGAACCTCTGTTACGCCCCATCGACTTACGACGGCGAGTGGCCGCTCGAGGTCGGCAGCGGGAAGGCGGCGGGCACGCCCGATCCGCTGTTTGCGACCATCGCGTTCGGCAAAGGAGAAACACCGGGCGCCGTGATCGATCGGCGGCCGGCACCCGCGGCAACGCCCGGCGCCGTGTCAGGTGACGGGATCGCGAAACTCGACGAATTCTCGACGCTCGGCATGAACGGCGGCTACCTGAACGCCGATGAGTTCCTTCGTTTCATCCATAACGCTGAAAACGGTGTGAAAGAGCGCGGGATGTTCGAAGGCCGCGGGCCGCTGATGATCCTGCTGCTCGTGCTGGTCGGCGGCCTGGCGTTGAACCTGACGCCGTGCGTCCTGCCGATGATTCCGATCAACCTCGCCATCATCGGTGCCGGCGCGCAGGCGGGATCGCGCAGCCGCGGCTTCATGCTCGGATCCGCGTACGGCGTCGCGATGGCCCTGGTCTACGGTGCGATCGGCCTGGTCGTCATCCTGACGGCCGGCACCTTCGGGACGATCAACTCGTCGCCCTGGTTCAACCTCGGCATCGCCATCCTGTTCGTCATCCTCGCGCTCGCGATGTTCGACGTGCTCCTGATCGATTTCTCGAAGTACGCCGGGAATCTCGGCACTGGTTCGAGCCGCGGCAGTTTCGCGCTCGCCTTCAGCATGGGCGGTGTTGCGGCGCTGCTGGCCGGCGCCTGCGTCGCGCCGGTCGTCATCCAGGTCGTGCTCTTCTCGAGCAATCTCTACGCGACCGGGACGAAGGTCGCGCTCGCGCTGCCGTTCTGCCTCGGCCTCGGCATGGCCATCCCCTGGCCGATCGCGGGAGCTGGCCTCGCGGCGCTGCCGAAACCCGGCATGTGGATGGTCCGCGTGAAGCAGGCCTTCGGCGTGTTCATCATGGCCACCGCGGTCTACTACGGTTACGAGGCGTACTCGATCTTCGCCAACCGATGGGTCGATCCCGCCGCGGTCGCCTCCAGCGTCCAGGATCAGCTGAAGGCGGGCTGGCACGCGTCGCTGGCCGAAGGACTCGACGTCGCCCAACGCGAGCAGAAGCCGGTGCTCATCGACATGTGGGCGACCTGGTGCAAGAACTGCCTGACGATGGACAAGACGACGCTCGAGAACGCGGACGTCCAGAAAGCGTTGTCCGGGTACGTGAGGATCAAGTACCAGGCAGAAGACCCCGACCAGCCGCCGGCCAAGACCGTCATGCAGCGGTACAGCGCCGCCGGCCTCCCCACCTACGTCATCCTGCGGCCTACCAAGTAAGATCATCCGCGGATTACGCGGATTTCGCGGATTGAATCAGGTGAGTGCGACTCATCAGGCTGATGTCGTCGTAACGGGATGGCGTCCGGCGGCGCGGCGGAGCCGCGCGGTGAAAGAAGCGAACGGTGTGAATACAAGCCACCCAAACGCAGCGGGCTCGTATTCACGCCGTTGGCTTCTTTCGCCGACCGGCCGCTTCGCGGCCGACGCCGGACGCTCGCATCAGAATCCGCGTACATCCGCGTAATCCGCGGATAACTCAACATGTCTCACGAAGCGCTTCGCGCTGATCTCGAACGCCACATCACGGGCGAAGTCCGCTTCGACACGGTGACGCGGGCGCTGTATTCCACTGACGCCAGTGTCTACCAGATCGAACCGATCGGCGTCGTGGTGCCGCGCGGTCGCGAGGACGTCGTTCGGGTGGTGCAAATCGCCGCCCGGCATCGGGTTTCGATCACGGGTCGAGGCGGTGGAACGTCGCAAGCGGGCCAGGCGATCGGCGCTGGCATCGTGATCGACACCTCGAAGTATCTCAATCGCGTGCTCGAGGTGAATGTTTCGGAGCGCTGGGCGCGAATCGAGCCGGGTGTCGTGCTGGACGAACTGAACGCGCAGCTGAAGCCCCACGGCTTGCGCTTCGCTCCGGACATCTCGACGGCGAGCCGCGCGACCGTCGGCGGCATGATCGCGAACAACTCGAGCGGCGCGCGCTCCGTACTGTACGGCAAGACGATCGATCACGTGCTCGAGCTCGACGTCGTGCTCGCCGACGGATCGATGGCCCACCTCGGGCCATTGAGCGGATCCGCGCTTGACGCCGCTTGCGAAGGCGCCTCGCTGGAGGCGTCGTGCTACGGGACCGTCCGCGACGTGGCGCTGGCGAGCCGCGATGAGATCGATCGCCGCTTTCCAAAGGTGCTGCGGCGGGTCGGCGGCTACAACCTCGACGAGTTCGCCGATCCCTCACGTCCCTTCAACCTGTCGAAGATCATCGTCGGATCGGAGGGAACCCTCGGACTCGTCGTCGCCGCGAAGGTCAACCTGGTGCCGCTGCCCGCGGCCAAGGCGGTGCTCACGATCGAGTTCGATGAACTGCTCGACGCGCTCGCGGCGACTCCGCTCGTCCTGCGCCACAAGCCGTCGGCGGTCGAAGTCATGGATCGCTTCATCCTGGATCACGCCAAAGAGAGTCCGGCACTCGACACCTTGCGCCGAAGCATCCTGCTCGGCGATCCGGGAGCGCTCCTTTGCGTCGAATTCTACGGCGATCGCACCGAAGATCTGGTGCTGCGGATCGAAGCGCTCGAGCGCGAACTCGAGGCGTCGGGCCAACGCTGCCGCTGGAAGCGTGCGATCGCGGCGACGGACCAGGCGCGCATCTGGAGCTTCCGCGAAGCGTCGCTTGGACTATCGATGGCGATGAAAGGCGACGACAAGTCACTGTCGTTCGTCGAGGACACGGCTGTCGCGCCCGAGAAGCTTCGCGACTACATCGAGCGATTCCTCCAGATCGTGCGTGACCACGACACCGTCGCCGGCGTCTACGCGCACGCCTCGGTCGGGTGCCTGCACGTGCGACCGGTCGTTAACCTCAAGACCGCCGAGGGCGTGAAGAAGTTCGAGTCGATCGCGAACGCCATTGCCGATCTCGTGCTGGAATTTGGCGGCGCTCTGTCAGGCGAGCATGGCGACGGCCTCGTGCGCGGTGCGTTCACCGAGAAGATGTTCGGCCCCGTGCTGTACAACGCGTTTCGCACGGTCAAGCACGCCTTCGACCCTGAGGGCCTGTTCAACCCCGGGAAGATCGTCGACACGCCGCCCCTCACCTCCAACCTGCGCTACGGCGCCGGCTACGACACGCCGAACCCGGTCACCTTCTTCGACTATGCCGAGCACGGCGGCATGGGTCGCGGCGTCGAGATGTGCAGCGGCCTCGGCGCGTGCCGCAAGACGCTCGAAGGGACGATGTGTCCGTCGTACATGGCGACGAAGGAGGAGAAACACTCGACCCGGGGGCGCGCCAACACGCTGCGGCTCGCGATGGCCGGCAGATTGGGCGAGGCCAGTCTCAGTGACGCCGATGTGCACGACGTGCTCGACTTGTGCCTCGAATGCCGCGCCTGCAAGGCCGAGTGCCCCGTCGGCGTGGATGTCGCGAGGTTCAAGAGCGAGTTTCTCGCCGGTTACTGGCAGCGCAACGGCATGCCGCTGAAGACCCGCATCATCGGGAACGTCCGCACGTTGTCGGAATGGGGAAGCCGCTTGGCACCGATCGCCAACGCGTTGGCTGGCAGCGCACCCGGACGATGGATGAACGAGCAGATTCTCGGCATCGATCGGCGCCGGACGCCACCGACATTTGTCCGCGACACTTTCACTCGCCGTTTCAGGCGGCGATCCATCAGCCGTCCGTCGTCAGCCCTCAGCCCTCAGCCCTCAGCCATTCCTTCTGTCATCCTGTTCAACGACACCTTCACCAATCACAACCATCCGGAGATCGGTGAAGCCGCTGCCGATGTGCTGGAGTGCGGAGGCGTGACCGTCCGCCTCGCGTCGCACGGATGCTGCGGTCGGCCGCTGATCTCGCAGGGACTGCTCGCCGAGGCTCGCGCGGCGGCCGAGGCGAACGTGCAGGCCCTGCTCCCCGCAGTCAGCAGAGGTGAGCGCATTGTGTTTCTGGAGCCGAGCTGTCTGTCGGCTGTTCGCGAAGACGCGCCTGCCCTTCTACGCGGTGACGCTCAGCGCCGCGCGCGCACCGTCGCCGACGCGTGCATCCTGTTCGAGGATTACGTCGAACAGGCGTGCCAGGCGGGAAGCCTGAAGCTGGAGTTGAAGCCGGGACCGTCAGCGGTGGTGCTGCACGGTCACTGTCATCAAAAGGCGATGGGGTTGATGCCGCCCGCGCGCGCGCTGCTCTCGCGTATTCCGGGATCGAAAGTCGTCGATCTCGACGCGGGGTGCTGCGGCATGGCGGGGTCGTTCGGATACTCGAAGGAGCACTACGAGGTTTCGAAGCAAATCGGTGAAAGAAAGCTGCTGCCCGCCGCGCGCGCGATGACGCCCGGCAGCGTGCTGATCGCGCCGGGCACGTCATGTCGCGAGCAGGTGAAGCACTTCACCGGCGTCGCGGCGATGCATCCGGCGCAGCTCCTGCAGTCGCTGCTGTCGCGGGCCTGAAACGCCCGCTACAGTGTTCACATTGGGCGTAGTGCGGACCTTCAGGTCCGCCATCGTCGGGGCG
>DASSGK010000138.1:0-13771 GCA_035693505.1 Vicinamibacterales bacterium
CGACGGGACGGTCCATCCGTACGTCCTGGCGGGTGCCGGCATCGCCAGCGTGAAGCAGGATGCGTCGTTCGCGGTCGGCGGCACCGATGTCACGAGCAGCCTCTCGACGCAGTTTGGCGTGACGCTCGGAAGCGATTTGTCTGGCTCATTCGTGAGTCCGATGGTGGTGTTCGGCGCGGGCGCGATGTGGACGCCCGGCGCCAGGATGATTCTCGATCTCCAGTTCCGCTACGGCCGGATTCTGGTCGATGATGGTGGCATCAACGTCAGCCGCGCGGGCGTCGGCATCGGCGTACGCTTCTAGCGAGCTCGAGGATCGAGAACTGATGTCACCAAGCAGGCGGGGACGCCCGTCGAAGTTCGGACGCCCCAGCCAGGTCGTCGCACTCACGCTTCCCGCCGACGTCATCCGTGGTCTTCAAAAGGTCCACTCCGATGTCGGCTGGGCGATCGTCACGATGTTCGAGAAGTCGCGGCCTCGTGCCGACGCAGCGTCAGAGCCCAGCCCCGACGTCGAACTCGTCGAAGTGGGCGATCGCCGATCGCTCATCGTCGTCAATCGTGACGTCGTTCGGCGGCTGCGCGGCGTCAGCATCGTGCCGCTGCACGGGGATCGCGCGTTTCTCGCGCTCGACGACGGCCATGGCATGAGCGATCTCGAACTGGCGGTCATCGACGGCCTGGAGGACGACACGCTCGAGCTCCGCGAGAAGAAGGCGCTGCAGGCGCTGCGCGCGCAGCTGAAGGGGTGGCGAAACGATCGCACCCTGCGCTTCCACGTTCGCTCGATCATCGTCGTCGAGCGCACGTCCGGGAAAGTTCGTCAGAAGAAACCGGAACGCGAGCAGCCAGCCGTCAGCGAAGGGCGGCGGTGACCTGCCGGGCGCGCTCGACGCTTTCATAGAGCCGCAGCGTGCCGTCGAACGGTCCTTCGTATTCGACCGTGAAATCGCCGCGGTAGCCGTTCTGGAACAACCGCCGCAGGATCGGCGTGAGATCCACGTCACCCATCCCAAACTCACAATAGTCGCCGCCGTCGAGACCCTTGAGGTGTAGGTGGGCGACGAACGGTTCCACGCTGTCGAGAGCCTGCATGGGATCGACCCCTGCGCGCGCGAAGTTGATCGGGTCGAAGTTCATGCGGATGTTCGGCCGATCGACGGCGGCAAGCACGTCGCGGCAGATCTGCGGCACGAGCGACGCGCCGTCGTGGTTCTCGAACACGAACGTCGAGTTCGGATGCCGGTCGGACAGACGCTTCAGATTCGCGACGACGGTGGACGCGTGCGCTGTGTCGAAGGCGACAGCCGGCAGCCGTCCGAAGAACAGGCGGATCATGGGCGCGTCGAGATGATTGGCGATATGGACCTGTCGGTCCACTGAAAGAAACGTGTCCTCGATCTCAGGCGAGCCGTGGAAGAAGTCGCACCAGCCTCCGGAGACCACCCAGATACGCTGGCCATGCCGAGCCGTGAGACCGGCCACCGTTTCCACCGCCTCCCCGCGTTCGAGCAAATGATGGAGATTGAGATCGAGGTCGCGCAGGCCGAGGCGTGCGAAGGCCTCCAGCGTGACTGGAAGTGCCTCGCGCTTGTGCGACGTGGTCGACGCGAGGATGAGAGGCGTCACACCGGCTCGTACGCCAGCGATTTCTGATACGCGGCGTTCACCGTTTCCGGCATCCCCCAGTACTTGAATTCCGCGTGACGTCCGACGTAGCGAAGGTTCGGGATCTTGGCGCCGCGATCCACGTAGGACTGGTAGATCGCGAATCCCTGTTCCGATTGCTGCGGGTACGCCTTTTCGGCGAACAGATTGTTTTCAAGCGCGTGGTCGATCGCGTTCCGGGGAAACGACTGCGACGAGCCGGGGAGCACCGGCACTTCGATCAGAATCAGCGTGTCGGGACTGTCGTGGCGCGTGATCACCTTCATCTCGGTCACACGCGTCTGGAATTCGCACGACGAATAGTGCAGCGATTCGGCGCCCTCTGGAAACGCGGACTTGAGTCCGGGTATCAGCAGCGGAATCATCATGCGCCCGGTGTAGGGCAGCGTGTTCTCGCCCCACAGCTCATCGATGTCGATGGAGCAGAACACCGTGTGGTAGTCGGCGAAATAGTAGCGCTCGCCGCTCTCCGTGAGGACGTACGGCTTGTGATGCTCGTCCTGGATGCCGACGATCCGATCGCGGACCACCGTCGACTTGGCGACCATCGCGCCCCAGACGGCGTTCCAGCCGTGAGTGGGGTAGACCTGGAACGCGATCCCCTTGCCGAGCGTGTGGTCTTCGAACTTCAGGGGATCGTAGCCGCTGAGCCCGCGCGGCGCGGCCGCATCGCTTCTCGTGTAGGCGTGCCGGAAGCGATCGGCCCAGACCATGGACGTCTCGAGGCGATCGCCCGGAATGTTCCACATCTTCCACGTGTAGTTCGCCATGAACTTCTGGTACAGCGTAGGTCCGAGCGCGGCGCCGAAATAGTCGGCGAACTTGCACTGGCCGAGTTCCGGCAGTTCGCGTTCGATGAGCTTCAGCTGATCGTTGCGATGACGCCGGACCTCGGCGTGGATCGTCTCGCGGTCCGGCATCTGGTCGATGTCCTCGTAGTGCACCGGATATCGATACTTCCGCCCATCGGCCTCGACGTAGGTGAACAGCCGGCGATCGATGTGGAACAGTTCGCCGTTGGTGAGCTTGACGATCGTGTGGTTGATGGGGTCCGCTTCGCCGCCCGGCCAGAACCAGATGTGCGGGCCGAATTCATACGGATGACCGCTGTAATAGCAGGTGCGCGCGAGACCGCCGACGCGACTGTGTTTTTCGACGACCGTGACGTTGTATCCCTTTTCCGACAGGTAATACGCCATCGACGAGCCGGCGACTCCGCCGCCCAGGACCAGGATGTTCGTGTTCACGCGACCTCAGGACAGGTTGTGCTGTTTCATCCAGCTGACGTTGTGGAAGGACGGATCGTCGCGCAGCGTGCCGTCGGCATAGCGCGCGGCAAGTTCGTCAATCGCGGCCGCCACGTTCCGCGTTGGCGCAAAGCCGGTCGCCAGCAGCCGATCGGAGCACTGGCGATACGATCGCGGATCGTTCGAAGGCAGAATCTGAATCTCCGCCGGGATTCGCGCGGCGATCCGCCGCGCGATCTCCAGCACCGACAGGTTCTCGAAGCCGGCATTGTAGACGCCGGCGAGCCGCCGGTCGAGCGCGAAGAGATAGACCTCAACCAGGTCGTCGATGTGAATGTTGGGACGAACCTGGCTGCCGCCGAGAACCGTCATCGCGCCTTTCGTGAGCGCCTGCATCGTCAGCAGGTTGACGGTCAGATCCAGCCGCATGCGCGGCGACGGACCGCACACGGTCGCCGGCCTGATGATGGTCGTCACCATCGATCCGGCATAACTGAGGAGCACGCGCTCCGCCACCATCTTGGTCTTGTTGTATTCCGAGATCGGGCAGAGAACCGTGTCCTCGGTGACGCGCGGTTCGGAGGCCACGCCGTACACGCTGCCCGAGGAGGCAAAGACCAGCTGCTTCACGCCCTGGCGCGCCGCGCGGTCCGCAAGCCGCATCGTCGCCAGGACGTTGACGTCCCACGAGGCGTACGGGTTGAGTTCGACCGCGGGATCGTTGGCGATGTTGGCGAGATGGAAGATGGTGTCGAACCCGGAGAGGTCGACATCGTCGATCTGCCGCATGTCGCGCTCGAGAATCGTCAAGCGCGGATCGGGAGCCAGGAAGTTCCCGAACCACATCGCGTCGAGCACCGTCACGCGATAGTCCGGCCTGTTCAAGAGCGCCTGGGTCAGCTTGGTTCCGACGTAGCCGCAACCGCCTGTCACGAGCACGTGCACGTCAAATGGCTCCGTTGCCGTGAAGGTTCAAGTACTGGTCCAGCCAGTAGTGCAGGACGAGTTGATGGGCGCACTCCACCCAGCCGTAGCGCGACAAGGGCACGTAGAAATTCAGATCGCCCTTGGTGCGTGCACCGTTGTCGGCGCTCATGCCTGTCAGCGTGACGGTTGTCATCGACATCGATCGCGCGGCGTCGAGCGCTCGGAGGATATTCGGCGAGTTCCCGGAACTGCTGATGGCCGTCAGCAGATCTCCGGGCCGCGCGACACGACGGAGCGGCAGCGCGAAGACCTCCTCGAAGGCGACGTCGTTGGCCGTCGCGGTCAGCAGCGCCGCATCGTTGAACGCCATCGCGCTCAATCCGGCGTTCTTGCACGCGTCGGCGGCAAAATGGCTCGCCATCATCGCGCTCGCGCCGTTGCCGATGAAGTAGATGTGCTGTCCGCGGACTTGAACATCGCGCGTGATGGCGACCCAGCGGGCAAATCCGTCTGCAACCGGCAGCATCTCGCCGGTCAGCGACGTGACGGCCAACCGGTTGAGGCCGGCCGACGCCTCGGTCAGGTAGCCGGTCCACGCCTCGACGTCAGATGACAATCTTGCCAATGGTGAGAAATTCCTGATCGGAGGTCGGCCGTTCGTTCCCGCGACGCTGCGCCACCGCGGCGGCGCCGATGCTTCCGGCCAGAGCGACGACGCCGGACGGGCAACCGAGGCCCGCGGCGAGGCTGCTGAGCGCGAAGAAGGCGTCGCCGCATCCAATCGTGTCGACGACGCTGGTACTGACCGTCGGAATCTGGAAGACACCGTTTCGTGTCATGACCATGGCGCCGTGCTCACCGTCGGTGACCGAAAGCCCCGGCACCTTCAACAACTCCGCGATTTTCTCCAGCAGTTCTGGGAGCGGCAGCCCGCGCTCGCGAAGGCACAGTTCGGCCTCCGTCCGGTTCACGCTGCAGTAGTCGAGACCCGCGAACTTCGTCGGCAGGTTGTAGCCGTAGTTCGTCGAGTTGACCTGCGCCATGGCCGCGACAAACGCGCGCTGCCGCGCCCTGGTCTTGGCGTTGACCACACGCGGATCGATCAATCCGTGACCGAAGTCGGCGATCAGCACGACGTCGTAGTCGTCGAAATCCGGCACGTCCGCGTGACGCACTTCTCCCAGGTCGGGGCTCTTGGATTCGAACAGGCGGTAGCCCGTGTCGCGGTCCACGAACCGCGTCTTCACGACCAGCGAGTCTGCCAGATTCTTGATCGTCACGTTGGACGGCATCGCATCGGTGAGGCCGTTGGTGTAGCAATCGATCTGGCTCACGAAGCTGGCGAGATGGAGCGCGACCGCGCCCGCACCGCCGACCTGGCGAGCCCGGGCGATTTCGAGCCCGGCGACGCAGCGCGACTTCTGCGACAGGTTGGTCAGCGTGACGTCGACCCACTCGTCGATGATCGTTTCGCCGATGATGCAGACGCGAAGGCGCGCGGCGGCGGTGAGGAAACCTTTCAACTGGTCCAGCGTGAAACCGAGTCCGGACAAATCGCGGAACAGGACGCGATCGTTCGATAGCAGTGGATCCGCCTGAGAGGCCTCCGGGGCAGCGAGGAGAAAATGCGAGAGTTTGGTCGAAGAGAACGTGGCGCCGTTCGTGAAGTGGATGCGGCCGCCGTGGTGTTCGATCAGCGCCTTTTCGCGGAAGATGTTCGCGGTCTTGTCGAGCACCAGGTTGGCGTACTCGGACCCCTTCACGTACACGTCCGGCCGCAGCCATTCGATGGGCGTCACCGCCGACGGCTCGTCGATGATGGCCACGTAGTCGATGATTTCGAGCGCGGCCAGCTGCCGCAGGCGGTACTCCTGGCTGAACGACACCGACCGTTTCTTGGTGATGTGCTTGTCGGCCGTGATCGTGACCACGAGGATGTCGCCAAGCGCCTTCGCTTCCTCGAAGTGAATCAGGTGACCGATGTGCACCAGATCGAACGCGCCATGGCACAGCACGATCCGCTGGCCGGGGTGTTCGGCGCGGAGCGCGGACAGGCCCTCGAGGGAAAGGATTTTACGGGCTGTGCGAGAAGGGACGGCGGCCCCTGTGATCATCGGCTCGCAACCCTCGCGTCGCGCGTGATGGGCGTCCACGGTAAGGCCACCAGCAGCCAGAGCGTTTTGGCGACGTCCACGAAATTCTTCATGCGGAACGCCTGGCTCTCGCCGTGGACGCGTTCGATCAGATCCATCGGCACCTCGCGGTACGTCGTCGACAACCGGAGCGCCTTCACGAGCACTTCCGCCTGAAAGCCGTATCCATGCGACTCGATGCGCAGGCTCTTGAGCACCGGCGCGCGATGAATCTGGAGACCGTTGTAGTACGTCAACCACCGCCAGGTGATCACGTTGACGAGAAACGTGAACGTCTTGGACAGGACCGTCCGCTGCCACGTTCGCGATCGCCACATGTCGCGCGTATACCCGACGATGACGTCGGCCTTACCGGTCTCGCTGAAAAGGTCGCGGAGGGTATCGGAACCCCACGCGTTGTCGCCGTGGACCATGACGATGTAGTCGTGTGACGCTGCCTCGACGCCGCGCCGGTAGGACCAGCCGAACCCGCGATTCCTGTCGTTCGTCAGCAGGCGCACGTTCGGAAACCGAGACAGGTTGTTCAGGACCAGCGCCCCGGTGCCATCGCTGCTGCCGTCATCGATGACCAGCACTTCGTTGACGAGATCGAGCTGCGCAAGAGCGGTCGTGACGTTCTCGAGTGTGGCGAGGATGTTTTCGGCCTCGCAGTACGCAGGAATAACGACAGAAATGGACGGGGCTGCGGCCATCAGCGACGATGGCTGTAAGGTACCATTCGTCGATAAGGACTTTATCAAGATCAATCCTACGGCTGAGCGACGGAATACAGCCTCACCTGGCCGTTTTCGTAGAGCAGCCGGAATTGCGCGGGATCGTCCCGGGCCCACGCGTCCTCGATAGGGAATCCTCCCTCATTGTGCCAGGAGAAGCCAAGTTCATAGGCGGAGAGGACGGTCACGAACAGGTGCGTGACCCCAGCCACTCGAAGGTTGGCGACCCAGGCGTCCCGGTCGCCTTCCCATCGTTCGAATCGCGGCCGTGACGCTTGGGGGGTTGTGCCCTGAACCAGTGGCATGAGTTGTCCGGACGGACGGGCGAACGGATGCTCGGCCAGGATGTTGCGGGTTCTGGTACGGGCGTAGTCGTGAAAGCGCCAATTCGTATGGCGATCGATGTTGATGTACTCGACTCGATTCGTCAGATGTTCGCCGAAGAGCGGATAAGGCACGTTGTTCCCGGTATTCGCGACCACCGAGTCGCTGACGTGAGCCGCCGTCCATTCCCAGCCCGTGATCATGCCTGCCCGGACGTAGGTCGGCGACAGCGAGAGCAACGCGAGACTGTCGGCGGGTTTGGGCAGCAGCCAGCCGAAGGTCAGGCCGACCGCGCCGGCGCAAACCGCCGCCGTCATCCACCAGGAGGACAGCCGCAGGCGCGCCGCGAGCAATGCGATGCACAGGGTCGCCACCACGCCGGCGGCGAAGATCCCAAGGGAGTCGGGGGCGACAATCCCATCCAGCGCGAGCCAATCGCCCATGAACCAGGGCAGCGTCGCGGGTATCTGACGCTGGACGCCGACGATCAGCCACGCGGCGGCGAGGATGTAGGCCGCGTGAAGGAACCCGTTCCATCCGCGGTTCGCCCCGAACGCAAAGGCTGGAAGCACCGAGGCGACAGTGACGGCGGGCAGCAGGAATCGCGAATCGGCATTGTCCGGAAGCACGAGCCAGAACAGCGGGAAAATCAGCACCGGAACGAGCGCGACGAACCCGGCAGGCCACCATCGACGATGGGCGGCGAGCGATGCGATGCCGAGCACGGCGCCTGGCAGCCAGACGAGGGCGTAGGCGGCTCCGAATCCGTGGGCGGCGATCGCCGGAAACAAACGGAGGCTCGTGACGTGGAAAACGGAGTTGTTCATGGCCTCGCGCGAGAACGCGCCAGGTGCGACGACAAAACCCAGCACGCCGAGCGACGACGGATAGAGCGGGCTGCCGGCGACGACCCAGTTCCTGATGTACCAGGGCAGGCCGAAGAGCGCGAGTCCCGGAAGCGCCCAGAGGGCCTTGCGTCGAATGCCGTGGACCAGCGGCAACAGAAGCAGTACGCCGAGATAGACAAGCGCGAGGTACTTGCTGCCCGCGTATAAACCCAGGGCCACACCCCAGAGCGCCCAGTCGCTCGTGCCATCGGAATCGACAGCCACGATCCCGAGATAGAGCGACGTCACGAACATCGCCGCGCACACGAGATCCACGTCCGCGCCGACCGCCTGCTCGACAATCGGCCGCGCGAGGAACAGGAACATCGGCGCGTAGGCCGCGTGCTGCGGTGCGGCGCCGCTCCGGCGGGCGATCGCAAAGAGTGCGATGCCCGCAAGCAGGAGGAAGGGCAGTTGTCCGATGCGTGCGAGGAGATCGCCGTGAAACGGCAGCATCAGCCAGAGGAAGAACAGTTCGCCGTTCCCGGGCTGATAGGCCTGCGCCGGGTCGCTGAACGGAGTCTGAATGATCGACAGGGCCGAGTCCTGCAGCCATCGCGCCGGAAACACCAGGTGATAGCTCAGACCGTCGTAGAGCGTCAGCGGGGAACGAAGCACGCCGACGGCGACGACGAACGCGACCAGGGGGACAAGAACGACGACAACCGGAATCGGTGCGAGTGTCGGCGGTTCGGCGGGAACGTCGTTGACCTCGAGGAATCTCGACGCGATGGCGGCCGCGGCGAACAAACAGAGATACGCCAGTGTTCCGATGAGATGAAGTCCGCCGAGGGTCAGGCCCGCGAACGCGATGGCCGCGAAGGACAGGACGGCCGTCCGGATGCCGCGATCCAGCACGCTGCTCGATGGAGTGAGGTAGCGCGCCAGCCTCCACGCGGGCAGTCCGGCGAGCGCGAAAAAGATCCAGGAAATCAGGTATGCCGACGGCGAGTGAAAGCCGAGCCGCCACCCGAGTGCGAGATGCGTGACGGCCAGCACCGCACACACCAGCGCGGCGACAGGAGACATTGGTGAGAGATGTTAGGACAAAGGCAGCTCGACGGGCTTTCTTCTGGAACGGAGGTGCTTTATAGTTTCTTGACTAATCTCCAGAAGGAGCCCATGACGCTGAAAACATTAGGTGTTTTGAGCACGGCCGTGCTGCTCGCCGTCACAACCGCCTGCACCAGAACCAGCCCGACTCGGCCGTCCGACGCCTCGAGCACCAGCCAGGGGAGCTCGATTACCGATGCCGTCACCGGCGTCACGCTGACCACGCCTTCGCTGGTCACGCCGACCGTCAATCAGCAGTTCAAGAACGTCGACCAGCCCGTTACGCTGACGATCAAGAACGCGGTCACGTCGGGCACCACCCCGCTGACCTACACCTTCGAGGTGGCCTCAGACTCCGGGTTCGCGACCAAGGTGTATTCGAAAGATGGCGTCGCTGCCGGAAACGGCACGACGTCGCTGAAAATCGACAAGCTGACCGCGAACAAGAGCTACTTCTGGCGCGCACGCGCGCAGAGCGGCTCGCTGGCGGGTCCCTACAGCGAGAGTCGAGGCTTCGGGATCGGGCCCGAGGTGATTCTCGCGCAGCCGGTACACGTCGATCCGCAGCCGAACGCCACCGTGGGGGAGCAGCCCACGCTCAACGTCAACAACGTCGGGCGGAGCGGACCGAACGGGCCGATCTTCTATCGCTTCGAGATCTCCGACACGGCCGCCTTCGGCACGCTGGTCTACAGCGCAACCGTCGCCGAGCGCACCGACCGGCCGTCGACCAGCCACGACGTGTCGATCAAGCTTGCGGAGAAGACCTATTACTGGCGCGTGATCGCGACCGATCCAGCCAATGCCGTGACGAGCGTCGCGTCCGCGCCGAGCGCGATCGCGGTCCAGCCGTTCAGCCTGCTCCAGGCGACGATCCTGGACTCGCCCGACAACTTCGCGTTCTTTGCGGAGACGGCAAAGATCACGACGCTCGTCATGGGCCCCACCGGCATCAACGTCGACTTCACGAAGAAGAACGGTCCTGACCGCTGGCCCGATATCTACCCGCCCGGGTTCGCCGGTCCGATTCAGTACTGCCTGGGGATGGCGTGGAAGATCGACGGCCACTGGTACGCGTCGGCGCCGATCGAGATGTGGAACGAGCGTCCCGAAGGCGGCGGACCGCCGGGCGAGTACGCGCTGAACTGGTTCTATAACCCGGCGCGATGGGCGCCGATGACGTTCCACCAGCCCGTGCCCGGAGAGACAATCGGCTTCTTCGTGGTTGCGGGCGACGTGCGCGGGTTCAACAGCAACCAGAAGTATCAGGAACGTTCGAACGTCGTTCTCGTTCCGATGCCCGACGGCGGCGGCGCGACGTATACGTTCGGCGCGAGCGGTTTCACCTCGAGCCGGAAGCGCTAGACAGAACGCTTTCTTGCGTGCCGATCCGTGCACTCGCGGATCGGCGCGCACGTCGCGTCGCACTTGACCCTCTCACGACGGTCACGCTAACGTGGCTTCGTGTGTAGAAGGGGAGTTCTTCGCGCCCTTGCGGTGGCGGGCGCGATGATGCCGGCCGCATGTGGAGGGCCGACGACGCCGACAACCGTTCCCACGCCGGTCCCCGTCACACCCGATCCTCCCAAGATTACGTGCCCCGCTTCCCAGACCGCGCAGTCCGTCGACGGCGGGCCGACGCTGGTGACCTTCAGTTCTCCATCAGTGGTGAACGGTCAGGCGCCCGTCACCACGACGTGCACGCCGGCGGCTGGAACGTCGTTTTCCATCGGGCAGAAAACCGTCACGTGCGAGGTGACCGACGCGTTGAAACGCACCGACACGTGTGCGTTCCTCGTCACCGTTCTCGCCCCGCCGAAGCTGTCGACGACGTCGTTCATGTCTTTCGGCGACAGCATCACGGCGGGAGAGGACGGCCAGAACTCGGTGGCGTCGGACCGGAGCATCATGAGCGCACGGATTCATCCCATGGTGCTGTTTCCATTCGACCAGCGGTACCCGCAGGAGCTCCAGCAGGAACTTGCCGATCGCTACAAGACCCAGTCGCCGACGGTCAGCAATCAGGGGAACCCGGGAGAGGCGGCGTCGGATCCCGCGACCTTACGAAGATTCACGTCGCTGACATCGACCGGACGCTATTCTGTCGCGCTGATTCTGGAAGGCACCAACGACCTGTACGATCGCGACGACCGGATCGTGCCCGCTGCGATCAACGGCCTGCGACAGATGATTCGGGACGCAAAGGGGAAGGGGATCCGTCCGTACCTCGCGACGATTCCACCGATGAATCCTTCCGCATGTGTCCCGGTGTGCCGCGGACTGGCGTGGAGTCTCGTGGCCGGCTTCAACGACAACGTCCGCGCGCTGGCGATGTCCGAAAACATCCCGCTCGTCGACGTCTATCAGGGGTTCAACGGGAATCTCGGACTGCTCGGGCCAGACGGCCTCCATCCCTCCGCGGAGGGATACGTGAAGATCGCCGATTTGTTTTTCTCGGCGATCAAGCAGACGCTGGAAGTGCCGTCGGCCACGACCGTCCAGACCACCTACCGCAGGCCGCCTGCGATCCACTAGTGGCTCGCCGTGTACGTATCCTCTGCGTCTGGTCCGGCGTCGCGGTCGCGATCTGGCTCCTCCCGGCCTCCATCCATATCGTCAACTGGACCGCGGACGGTCCCGTCCGCGTCGCGCTGCTCCCGCCGCTTTGGCATCTTCTACCAGCAGTTATCGTCGCCTCGATCGCAGGGGTCGCCTTCTCCGTCCTGAGTGTCAGTCAGTCGGCGCCGGACTCTGGTGTCCGCGACGAGGACGCCCTGGGCCCGCTGGCGCTGATGTGGCTGTGGGCGATCCCCTACCTGCCGTGGATTCCCGATCGCGCGCCGGCGCTGCTCGTCCTCGCCGGACCGCTGCGTTGGTGCGTGCCGCTCCTGGCCGCGCTCGGCTTTGCGGTCGCGTTTCTGTTCCCACGGATCCATTGGCCGCTCACTCGTCTTCCGGGCCGGCGAACGGTTCTGACGGTCAGTCTCGCGCTGTACCTTGGATTCGGTCTCTGGTCGGCGGAGGCCGTCGGTCCCGGCGCGGACGAACCGCACTATCTCGTGATCACGCAGAGCCTCCTGCGCGATCGCGATCTGGCGATCGAGAACAACCACGCGCGCGGCGACTACCGCGAGTACTTCGGCGGCGACCTGCGTCCGGATTTTCTGCGCCGTGGGCTGAACGACGTCATCTACTCGATTCACGCGCCCGGTCTGCCCGCGCTGCTGGTGCCGGCGTATGCGATCGCCGGTTACCGCGGCGCGGTCGTAATGGTCTGCGTGTTTGGCGCCCTGGCGGCGCTGGCGATCTTCGATCTGGCGATGCTCCTGAGCGGACCGGGAACCGCGTGGCTCACGTGGGCCGCCGTTTGCCTCACGGTTCCGTTCGTCCCTCACAGCTGGCTGATTTTTCCGGAGATGCCCGGCGCACTCCTCGTCGCCTGGGCGGCGCTGTGGCTGTATGCGCCGCTTCCGGCCCGCGATCGCTCATGGTTGTGGCGCGGGGCCGCGCTCGCGATCCTTCCATGGCTCCACACCAAGTTCGTGATTCTGCTGGCCGCCGCCGTCGGGGCGCTGTGCCTTCGCCTGTTGCGACGGCCGCGAGCGGCCGCCGCGCTCGCGGTGCCGTGCATCGTTTCTGTCCTGCTGTGGCTCGGTTCGTTCTACGCCTTGTATGGCGTCTTCGATCCCCAGATTCCCTACGGCGACTTTCCGAAACGCTACGTCCTCGCCGCGAACATTCCGCGAGGCGTCCTGGGCCTGCTCTTCGATCAGAAATTCGGATTGCTGATGTACGCGCCCGTTTACGCTGTCGCGATCGCCGGCTGCTGGCTGATGCTGCGGCGGTCGGACGCGCGCCTGTTCGCCTTCGCTCTGATCGCGAGCGTCGTGGCGTTCGTGGCGAGCTCGACGCGCATGTACATGTGGTGGGGCGGATCGAGCGCTCCGGCGCGTTTCCTGGTGCCGATTCTCCCGCTGTTCGCGCCGATGATCGCGGTCGCGTTCCAGGCGCTCCGCTCATCGAGCGCCCGCGTGATGGCCGCGATGCTGTTGATCGTGAGCCTCGCGATCGCCGCGGCGGGTGTCGTCTCGCCGCGGCGGTTCATGCTGTTCAGTGCGCCTCACGGCCTGGCGAACATGGTCGTCGCTGCACAGGGGCCGTCGCCTCTCGCGTACGTGCTGCCCACGTTCACCGAGGATGTGATTCGCTCACCCCTCACCCTGCTCGCGCCATGGGTAGTGGCCGCGGTCATCGCAGCGCTCGTCATCGTCGTGACCGCGCGTGCGAAGAATCGCAACGGCTCGTTGACTGCGGCCGCCATCGGCCTCACCGTATTCATCGTGTCGGGCGCCGTTCTCGCCGGCTCACCATCGCCAATCGGGCGGCAGGAGACCGCGCGACGCGGACGCCTCGATCTGATGCGCGCGTACGATGGTCCGGCCTTACACGCGTACGACTATGCGCGCGGGATCACGATTCAGGAACCCGAACTGTTCGCAATGAGTGCCATCCGCCTGTCGCGTGCAACTGGCGACCTGACGAAGGATGGAGCGCGGTTCGCGGGACCGTTCGACCTGCCCGCAGGGCGCTTCACTGCCCGGGTCA
This sequence comes from Vicinamibacterales bacterium, assembly GCA_035693505.1. GTDB lineage: Bacteria > Acidobacteriota > Vicinamibacteria > Vicinamibacterales > CAVVIG01 > CAVQFC01. The sequence continues at coordinate 13,578 of DASSGK010000138.1, forward strand.
CGGCACGGGACGAAACGGCCGGCGATGGCGGGGGAGTGTCCGTTGTGCTCGGTAACGAAGTCGTGATTGCTGATGGTCGTGCCGGCAAAAACAGGCCGATCGCATTCGATCTGCCGATCGATGCCGGCGTATCGCTCTTGTCATCGGACGCCGCGACGGCATCGCTGGCGCAGGAGGTCGAGATCGCCGCCGAG
>DASSGK010000139.1:0-16286 GCA_035693505.1 Vicinamibacterales bacterium
AACCGGCGGAAGCTGACGCGCGCCTGAGGGTCCTTCTCGGAGCGTCGTTCAAATCTTCGCGAGCCGCCGGCGGGCGTCGGCGGCCAGCGGATCGTTTGCAGCGTCCGCTCGAATCGACAGATAGCTTTTGAAGTTCTCGGCCGACGGGCCTTTCATGCCGAGACCTTCCTGCGCGCGCGCAAGCCAGTAGGGCAGGGTGGCGAGATACCGGAACGACGGAATGTCGTCGAGGAAGATCGCCACCGCCTCTCCCCGCCTCTTCTTGCAGGTCTCCAGCTCTGAAAGCGCTTCGGCGTAGTGTCCGGAACGCACGTACGCGATACCCAGATCGAAGTGTGCGAGCCATACGTCGCGTAGGCCGGCGGCAGTGCGGAAGGCCGCGATCGCGTCGTTCACGCGATCCTCTTGCAAGGCGATTTCTCCAGCGATGATTCCGGCGTACGCGCGCGTCTGCGGCTGAAGGTCCGCCGTCAACTCGGTTGCGAGCGCCTTTGCATCGGCGAGCCGTCCATTGAGCGCGAAGATTCGAGCGCCGGCAGTCGCAACCGGTTCGAGATGTGACACGCGTAAGGCCCGGCGAACGGCGTCCACCGCTTCCTTATGGCTGCCGAGCGCTTCGTAGGCTTCCGCGAGCGCGATCGATTTCGACGATTGACCGAGCGTGTTGCCGCTGCGCTCGTCGTTGCCCACACTTTCGGACAGAATTCTTGTCGCGTCGGCATGCCGCCCTTCATACATGGCGAGATCGGCGAGTCCCATCGCGCCGCGTGACGCCCCCGACGCTCCCGTCCCGGCCATCTCTTCGTAGGTGGTTCGTGCGCCGGCTCGGTCGTTCCGGTCGAGCAGAGAGATGGCAAGCGGAAAGTAGGCGTCGGCGAACTTCGCATCCTCGCCGATCAGCACGCGAGCGCCTTTCCCCGCGGTCTCGAAGTCGGACGCGTACATGGCGAAGAGCAGGTAGTTGTTTCTGAACTTGGCGCTGCCCTTGTAGATGTCGAGCGCTTTTCGGCCCTCCTCCAGCGCCTTGGCGAAGTTCAGTTTGTTGAAGTACGCAATCGCCAGATTGTTGTGGGCCGAGCGGTCGGCCGGATATTTCTCCAGCAGACTCACGTAGGTTTCGATGGCCTTGTCGTAGTTGCGTGCGATCGCCAGGTAGTACGTGCCGAGTGTGCGATAGCGCTCTCGCTCCGTCATGCGATCCATCAGCGACAAGGCTTTTTTCCACAGCTCTTCGGCTTGTTCGTTTCGACCGAGCTGAAACGAGCAGACGGCCCAGCCGGAGTACGCGCGGCCGAACTGCGGGTCGAGCTCGATGGCTTTCTTGAAATGCGGGATTGCCTCTTCGTCCTTGCTGCTGTTCTGGAGATCCTGCGCGATCGTGTATTCGCGGACGGCTTCGAGCGAAGCCGTCGTGAAGGTCTCAGACGCCGCGATCCTGGCGCTCTCCGATGTCGTGTCACCCATGTCCCGCCGGATGTCCGCCGCGAGCGAGCCGACGGCCTGGAGCACGTCCGCCTTGTCACGCGCGCGCGTCGTCGTCGTCTTGATGGTCTTGCCGACCGCCGGATCGATCAGCCTCGCCGCGATCTGGTAGCCGCCGGCGCCGCCCTCGATCGAGCCCGCGACGACAAACTTGACGCCGTCGCGCACCGAGATGAGCAGGGCGGCCTTGTCGTCGAGCTTGCCGCCGGAAATGAGCTGGGCCGCGAGTTGACGCGCCTGCGTTCGCGGGTACGTCGTGATGAAGGAAGCGCCTTCAACGCCGATCGTCAGCGCCTGCTCAATCGATCCGTCGAAGACCGGGTCGTTCGCGCGATTCTCGAAATCCGCGATCAACACGGACACCGATTCATGTGGCGGCGGCGGCGCCTTGGCGCCGCGGCCCCGAATACCCCAGACGATCGCCGCGGCGGCGAGGATGACGATGGCCATGCCGTTGGCGACGAGGAGCGGAATGGAGCGGCGCGGGCGGGCCGACGGCAATTCACGTCCGCGCGCATCCAGCGTGTTCAGTACGTCGACGAGCTGTGTCGTGGTCGCATAGCGTGCGGCGGGGTCCCGCTGGAGGCAGCGATCGACGATCTGCGCGAGAGGCTCGGGGAGTCCCGGGTCGATCGATCGCAGCGGCGGAATCGGCTTCTGCATCCGCGCGATCAAATCCGCCATCGCCGACGTCGTCACCGGCCGGCCGCCGGTCAACAGGTCGTAGAGGACCAGGCCGAACGCGTACTGATCGCACCGATGGTCGACTTCCTTGCCCTCGGCCTGTTCGGGCGCCATGTACTCCAGCGTGCCGACGATGGCTTCCGTCCGCGTCGCGAGAGGCGACATCGTCGCCGATCTCGCGATGCCGAAATCCATGATCAGGGCGCGATCGCCCTCGTCCTCGATCATGATGTTGGCGGGTTTCAGATCGCGATGGACGACGCCCGCGTCATGCGCGGCCGCCAGGCCGGCGGCCACCTGCCGCGCAATCTGGAGCGCGCGGTCGACCGGCAGCTTTCCCTCGTGCGCGAGCAGTGTCGAGAGGTTCTTCCCGGCCACGAACGGCATCGTGATGTACAGCGTGCCGTCGACCTCGCCGAGGTCGTAGATGCGCACGACGTTCTTGTGCGTGACGCGGCGCGACAGCAGGAGCTCGCGCTTGAAGCGCCGCTCCTGCGCTTCGGTCGCCGATTGATCGTTTGTTCCTCCTGGCTGCCGGATGATCTTCAGCGCGATGGCGACTCCCAGCTCCTGGTCGAACGCCTGATAGACGGCGCCCATCCCGCCGGCGCCAAGCAGCCGCACGATGACGTACCGATTGCCGATGCTGCGGCCTGGAAGAAAGGTGGCCGGTGCGCCTTGTATCGCTGCGGCCGGGCCTGCGGGAACGCCAACGGTCGCGGCGATCGACGCGCTGACGGTGGCGCCGCTCGTTGCGCCCATCAGGGTTGTGGATCCGCAGGCGGTGCAGGGGGCGCCGGCCTCCTGATTGGGCGCCCCGCAATGTGGGCAGAACATGCTTCGCCGGCGCGAATGTTACACGAATCAGGACCAGCGCGATCGGTGCGCGGCCGCTCGAGAGGAAACGACCGTTCGAGACGCGATGGCGCGACGGTAAGTGGTGGGCCCCCTGGGGATCGAACCCAGGACACCGTGATTAAAAGTCACGTGCTCTACCACTGAGCTAGGGGCCCGAGGTGGGAAGCGGGCATTGTACTACGTCGATCACGGTACTACGTCGATCGCGCGACGTGGCGCGCCGGACGCGCTATACTGGCGCCTTCATGTCTAGAGATGGCGCGCGCCTCGTGCTCGTAGTGGAAGACGACGTCTCGGTCCGTCGGCCGCTCGTGAAGTTTCTCGAGATGCACGGCTTCGCGGTGGTCACCGCGGAAACGTCCGACGAGGGCCTCGACGCGCTCAAGAAGAATCGCCTGGTCGCCGCGGTGGTCGACCTGCGTCTTCGCCGCGGCTCCGGACGCGACGTGGTCGTCGCGGTTCCCGCCGACGTGCCGGTGATCATTTTCTCGGGCGTGCCGTCGGAGTCCGCCGAGCTCGAGCGGCTGCGCCCGCGCACGCGCCTGATCGAGAAACCCTATTCGCTGGTGCTCCTCGTCGAGACGCTCGAGGAGATGATGGCGGAGTCGGGCTCACAGAATCTTCATTCCTAAGGCCGACAGGGCGAGCTCCGTCGCGAGCTGCGCCGTGGTGTTCCGTACGTCCAGCGTCGGGTTCACCTCGACCAGATCCAGGGACGTGAGCAGTCCCGAGTCGGCGACCATCTCCATCACCATGTGGGCTTCGCGGTAGTCCAGTCCGCCTTTGACGGGTGTGCCGACGCCTGGCGCGATCAACGGATCGCAGACGTCGATGTCGAACGACACGTGGACGCCCGCGGTGCCGGCCCCGGCGAGGTTGACCGCCTGCTCGATGACCGATGCGATGCCCTGACGATCGATGTCCTTCATCGTGAAGACGTGGACGCCGGAATCACGGACCGCGATTTTCTCGCGCTCGTCCAGGTTGCGGATGCCGACGAGCACGGTGTGCGCCGGCAGGACTTTCGGCGAGAAGCTGCCGATTTTCGACAGCTCGGCGGGCTCGGGCCCGAGCAAAGAGGCGAGCGGCATGCCGTGCACGTTGCCCGACAGCGACGTGGCCGGCGTGTTCATGTCGCCATGGGCGTCCACCCAGAGCAGGCCGATCGGCAGATCTTTCGTACGGCGGGCCCACTCGGCCGCCGCCGCCACCGATCCCGCGCCGATGCTGTGATCGCCGCCCAGCACGAGCGGCATCGCGCCTTCGTCGAACGATCCCAGCGAGGTCTGGTACACCTTCTGACACACCTTCGCGATGTCGCGGATGTACTTCTTGTGCTCGTCGCGCAACTCGCGCGTTTCGGGAATCGGCGAGGGCAGGTCGCCCTTGTCGACGACGGTGTGACCGAGCGACGCGATCCGTTCTCCGAGCCCCGCGATGCGCATCGCGGACGGGCCCATGTCGACGCCGCGCCGGCCGCCGCCAAGGTCCAGAGGGACGCCAATGATGTGGACAGCTCTCATCAAAGTTAGAAGTTAGAACTTAGAAGTTAGAAGTGAAAGTTGCAAGTTCAACCTGGAAGTTCAACTTCTACCTTCTAACTTCTCGCTTCTAACTTTAAGTTCCGTCCATGCGGCAGCCTGTGCTCCCACCTTGCGGCCGTCCGCCACGCAGTCAGGGATCCCCACACCGCGGAAACCGCTGCCGGTGAGGAAGAGTCCCGGATGACGGTCGAGCAGGCGTTCGATGGCGGCGACGCGATCGAGATGACCAACTTCGTGCTGCGCGTTGGCGCGCTCCCAGCGGTACACCCGGCTGAACAGCGGTTCGCCTTCGATACCGAGCAGGCCGCGGAGGGCGGCGAGCGAGGTCATGACGAGCTCGGCATCGGATCGCTCGAGCGCCTGTGGATCGCGAGCGCCGCCGACGAACGCACGCATGAGCACGCGATCGGCCGGAGCCCGGTCGGGCCACTTCGACGAGAGCCACGAGGCGGCGAGGATGCCGGTGTGTTCGACCCGGGGGACGACGAACCCGGAGCCGGTGAGCGGATGGCGGACCTGGTCGCGTGTGAACGCAAGCGCGATGGTCGCGGCCGACGCATAGGCGATCCCGCCGGCCAGACGTGCCAGTTCTTCGTCACGATCCCGCACGAGCGCGCTGGTGGCAAACGCCGGCGTCGCGAGGATCACGGCTCTGGCTTCAATCGATTCGCCGGCCGACGTGTGAACGCAGAACGGACCATCGCCGCTGATGCGGTCGACGCCGGTGCGGGTTCGCACGTTGGCCTCGCCCACCGCGTTCACGAGCGCGTGGACCATGTCGCTCAGGCCGCCGGGGAGAGACTTGAACGCGCCCTCGTCATTGCGGACTGATTGGGTATTGCGGATTCTGAATGCGCGCAGAAGGCTGCCGTGCTGACGCTCGGCGTCCACCAGGCGGGGGAACAGGGCGCGAACGGACAGGCGGTCCACGTCGCCGGCGTGAATGCCCGCCAGCAGCGGTTCGGCCAGATACGTGGCCGCCTCCTGACCGAAGCGGCGCGAGATGAACGCGCCAATCGACTCGTCTCCCTCGTCTCGCTTCGGCGGGATGAACAGCTCGGCGCCCATCCTCAGCTTGCCCGGCCACGAAAACAATGTGGTGCGCACGAAGGGACCGATTCGTGTGGGGATGCCGAGGACCGATGCAGCCGGCAGCGCGTGCAGACGTCCGCCTCGCTGGATGTACGCGATGCGCGGCGGCTTGGTGGAGACCAGGCGATCGCCGAGGCCGATTTCCTTGCAGAGCGCGATCGCTTCGGGCTTCTGAATCAGCAGCGCGTCGGGACCGCCGTCGATGGTGAAGCCGTCGACCGACTCGCTGAAGATGACGCCTCCGGCACGCGGCGCGCGTTCGAGCACGACGAACGAAACGCCACGCCTCGAGAGCTCGTACGCGGCGGCAAGACCCGCGATGCCGCCTCCAACTATCGCGACGTCAACCCGGGTGGGTCTGGGGGCTGGGGGTTGGGGGTTGGCTGTCATCGTCTTCCGCGTTCTTTTCCTGCCGGGCGACTAGCCCCAAGCCCCTAGACCCTAGCCCCCGTCACTCGTGTTCTTACCAGATCTTCGAGCGTCGCGATGAACAGCGGCGATGTATTGAGCGACTCGGTCCGCCGGAGGGTCGTCGAAAACTCGCGTGCGGCCTGAGCTGCCTGGATGTCGATGTCGAACAAGATTTCGGTGTGATCGCACACGAACCCGATCGGCACCACGAGAAATTTCCGGAGGCTGACCGAGCGATCGTCGATCACTTGCAGGAGCTCCGGACCTATCCAGGGTTCCGGCGTGCGGCCTGCGCTCTGAAACGCGCATTCGTACTTCGCAATACCTGCGCGACCCGCGACCAGTGCCGCCGTGGCCGCGACCTCCGTGGCGTACGGATCGCCGGATTCGATGACGCGGACGGGGAGCGAGTGCGCCGTGAAGATCACGAGCTCGTCCGGCTTCGGCTGCGCGGCACGAACGCGTTCGGTGAATGCCTCGATGAGCATCGGGTGTGCGTGAAACGATTCAACCGCTTCGAACTGCGTCCCACGAGGCAACTCCGCGGTTGCCGCATCGATGTATTTCTTGACGCTGAGCGACGAGAACTGCGGTGCCATCGGGATGCCGATCACGCGCGTGACGCCGGCCGCGGCCAATTCGGCGAGCGCGTCCTTGATGAACGGCTTCCAGTTGCGCATGCCGACCGCGACCGGGATCTCCGCGCCGAGCCTGTCTCGCAGCGCCGCCGCCTGAGCCTGCGTGATATCGGTCAGCGGCGATCGTCCGCCAATCGCGCCGTAGTTCTCCCGCATCTCGTGCACGAGCTCGGGCGACGGCGGACGGCCACCGCGCACGAGCGCGAGGTACTCCGGCATCTCGTCGAGCGACGACGGAGTGCCGTGCGCCATCAGCAGCACACCAGCGCGCGACATCAGATGCGGTTCCACGTGGGTTCAGCGTTCATGGTTCCAGGTTCAGCGTTCATCGTGCCGGGTTCAGGGTAGCAGAACCCAGAACCCGTAACCGCAGAACCCAGAACGAACCCTGAACATTGAACCCCTGAACCCTGAACGGAACGTTCCGGGTTCCTGGTTCATGTCCTGGTTTGCTGGTGAACGTATCGCGCGAGCGCCTGGACGTGCTCGACCGGCGTCGACGGCAGGATCCCGTGCCCGAGGTTGAAGATGTGCCCGGGCCGGCCGCCGGCGCGCCCGAGGACTTCGTCGGTGGCGGCAAACACGCGCGCGAGCGGACCGAGCAGCAGCGTCGGATCGAGATTCCCCTGAATGCCGCGATCCGGACCGATGCGCTCCCACGCTTCGTCCAACGGCGTGCGCCAATCGGCGCCGATCACGTCTCCGCCCGCCTCGCGCAGCTGATCGAGAATCGATCCGGTGCCGACACCGAAATGAATCGTGGGCACGCCGGTCGGCGCCACCCGCTCGAAGATCTTCTTCGTGTGCGGAAGAATGAACTCGCGGTAGTCGGCGGCATTCAGCGCGCCGACCCAGGAGTCGAACACCTGGATGCAGTCGACGCCGGCTTCCACCTGCGCGACCAGGTAGTTGCCGATGATGTCCGCGATGAGGTCGCAGAAACGGTGCCACGCTGCCGGGTACCCGTACATCAGCGACTTGGTGTGCGCGAAGTTGTTGGAGTGGCCGCCTTCGATGGCGTACGAGGCGAGCGTGAACGGCGCGCCCGCGAATCCGATCAGCGGCACGCGATCGGCCAGCGCTGCCTTGATTTGCCGAATCGCGTCGAGCACATAGCTCAACTTCTCACGCGGTTCGAACGTCCGCACTGCGGCAAGGTCGGCTTCGGATCGCAAGGGGCGCTCGATCGCCGGGCCTTCGCCTTTGACGAAGTCGAAGGGGATACCCATCGGCTCGAGCGGAAGGAGCAGATCCGAGAACAGGATCGCGGCGTCGACGTCGATTCGCCGAACAGGCTGAAGGGTTACTTCCGTCGCGAGATCGGGCGTTCGACAGATATCGAGGAGCGAGTAGCGTTCGCGCAGCCGCCGGTATTCGCTCATGTACCGTCCGGCCTGGCGCATGAACCAGACCGGTGTCGCGTCGACCGGCTCCCTCCGACACGCTTTCAGGAATCTGCTGCCCGAATGGTTCAGTGGGTCACCTTGAGCAGGTTGCGGGCGAGTCCGACGAGGTCTTCGAGCCAGAGCGGCTTGAAACGAAGCTCGGCGCCGAGTTCATGGAGCTCGTTCGACACCGAATCCTCGAGAAAATAATCCCCGGTCACAATCGCGACCGGCGTCTGGCGCTGGTCGTCGCGCGCTCGCAAACGACGCAGGAAGCCCAGCCCATCGACCAGCGGCATCCTCAAGTCGAGGATGATCGCGTCCGGATGGCTTTCTTCGGCCTCTGCCAGCCCTTTTTCGGCATTCGCCGCGGTCCGAACCTGATAGCCTTCGAGACTGAGCATGCGCGCGAACGTCTGCATGACTCCCTCATCGTCATCGACGATCAGGATCTTCGAGGTTGCCGGCTCGGACATGACAGCGGACACCGACGTATTGTAACCGACGATGAGTCCCAAACTGTCCAAACGAGCAGACTCGAGCTTGATTGAAACATGCTAAGATTCGGCGTTTGATCGTGCTAATCCAACCATTTGGAGGCGCTCGTTGAGTCCGATTCTGGTGCGGCCGGTCCGCGAACAGCTCGAGCATGACCGCATCATCCGGCTGCTCCATGGCAAGTTCCGACGGAAGTACGAAGCCGGGATGAACCCCGGAGCTGAGCAGAACGCGCCGGTCGGGACCGGCCCCGCAGCCCTTTACCCCGATCTCGTGTTGTCGTCTCAGGACCGTGGCCATAAACTCCAGGTCATTGTCGAGATAGAGACAGGGGAGTCGGTCAACCACCTCGAAGCGCTCGCGCAATGGGCGCACTACGGCCGTGTTCGGGCGGCGTTCCACCTGTATGTGCCCTCGGGCATGGTGGACGTGGCGCGGCGCCTCACGGAAGACAACCAGATCCACGTGGCGGAAATCTGGAGCTATCACGTCGTGGGCGAAGAGCCCCGCTTCACACTTGTGCACCGCAATCGTGAGGCGATTTCGCCGCAGGCGCGCGCGACCCCCGTGGCAAAGGCCGCGGCAAAGCCGCAGGCCAGTGTGGCTGCGGCGCCCGCGCGAGCACCCAAGGCGAAGCCCGCGAAAACGTCCAAGCCCAAGGTGAAGGCGAAGTCCAGACCGGCTCCCAAGCTCAAGAAGGCCGCACCCAAGAAAAAGAAGAAATAGGTTGGCGTTTCTCAGATTTTCACGCGACAAGCGCGGCGTCGAGAATTTCTATCTGGTTCAGCCGACGACGAATCGTCGGGGAAAAGTACGCCAGCGCGTCCTCTACTGGTTTCGCTCCCCGCCGGACGTGAAGGTGGGACGGCAGCCGTTCGATCCGGGCGTGCGCCAGGCGCTCGAACTGCAGAACCCCGGCGTCGAGTTCGACTGGCGAGCGATTGTCGAGACGCCGATTCCTTCGGCCGATGCCGACAAGTGGCGCGAGCGCCGGCGCGCGGAGCGCGCCGCAAAGAGTGCGGCCGCAGAGGCGGAGGCAGAGACGGTCGAGGTCGATGCCGACGAACCTGATTCAACCCCGAGCGGAGACGACCAGACCGGTGCAGGCGCCGACGCTGTAGTACCTGCGGCCGCTGCGGTACCTGCCGCGGCTGTGATCACCCCGCAAGGCAGCGTTCACAACGGCGATCCCAACCGCAAACGTCGCCGCCGCCGGCGTTCCGGCGGACGCGATCGCGCCGCGGCCGCAGCTCCGGTCACACCAGGCTCGGATCCCATAGGAGACTGAGGCATCGCGGCCCTGTCGGCGCAGCGCGTCCGCGTCACCGCGGCGATCGGGGCCGTCGTACTGCTGCTCTGGTGGGCCGGGCGATCGCTTGCGCCCGCGCTGCTCAGAGTTGTCGGACACATCCAGGGCGCCGGACCCGCGGCGCCGGTCGCGTTCATCCTCGTCTACACGTTCGCCGTCATCGCGCTGATCCCGGCATCGCTGTTGACGATCGCCGCGGGAGCAGTCTTCGGACTGGTTCCCGGGATGATCTACGCGCTCATCGGCGCGACGCTTGGCTCGACCGGCGCGTTCTTGATCGGCCGGCACGCGGCTCGGCGTCTCGTCGCCCGGCGCCTCGATTCGATGCCGAGGTTCCAGGCGATCGAACGCGCGGTCAGCGCACGCGGGCGGCGCATCGTGCTGCTCCTGCGGTTGTCGCCGGTCGTCCCGTTCAACTTTCTGAACTACGCGCTGGGATTGACGACGATCTCGGTCTGGGACTTCGTCTTCGCCTCGCTCGGGACCGTCCCGGGCGCCTTTGTGTACGCGTATGCGGGCAAGGTCACCGGCGAGGCTCTGGTGTTGGCCGGCAAGGCTGAAGTGCCGAAAAACGCGTCTTATTACGCGGTCCTGCTGGCTGGCCTGGTCGCAACGATCGCGGCGACAACGGTTGTGACACGGACCGCCCGGCGGGCGCTCCAGGATGTATAATTCGGCCTTATGAGTTTGAAATTGAACGGTTTCTGGTCCACTGCAACGCTCGTGGTCCTGAGCGCCGGGCTGGCTGCGCAAACGCCGAGTCAGGCGCCCGCCACGCCGAATTCGGCGACGACGCAGGAGAAGCCGACGTTCAAGGTTCAAGTCGATCTCGTCACCAACGACATCATCGTTCGCGACGAGAAAGGCAACTTCATTCCCGATCTGAAGAAGGAAGAATTCGAAATCTACGAAGACGGCGTGAAGCAGGACATCACCTCGATGACGGTCGTCACTGGTGGCCGCGTCACCAACGTTCTCGCGCCGCCGCCGCCTCCGCCGCCCGAGGGAATCGTGCTGCCGCCCAGCCGTCCACGGACTGACGTGTCGGGCCGCATCTTCCTGTTCTTCGTCGACGATCTCCACCTGCAGTTCCACAACACGGGCCGGGTGCGCGATCTCTTCAAGCGCATCTCGAAAGAGCTCGTGCACGACGGCGACATGTTCGGCATCGTGTCGAGCGGTCCTTCGTCGATTGCCGTGGACATGACGTACGACAAGACGCGTTTGGACGAAGCGATCAAGAAGATGGCGGGCAGCGAACTGAAACCATCCGACATCATCCAGGGACCGTCGGGCGCTGAAGGCCCGAGCGAAGTCCGGTACCGCGCTCACGTCGCGTTCTCGACGGTCAACGATCTGCTGAACAACCTCGACTCGGTCCACAACCGCCGCAAGGCGCTCATCTACGTCAGCGACGGGTACGACTTCAATCCGTTCCAGGATGCGCGCCTCGGCCTGATGGATCCCAACTCGCCGTTCGCGCAGAACGAATTCGCGCGGAACCAGAATCAGGCGAATGCGGCCAACGGCGACGGCAGCTCGCAGACCGACCCGTTCGCGCAGCAGCAGAAACAGAGCGAGACGTTCGCGGATGCCGACCTGGCGCGAGAGCTCGGCGAGCTGACGCGTCAGGCGAACCGTTCCAACGTCACGATGTATACGATCGACCCGCGCGGTCTTGTCGGCATGGGCGACATCGATGAGCAGGTCGACCCGCAGCAGTGGTCGGAGTACGTGCGGAAGTCGCAGGACAGTCTGCGCGTCATCGCCGAGGAGACCGGCGGCATCGCGGTCGTCAACCAGAACGATTTCAGCAAGGCGCTGAAACGGATCGACGCCGAGACGAGCGACTACTACGTGCTGGGGTACTACTCGAAGAATCCCGACGCCACCAAACGGCGGCGGCAGGTGGAAGTGAAGATCAGCCGCAAGGGCGCGCAGCCGTGGTTCCGCAAGGAGTACGTGCTCAAGCCGCCACCGAAGCCCGTTTCGTCCACGAAGAAATAAGGCGCTAAAGAAGGCAGGATAGGCGGGAAGGGCAGGATAGGCAGGATCTATCCGGCTTTTCCCGCGCGCTTGACCTCTCCTGCCGTTCCCGCCTGTCCAGCCCGTCCTGCCCTGAGCGCCGCCTTCGCCATCTTCGGCTTCCCGGCGTCTTGAACTCGCTCGATCGCGGCGTTCAGGTAGGTCTCGTCGAGATCTGATCCGATAAATCCCAAGCCGAGCCGCGCGCAGGCGACAGCCGTGCTTCCGAGTCCGGTAAACGGATCCATCACCACCGAGATGCGGTCCAGGCCGTGGAGCCGCAGGCACTGCTCGGGCAGGCGTGTTGGAAACGTCGCGGGATGCGGACGGTCGCGGTCGCGCTGCTGGATCGTCTCGTACGGAATGAACCACGTGTTGCCGCGGCAGCGCACGCCCCCCGACGCACTGCGCCAGCGAGCGATATTCGACTGGTCCTGATACGGCACCCCGAGCGCCAGGCGATCGAGATGTGTCGCCCCGTGCGGCGTCAGGTGAAAGATGAATTCGTGGCAGTCGTTCAGGAAGCGGTCGCTGTTGATTGGCTTGTAGTGACCGACGGCCAGATCGCGCTCGAGCCCGGCGGCGGCGCCGGCCGAGGAGCGGTCGATCGCGATCGATTTGATCCAGTGAATAATGTTTTGAAGCTTCAGGTGCGCGCGCGTCGCCTGCACGACGTCCAGCGCGGTCCACGGATCGCTCGGCTTCGCCCCGACGTTGAGGAACAGCGACCCGTCCGGTCTCAGCACCCGCGTGGCGGCCGCAATCCAGGCGTCGGTCCACGCGAGGTATTCGGCGGCAGTCAGGGCGTCTTGGTACCGGCTGTATTGGATGCCGATGTTGTAGGGCGGTGACGTGACGATGACGTCGACGCTGTGCGGCTCGAGCTGTTTGAAGACGTCGAGGCAATCCGCGAGGTAAAAGCGGCTTTCACCCGGCCCGATTTTGAGAATCCGGTGCGGCTTGAGAATGACTGACACGCCGTAATGTCGGCGCGGGCTGGCAAGTACGTTAGTGGGGAACCGGCAAAAGTGAAGCGCGCAGGCTACAGGGCTGTGACCTGAAGGTCACACCGCGACCTTATGACGCCTTGCTCACCAGGCTGGACACGCCGACCGGCATCGCGACCGAAAGACGTTCGGCGGCAATCGTGTGATTGCGCCGGTGACCATGGCTGCCGCAGGAAGCGCCTTTTTCTTCCACGTATGTGACTTCGCGACTCGTGGCGACCTCGCGATACCTGCCGACGACACATCCGCAGCCCAGTGTGGTGAAACCCAGAAGACGAACGAGACTCATTGACGACGCCCCCACTTATAGACGGAAGCAATTCGAATGCCGCCTTGTCGAGCGTCGTCGCGTGACGCAGGCACACGCGGATCCTCATTCAGAATATCGGCGCGATTGAATTTCGCTTCAGAACTTTGGAGAACGTGCTTGCGCGAGACCGTCCCGAGCCTGCTTCGACGAGGGATCGATGGTGAGCGCACTGGCGAAGTAGTCGATGGCCGCCGTCGTGTTTCCTGTCTGCAGTGTAAGCATGCCGGCGTTCAGATAGCCCGACGGGTCGCGGGGATTGTCGCGAATGGCCGCTCCGAATGCCGCAAGCGCACACTCGCGCTCGCCGACGGCCGCGCACGCGGTGCCGAGAAGGCTTTGCGCTCGCGCGTGGTCCGGACGTGCGGCCACGACTTTCCGGGCCGAAGCCACGGCATCCCGGGGTTGACCTCGGAGGAACTGCGCCGTCGCCTGGTAGTAGTGAGCCTCCAGCAGGTCGGGGAACCGCGCGATCATCTCGTCCGCGAGCGGTGCGAGGCGGTCGCCATCGCCTGCGTCAGCGAGCACCGATGCCAGCTGCTCGGCAGCCCGTGGTTCGGCAGGCGCCGCACGCAGAGCCTCCGACGCCGCGTTGAGGGCGCCCGGCACGTCGCCGGTGACCGCGAGGAGTCGCGACAGCTCGATCAGGACGAAGGCATTGCCCGGCTCCCGACCTGCAATTTCGCGCAGCCGCTGACGTTCTTCGTCGAGCCGGCCGGCGCCTCCGGCTGCGTCCGAGAGGCCTGACAGTGCTGCCGCGTTCCGGCTGTTGAGCGCGACGGCACGCCCAAACGCGTCGTAGGCGGACGCGAACGCCTGCGACTTCAGGTCCATTTGCCCGCGCGACGTCCAGTCGGCATCGGTCGCTCGAGCGAAGGCGTCGCGCACGGCGGGCGGCTGAACTGCGCCGAGTGCTCGGATCGCGGCCGCGTTGTCTTCGCGGCTGCGGCCGTAGATCCCTCGCGGCGCCGAGTATTCCAGCTGAGTTCGGTCGTCGGTTTGAATCAGCGCGCCGCCGCCGTACCGTTTCAGCTCGGCCGGGCCGCCCGCATATTGCGACAGCAGGGCGAACGGGGCCGTGCCTTTCGTGATTCCGACGTCCACCAGGGTCGACGCAACCGTTCCCGCGAGGCTCGCTCGGTCGATGGCGTGCAGCCGCGGGCCGATGTCCCCGTCGCGGGCGCCGATCAACAGCAGGTCTCCTCCGCCGACCATCCAGAGCGTGCCTTGCGGAAACACGGACGCGAAGGTGGCGACGATCGATCGGAGATCCTCCGCGCCGATGTCGTAGGTGTGCGCCCATTGGCAGAGCAGACCTTCGGGTTTCAGCCGTTCCCGTGCCGCCTCGAAGAATTCCTTCGTGAACAGTGACGCGACGCCTGCCATCCACGGATTCGAGGGCTCCGACACGATGACGTCGTAGCGCCGCGGGGTCAGCAGCAGATGCGATCGCCCGTCGCCGACGATGAGGCGCACCGCGGGGTTGGCGAGCGCTCGTGCGTTTTCACGGTCGAAGAAGTGTGATGCCTCCACCACCTCGGGTGAGATTTCGACGAGGTCGGCATGTTCGATCGAGCCCGACGACAACGCCGAGGCCAGCGTGACCCCGCTTCCGAGCCCGATGATGCACACGTCCCGCGCCTTGCCGTGGATGAGCACAGGGAGCAGGCCGAGCATGCGCTGCGTGAGCATGTCGCCCGCGTTCGACGCGTCCACCTTTCCATCGATCGCCAGGGAGGTGGTGCCGGTCAGCAGCCTCACGCTGACCGTCGCCGCGGCGCCTTCCTTGTAGTACTCGAGCGTCCCGGCACGCAACACCGTTTCGACGTTCTCGGTTCCGAGATACGGGGCGTACTTGTAGGCGCCGCTCGCGAGAAGTTCCTGATCCCAGCGCGGCAGCAGCAGGATGATCCCCATCGAGATGAGGCCGACGGCAGCAGGCAAAACGATCGCGGGCGTTCGTGGCTCGCCGGCAGCTCCTCGCGGGCCGTTGGCCGCCGGCCGCTTGTTCCTGGCCGCGGACCGTTGATCGTCGCCCGGTGTTTTGGTCGTCGTGGCTCGCGCACGAAACGCTGCCGCCAGACACGCCGCGCCCCCGAGCGCACCGACGACTCCGGCCGTTTGAAACGTCAGGCGGAGGCCCAGCGCCGGCACGAGCGCGAACCCGCCGGCGAGCGCACCCGCGATCGCCCCGATCGTATTCGCCGTGTAGACGCGCGACGCATCGCGGGCGATGCCCGACGGCGCGCCGCCCGCAACGGCGAGCGCGAGCGGAAACGTCGCGCCGAGCGCGAGCGTCATCGGCAGCAGCAGGAGGGCCGTGCCGAACGCCTGGGTCACGACGACTTGCGAGAACGCGGCGCCCGGGTCGGCCACCTGGCCGGCGACGATCAGGGGCATGCGCGTCGCCGTGATCCATGCGGCGCCGCTCGCCGCGATCGCCGACGTGACCATCATCGCCGACAGCCACACGGCCGGCTCCTGAACCCGGCGTGCCATCGCGGTTCCGACGGCCGATCCAATCGCCAGCCCGCTGATGAACGCCGCCGCCATCGTCGCGAACGCGTAGGTGGTGGGTCCGATCACGAGCGCGAGCAGCCGCGTCCAGGCGACTTCATAGATCAGCGCGACAAAGCCGGAGAGTCCAACCGCCGCGCAGGCGAGCACAGGAGATCCCGGAGACACGATCGGAAGAAACCGCGGAGACCGGGGAGTCCGCAAAGACGCCTCAGAGCCAGGCTTGGGTTTCTTCTGTTTGGAAAGATGACTCTCTGCGGTCTTTGCGCTCTCTGCGATTTCTTCCGATCGTGATTGTGACGCCAGCCACCAGGCGCCGGCGGCAGCGATCAGGTTCAGGAGAACGCCGACGCCGGTCGTGGCGCGAAGTCCCACCGCCGGGATCAGAAAAAAACCGGCGGCGATCGCGCCGGCGGCGGCGCCCGCCGTATTGACCGCATAGAGCGCGCCCGCGTCGGGTGCGCTGCGCGCGTACCAATCTGCGGCGATTGGAAACGTCGCCCCCATGGCGGCCGCCGGCACGACAAGC
>DASSGK010000140.1:0-8500 GCA_035693505.1 Vicinamibacterales bacterium
AGTCACAGGATTCGAACCCGGTTCTGGTGGCGAGCCCGGCAAGCTGAGTGGCTTGCCGGGCCTCACCGATCGCTACCGTCGCGCATACAGGAACTCGTACCCCCGCGACTCGCCAAGGGGATACCACGCCGAGATCGGCGCCGGATTGCCACGCGCCGACTCGCCAAAGGTCACGAAACGACCCCTGGCGAGACTCGCTGGCCGGTCGATCCGCCGCGTCAGCCCCATGTAGAACACCTGCGTATGGTCACTATTCCTCACGACCACCACATCCGTGCTCGCATTCGGATCCAGGATCTCGAAGATGTAGCTCCCGGCCGCCAGGGACACGCCTGGGAGCGCCACCGGCCCGCTGAAGCCCAGTACGTTCCGATGGTTCGACAGGGTTCCCGCGCCGGCCGCCGCGACACTGAGCAGCGCGGCACACAACACGACGATCGCTTTGACACTACGCATGATCTAACCTCCTGACAGTACAACGAGCCGGGAGGTCGGATCTCACATGCGAGGAACGCTCACTCCTCGGAGGGCGGGTGCTGCTCGCCAGACAGCTCGCGCTTGAGCCACGCGCGGGCATGCGCCCAGTCGCCCTCTACCGTCCGCAGCGACAGTTGAAGGTGTTCGGCGACCTCGCGGCTCGACATGCCGGAAAAGAATCTCAGGGTCACAATCTGGGCGGCGCGCGGATCGATGGCCTCGAGCCGCGTGAGCGCCGCTTCGAGCGTCAGGAGATCCTCGACCGGCACCGGCCCTTCCGCCGCCGCATTCATCAGATCGTTGAGCTCGACCGGCTGAGCGCCGCCCCCGCGTTTGTCGCGCTTCTGATGACGGCCATGATCGATGAGCAGACGACGCATGGCCTGGGCGGCGATGGCCAGGCCGTGCGTCCGCCCCTTCAACTCGTGGCCCTGTTCTTTCTGGACGCGAATCCACGCCTCGTTCACCAGGGCGGTCGGCTGCAGCGTGTGGTTCTTCCGCTCGCGCCGCAGATACCCGCCGGCGACACGGTGCAGCTCGCGGTACATCTGCGGAAACAGATCGTTCTCCGGGTCGGGACGCTTGGTCGTCATGATGGTGTGACGTCGAGAGCGGCTCGCTCGCGCCGCGCCTCGATGAGCGGCGCCAGTGCGGGATCTGCCGACTTCCAGAGCTCGAGCATGCTGTCGTACGACGCGCGAGCTGCCGCCGGGTCGCCCATCAGCGTGGCCGCGCGTGCGGCGCCAAGATGCGCGAGCGGGTAGAGCACCGACACCGGCACCTGTCCTCGATGATCGAGAATCGTCTGGAACTCCTTCCGCGCCGCGGCGCCGTCCTTCAGCTGCAGGTACGCCTGACCTCGAATGTACACGGGCCACAGCTCCGCCGCCGGCGCCAGATCGTAAGAGCGCACCGGTTCGAGCAGCTCGATAGTGTGCTTCGGTTCGCCGCGGGAGAGGGCCAGCATCGCCGCCGTCACCGGCGCGGAGACGCGTGAAATGAGGATCGCGTCGGGCAATCGCTTCTGGACTTCCCCTGACAACGCAGTCGCCTCCGGTACTCCGCACAGCGCCAGCACACGGCTCGCGCGGTCGACCGCGGCGGTATCACGGCTGATTGCGAGGCCGGCCGGGACCTCGGCCTTCGCAGTCTCGCACTGTCCGAGCGTCGCGTGCGTTTCGGCGTCTTCGATCGACAGCTGTGCCGCGACCTCCTTGAAGTTGCCGGCCCCCGACCGATCGATGCCGCGTCGATATTGTTCGTGCGCGTCCCCGGCCCGTCCGCCGAAAGCCAGCACGTGCGCCTGCCAGCCGAACGCGGCATTGGTCGAGCGCACGCCGATCGACGCCGCCAGCTCCTTCTCCATCGTCTGCGCGTCCCCTTCGACGAACGCCATCAGAAACGACAGACGCCGCGCGCCGGCGAACTCGAGGCGGCGGTCGGCAGCTTGACGAAGAATCTGACGCGCTTCGGGCAGCCGGTTGAGCGCGAGCAGCGAGGCGGCGAGGTTCGAGTAGGCGGGGATGAACTGCGGATCGAGGCGGATGGCGTCGCGCAACGGCTGCACCGCCTGATCGAACTGACCGAAGCGGATGAGCGCGTTGCCGAGGCTGTTGAACGCGAACGCCTCGCGCGGGTACGTGGCGGTCCACGTGCGGGCCACGTCGAGTGCCTTGTCCCACGCCTGCAGTGCGTCGCGGTAGTAACGCCACGAGATGAAGAACTGCTCGCGGTCGCTGACCCGGTCTCGCAGCTCGAACGCCTTGCGCGCAACCTCCGGCGCGAGCGCGCCCTGGCCGGTGTTCGAGTACACCGCGGAGAGCTGCGCGTAGGCCATCGCGAACGCGGGGTCGAGCTCGATCGCGCGCTTCAGATGCGGAATCGCTTCAAGGCGCGGGACCTCGCGTCCGTTGTCGAGCGCGAGCGAATACGCATACAGCGCGTCGAGTGACGAGGTCGTCGCGCGGGGGAGCGGTACGTCGAACTTCTGCACGGAGGCCAGCGACTCGCCGAGCTTCCGTCGCAGGCTCACGGCGGCCTTCCCCATCGAGGAAAGCACCTGTTCTTTGGTCGCCGCCTGCGCCTGCTCCTGCGCCATGACGTCGCCGGTCTGCGCATTGATCGCTTCGAGCGTGACGATGTAGCTCTGACCGAGGTTGGCGATGGAGCCGGCGAGCAGCGCCTTCAGTCGCTCGCGCATGGCGATGTCGCGGGCGATCGCGCGGGTGATCCGTTCCCCGGCCGGCCGCTGCATCAGCCGCAGCGTCTGCCGCGCCTGTTCCTCCGGAAACACTTTCAGGAACGGCGATTGTTCGAGCGCGACCGCCAGCGCCACCTTCAACGCGCCATCGAATACCGGATCGCCGGTCGCATTTTCGAAGTCCGCGAGCAGCACGACGTCCTGCTCGGTAAGTGTGCGTGAACTGGGGAGCCCGACGAACGCGGACCCGTACGCGAGCAGGGCGACGAGTGCGGCGATCCCGAGGCCGGCGAGCCAGACCGGCCGGCGCCGGAGATCGAAGGCCGTCGCCGGCGCGGAGGCGGTCGTCTGATTCGGAGTGGCCTGCGGCAGCGCGGCGGCCATCTCCTCCACGGATCCCCAGCGGAGCTCCGGATCGTGCGAGAGCGCCGGCATGATCGCGCGTTCGAGAGCGGGATCGACATTCGCCACGATGGCCGACGGCCGCAGCGGTTCATCGAGCGTCGCCGAGCGCTTGAACGCGTCGTGGCCGACGAGCAGTTCGTACAGCACGAGGCCGAGCGAGTACACGTCGGTGCGTTCGGAGACGGTTCCCCCGGGTATGCGCTGCTCGGGCGCCATGTAGGCCGGCGTTCCGGTCAGCGCGTGCCCGCGCGTGTTTGTCTTGGTGATCGCGATGCCGAAGTCGGTGATGCGCGCGCGCCCATCGTCGTCGATCAGCACGTTGGCCGGTTTCAGATCGCGATGCAGGACCCCGTGCGCATGAGCAGCGGCAACGCCGGCGCAGAGCTGTCGGGCGATGTCGATCACCTTGTCGGACGGCAGCCGGCCGACGCGACGCAGCAGCGCGGCGAG
Organism: Vicinamibacterales bacterium; assembly: GCA_035693505.1. Classification (GTDB taxonomy): domain Bacteria; phylum Acidobacteriota; class Vicinamibacteria; order Vicinamibacterales; family CAVVIG01; genus CAVQFC01. The sequence continues at coordinate 3,533 of DASSGK010000140.1, forward strand.
GTCCTCTCCGCGCACCAGCTCCATCGTGAAGAACGCGACGCCGTCGGCCTGGCCGACGTCGAAGACGCGGCAGACGGACGGATGCGTGATCTGACGGGCGAGCCGCACTTCGTTGAGGAGGCGGTCGCGTGCGTCCGGACCGCTGGCCAGAAACACTTTGAGCGCGATCGCCGTGTCGAGCACGAGATCGTCGGCGCGCCAGACGTCGCCCATTCCGCCCTGACCGATGCGCGCGATCATGCGGTAGCGGCCGGCGACGAGCGCGCCCGGCGCGAATGACGCCGCTGCCGGCTCGGCCTCGTTCGTGCTCTCCTCGTCGTGGTACAGGAGGAGCGACTCGACCTCGCGCCGCAACTCCGCGTCTCCCGCACATGCCTGCTCGACGAAGGCCGCGCGGTCGGCGGCCGCGATCTCAACCGCATCGAGGAAGATGTCCTTCGCCCGTGCGTGTACGGATGCCATCAGAAGGCCTCCAACTTACCGCAGCAGCCGCGTGTATTCGCGGCGGGCCGCCTGGAGACTTTCGAGCGACGGATCGGCGCTTTCCCAGAATGTGAAGAAGTGTTCGTAGGTGCGGCGGGCCGCGTCGACGTCAGCCGCAAGCGCATACGCACGCGCGCGCCCGAGATGCGCGAGCGCGTAGAGCGCCGAGGTCGGCGCCAGGCCGCGATGATCGAGAATCGTCTGAAACTGCTCGCCCGCACCAGCCGTGTCTTTCTTTTGAAGGAGTGCCTGGCCGCGCAGGTATGTCGGCCAGAATTCCGACGCCGGCGCGGGATCGTACGCCGCCACGCGCTCGAGCTGTTCGATGGCGCGGTCCGGGTGTCCGGACTGCAACGCCAGCGTCGCGGCCGTGATCGGGCGCTGAATCAGCGTGGTGATGCTCGCGGTCGGGAAGCGGGCCGCCAATTCAGCCACCAGCCGCTGCGCCTCGTCGCTGTGGCCGCACAACGCAAGCGTGCGGCTCGCGCGTTCGAGCGTGAAGTTGTCGCGGCTCGACTGGAGCGCCGCCGACACCTCGCGGCGCGCCTCCACGCACTGCCCCGCGATGGCGTGCGTCTCGGCATCCTCCGCGGAACTCTGAGCGGACAGTTCGCGCATGCCTTCGCGATCCGCCATCTGGACGGCGTGCTGATAAAGATCGTGAGCTCTGGAGATCCGGCCGGCCGCTGCGGACGCCCGTGCCTCCCAGATCGCGGCAGGCATTCCCCGCTGCGTCGTGCGCATCTGCTCGAGCTCCCGCGCCTGCTCGGCACGATTGTTCTCGAGCAGCGCGAGCACGTACCACATCCGCTCGAGCGTGATGAAGGCGACGCCCTGTGCGGCGGCGTACCGCAGCACCGTCTTGGCCTCGTCGAACCGGTTCAAAGCAATCAGTGAGCCGGCGACGTTGCCGTACGGCGTGACGAACTTGGGATCGAGGCGGATCGCTTCGCGAAACGCGGCGACCGCCTTCTCGTGCTCGCCGAATGCCGCGGAGGCGAGGCCGAGGCTGTTGAAGGCGAACGGCTCGCGGGGGTAGGTGCTGGTCCACGCCTGCGCGAGGCTGAGCGCCTTGTCCCACGCCTGCTCCGCGTCGCGATAGTAGCGCCACGAGATGAAAAACCGCTCGCGCTCGCTGACACGGTCGCGAAGCTCGAACGCCTTGCGCGATAGCGCCGGCGCCTCCACCGTCCGGTTGTTGTTCGAATAGACGCCCGACAGCAGGGCGTAAGCCATCGCAAAACCCGGGTCGAGCGCGATCGCGCGCTCGAGATGGGGAATCGCTTCGAGCCGCGGCGTCTGGCGCCCTTGATCCAGCGCCAGCGAATAGGCGTGCAGGGCTTCGAGCGAGCCGGTCGTCGCGCGGGGCAACGCGACGTCGAAGCGCTGCACCGACGCGAGCGATTCGCCGAGCGTCTTGCGCAGGTTCGTCACCGCCTTGCCGAGCGCCGCGAGCACGTCCTCCTTGCGCGCCACCTCGACCTGGTCTCGTGCCATGACCTCGCCGCTCTCGGCGTTGACGGCTTCCAGCGCGAGCACGTAGTGGCTGCCCAGGTTGGCGATCGACCCGGCGACGAGCGCCTTCAGCTGTTCGCGCTGCGCGATCTCGCGCGCGATCGATCGGGTGACGCGCTCGTTCGGATCGCGCTGCATCAGACGCAGCGTGTCGCGCACGCGGGCGTCCGAGAACACTTTCAGGAAGGGCGACTGCTCGAGCGCCACCGAGATCGCGACCTTGAGCGAGCCGTCGAACACCGGCTCGCCCGTCGTGTTCAGGAAATCGGCGACCACGAGCCGGTCCCCGTCGGTGAACGGCCGCGGCGCCGGTCGCGTCAACCGGGGAGCCATCGCCACCAGCCCCGCGATCAGCGCGGCGATCGCGGCAGCGCCGATCCACGACCACACACGGCGATCGCTCCGGCCGGCAACGTCGCCGCGCAGCATCCCCGCCATCTCGAGCGCGGATGCGGGGCGGCCGGTGGGATCGATGCAGAGCGCCTGCAGAATCGTGCGCTCGAGCGGCGGCGTGACGTCCGGCACGAGCGCGGACGGCCGCGCCGGTCCCTTGCGATCGGGAACCGCGGCGAACGGCGGCCGGCCCGTCAGCAGTTCGTACAGCACCAGACCTAACGCAAACAGGTCCGATCGCTCGGACACCGCGCCGCCCGGGACGATTTGTTCGGGCGCGAGATACCGCTTCCCTGTCGACGAGGCCGCAATCGCGTCCTCGCTGGACGCGGCGATGCCGAAATCGGTGATCCGGATGCCGCCCTCGTCGTCCACGAGGATATTGGCTGGTTTGAGCGAGCGGTGCAGCACGCCTTCCGCGTGCGCGGCCGCCAGGCCGTCGCACAACTGGGCGCCGATGCCGGCGACGCGTTCGGGCGGAAGGCGCCCGACGCGGCGGAGCAGCGTCGCCAGATCCTCGCCGTCGATGAGTTCCATCGAGTAGAAGACCCGGCCATCGCTTTCGCCGATATCGAACACGCGGCAGACCGCCGGGTGCGTGATCCGGCGGGCGAGCCGCACCTCGTCGAGGATCCGGGCGCGGCCTTCGGCGCCGGTCGAGCTGATGACCTTCAGCGCGACCGGTGTGCCGACGACCAGATCGTCGGCGCGCCAGACCTCGCCCGTCACGCCGCGGCCAAGGCTGGCGACCATCCGGTACCGGTCGGCAAACAGCGTCCCCGGTTCCAGCGGATTGGCCCCCGGAGACAAGGAATCGCCCGATGCCGGCGCCGGCGAGGGGGGAACCTGGTGGTCAGCCGGAGCCGGCGGCGTCAGTGCGGCGAGGAGGGCCTCCCTGGCCCGGGTGTGCAGCGACATGGATCTCGGGGTCTTTGTCACTCGCAGGCGTTGCGGGGTTCGCGGTGATTTGTCGCGTTACAGGAACAGGACCTAAACATGACGGCTACCACCCGATCGACGGTTACCGCGATGGCCTGCGCCGCCGCCGTCACCGCACAATTTGTCGGGGCCAAGGCGACGCGCGACGCGTTGTTCCTGACCTCGCTGGACTTCACGACCCTCCCGGCGATGCTGGTCGCGACGTCCGTCTGCTCGATTGTCCTCGTCGTGGCTCACACACGGTGGTCCTCGAGGGTGGCACCCGCAACCGCCGTCCCCGCGGCATTCCTCGCGAGTGGGCTGTTGTTCATCGTCGAATGGCTCGTCAGGGCGTCCGCGCCGTCAAGCACCGCGGTGATCGTCTACCTGCACGTCTCGGGCGCGGGGCCGCTGCTCGCGTCCGGTTTCTGGCTCATTGCCACTGAACGGTTCGACCCCCGCACGGCGAAGCGGCGGTTCGGACAAATTTCCGGCGCCGGCACCCTCGGGGGCCTGCTCGGCGCCCTGCTGGCGGCGCGCGTGGCGACGTGGGGCGTCCCGTCGATGCTGCTGGTGCTCGCGGCGCTGCAGTTTCTCAGCGCCTGGCTCGTGCGGCAGCTGGCGGTACACCTCGAACGGACCGCCGCGCCCATCCCGGCCGAGACGGCCACGGACGGTCCGGCGATACGTTCCGGCCTGCGCGTCATTGCCGAATCAGCCCACCTTCGCCATCTTGCCGCGTTGGTGCTGCTCGGCACGACGAGCGCCGCCCTCGTCGAATACCTCTTCAAGGCCAAGGCGTTCGAAACGCTTGGCCCTGGCGATCATCTGCTCCGATTTTTCTCATTTTATTATGCCGCAACCAGTTTCGCCACGCTGCTCGTTCAATTACTCCTGAGTCGTGCCGTCCTCGACCGCTTTGGCCTCGCGATGACCATGAGCACGCCGTCGATTGCGCTGCTGGCGGGGAGCGTGACCGCGCTGCTGGCGCCAAGCTTCGGCGGCGTGATCGTGACCCGGGCCGGCGAATCGGTCTTTCGCGGATCCTGGTTCCGCTCGTCCTATGAGCTGTTCTATACGCCGATCCCGGCCGCGGAAAAGCGTGCCGCGAAGTCGGTGGTGGATGTGGCGTTCGATCGGTTGGGCGATGCGGTCGGCGGCGGGCTCGTCCGCCTCGCCGTGCTGCTGACGCCGATCGCGGCTTCGTCGACAATCCTCACGCTGGCGATCGCGACGTCGGCCGCCGCGATTTTCGTCGCCAGCCGGCTGAATCACTGGTACATCCGCCTGCTCGAACGCAGCCTCGTGAAGCAGGGTGACGGTGTCGATGTCTCGGCAACCGCCGACGAAGCGACGCGCCAGGTGCTGCGGCGGATCCGTCACCATGCGGACGAAGCGGCGCGCCATCATCCGACGCCCCCGCCTGTGGCGCCGCCAGCCACACTCGATCCGGAGATTCAGGACATCCTGCTGCTGCGATCGCGCGACCGTGACGGCGTGGTGGAAGTGCTGTCGCGCGAAGACGGGTTGACCCCGGCGCTCGTGCCGCACGTCATTCCGCTGCTGGCGTGGGAGCCGGTTGCCGACTACGCGTTCTTCGCGCTGCGGAAGGTCGCCGAAGAACGGATCGGTGAGCTCTCGGACGCGCTGCTCGATCCC
>DASSGK010000141.1:0-33305 GCA_035693505.1 Vicinamibacterales bacterium
GAAACGGCCGGCGATGGCGGGGGAGTGTCGGTTTTGCTCGGTAACGAAGTCGTGATTGCTGAGGGTCGTGCCGGGAAAAACAGGCCGATCGCATTCGACCTGCCGATCGATGCCGGCGTATCGCTCTTGTCGTCGGACGCGGCGACGGCATCGCTGGCGCAGGAGGTCGAGATCGTCGCCGAGTCGATTGTCCCGAGACGTTCGAGGCTCCTCGTCCAGCCGCGCGCGATTGAAGCGATCCGTGCGCGGCCCGGTGCCTTCATCGCGTATGCAGACGACGAATCGTATCCGGAAGGCGGCGTGTTCTGGACCCAGGGGACCCATGAGAGCGAGGTGTACGTCGCAGCTGCCGGCGCGTCGACGCTTGCGCTCACGCTGCATGTTGGTCCCGTGGATGGCACCGTTCGCGTGCTGGTCGACGGCGCGGATCATTCTGTGACGCTGTCGCACGATCAGACGCGGCGCATCGAGATTCCGCTTACGCCACGTCGACGGCTCGTGTCCCTCGTCGTCCGGGCGCCGGGGAGTTTCCGTCCCTCCGATCACGAGCCGGGATCCACCGATCGCCGGTGGCTCGGCTGCCAGGTGCGCGTCGAGCTGCAATGAAGACACTCGTCGCCTGCACGACGCTCGTCGTCGCCCTTCTCGCCGGCGCCGACTGGCTCAATCCCGTTCGTGAAGGGCTGAACGCCACGTACTTCACCAACGCGACCTGGTCGGATCCACCGGCGCTCTCGACGGTCGATCCGGTGCCATCGAACGATCGCCTGCTCGACGCCTTCCACGGTTCGCTGCCGCACGCGTTCAGCACGACGTGGGCGGGTTCCTTTCTCGCGATGCACGACGGCGTCTACGCGCTGGCGACGATCTCGGACGACGACTCGGCGGTGTTTGTCGACGGTCAGGTCGTGGTCGACAACGCCGGCCGTCGAGTGTGGCCGCGCGGCGCGACCGGTCTTATCACGCTTCGGCGGGGCGTGCATTCGGTGTATGTGCGGTACGCGCAGGACGGCGGCCCGTTCCACATGGAGTTGCTCTGGGCGCGAGCGGGGGAGCCGCTCGAGCGGATCCCGGCGTGGGCGCTTACACCTCGTCGCGTGGGTTTCTGGACGTTCGCGATCAGCGCCGGGCTGAAACGGACGCTCGCTGCGGCGGAATGGGTCTGGGTCGCGTCGCTCGTGGTGTGGACGTTGATCATCGGGTGGAGATGGATTGCGAGAGGCAAGGCCAGGCTTGCGCACGAGGAGGTCTGGCCCGCGCTCAAATGGGTGCTCGCCACCTCGCTGATTCTCAACGCCGTTGGCATCTGGTGGGGTCTGCCCGGAGGCAGCTGGCCGCCCGACGAGTTGACGCCGACGCTCGTTCTCGGCGCCGCGGCTCGATGGTTCACCAACGGATGGTTCGATCGCTATCCGCCGTTCCATTTCTACGTGCTGACCGCGGCGTTCAGCCCCTTCATGCTGCTCGAGCATCTCGGGCGTCTGGATCTCAGCACGGCGATGCCCTATGCCGCGCTGGCGTTGATCAGCAGGCTCGTCAGCCTGGCGGCGGGGGTCGGAACACTCGTCGCGGTGTACTTGAGTGGCGCGCAGGCGTTTGGCCGTCGCGCGGGCGTGCTTGCGGCCGCCATGTTCGCGCTGGTGACGCCGTTCGTCTACTACGCGAAGACCGCGAATCTCGACGTGCCGTATCTGTTCTGGTTCGGCCTCTCGCTGGTCTTCTATCTGCGTGCCCTCGACCGGTTGGCATTGCGCGATTTCATCAGCCTCGCCGTATGCGCGACGCTCGCGATCTGCACGAAGGATCAGGCCTACGGACTTTTCCTCCTGATGCCTCTCGCCATCGTCGAGCGGCTGTGGCGTGCCCACCGCAACGCCGGCCGGCGGACACCGTTGATCGGCGCGCTGTTCGATCGGCGTGTCGTGTGGGCGGCAGTTGTGGCGATCGGACTCTTCGTCGTGCTGCACAATCTGGTGTTCAACTCGACCGGCTTCAAGGACCACGTCCAGTTGATCACCGGTCCGGCGAGCGAGACCTACCGCGACTTCGAGCCGACGCTTGCCGGAAGACTGGCGCTGTTGCGACTGAGCGCGTACATCGTGCAGCAGGCGTGGGGCTGGCCGATGTGCCTTGTGAGCGCCGCCGGCCTCGCGCTCGCGATTGGAAGCCCGACGCAGCGTCGTATCGCGATGTGGCTCGCAGTGCCGGTCGTGTCGTACTACGCGACCTTCATCAACGTCGTGCTCTACAACTACGACCGGTTCATGCTGCCCGTGTGCCTTGTCCTGTCGCTGTTCGGTGGCTTCGCATTCGACCGGCTTCTTTCCGCGACCGCGGCATCGACGTGGCGCCGGGCTGTCGCGTACGGCGCCTTTGCGTGCACTCTGCTGTACGCCGCGACGGTGGATGTCGTGATGCTGCGGGACTCGAGATATACGGTGGAGCGCTGGCTGACCGCGCACGTGACCGCGGGCGACGTCGTCGGTTATGTGTTTCCTCAGCAGTATTACCCGCGACTCGAGTCGTTCAACACGACCACGATCTCATCGGCCGCGGAGCTTCAACAGCAACACCCGATGTACTACGTGCTGAACGCCGACTACGCTCGAGCTGAGCCGGCGGATAGCCCGATAGGGCAGCTGATTGCCGGACTTCAGGGCGGCCGGCTTGGATATCGTCTGGCCTTCCGCTATCGGCATCCATCACCCTGGCCGTGGCTCCCCGGCGCTCCCCGCGATCTCGTTGGCGATCGCACCGAGGAACCGATTACGTCGGTCCTTCGCCAGATCAACCCGTTGTACGAGGTGTTTCAAAGAGTTAACTAGGCCGCCCGCGTCTAAAGTCCCGAAATTCCGCCTCCGATACCGTAATTGCGCATGATGTCCCGAGTCTTCGCAGCCCTGGGCTGTGTAATCGCGGTGTTCTCATTGACCGCCTGCGAGGCGAGCAAGAGTTCCACCCCGCTGAGCCCCAGCGTCGCCGGACCGATCCCCGGTGTGCAGATCTCAGCGCCGAAAATGCTCGAACCGCAGACGGGCAGCAAGATCGCCATCGACAAACAGCCCGTGACGATGCTGATCGAGAATGCCGGGAGCACGGGGCCGCGTCCGCTCACGTATACGTTCGAGATCGCCACCGACACCGGATTCAGCAACAAGGTCTTCACGCGCGACGGTATCGCGCAGGGCGACGGCGGCCGCACCAGCCTGCGCATGAGCGACGCCCTTGCGACCGGGCACACCTACTATTGGCGCGTTCGCGCCGAGGACGGTGCGAACACCGGTCCGTACGCCACACCGGCGTCGTTCGACATTTTCACGCCGATCGTCATCGACGTGCCCGGGCTCACGGCTCCAGCCCCGAACTCGACTGTTTTGACGGTGCGCCCGACATTCACGCTGACGAACTCGGCGCGATCCGGACCGGTCGGTCCGATCACGTACCTGATCGAGCTCGCCGACAATGATTCGTACGCGAACAAGGTAGCGACCTGGACGGCGGCAGAGACGCCGGGTCAAACGCACCTCGTCTCGCCGGTCGATCTGGCCTACGGCAAGGTGTACTACTGGCACGCTCGTGCCTACGATCCGACGACGCCTGGGCCATGGTCGGTGACTCAGGCGTTTCAGATGCTGGCCGCGCCGGCACCGGTCTACACACCCGGACCGTCCGGGCCGAGCGGACCTGCGCCCAACGACGCCATCAACATGAACACCGTCATCATCCACAACTCGCCGACGGACGTGCCGGGTTGGGCGGTGACGACAAAGATTTCGCGGCTCGATCTGATGCCGAGCGGCGCGCACGTCGAGTTCGACAAGCAGAGCTCGTGGCCCGAAGTGACGCCACCGGGCTGGGCGGGCGGCATTCAATACACGCTCTGGATCGTCCTCAACATCAACGGTCAGTGGCATGCTTCGGGCTGCATCGAGTACTGGCGCGGTCTCTACGAGAGCGGCGGGCCCGTGAGCGACTACGCGATGAACTGGTACTTCGATCCCATCCGCTGGGCACCGATGTCGGGTCATCAGCCGTCCCCAGGTGAACAGGTCGGCTTCCTCGTGACCGCGGGTGATCAACGCAACAACGGACCGAACAGCGTAAGAGAACGCTCAAATGTCGTGATGGTGTCGTTCCCATCCGCCGCCGGCCGAAGTTTTGTGTTTTAAACTACAACCATGTTGAAAGTGCGTTCATGTTTTGCGGCAACGGCCGCCGTCTGTATCGTCGGCGCAGCGTGCTCGAAAAGCAGCAACCCTACACAACCTTCGACGACGGCCGCTGCAAGCGCTGACGGCGCCGCAGCGACCGCGTCGGTGACTGTTCCGCGCGCGGTATCGCCCGCAGCCGGCGTGACCATCCGCAACACCGATCAGCCTGTGACGCTCGTGGTCGCCAACGCGGTGGTCACGCAATCGGCCGCTGCCACGTATACGTTCGAGGTGTCGACCGACTCGGCGTTTTCGTCGAAGGCCTACTCGAAAACAGGTGTGGCCGCCGGCGCGAGCGGGCAGACAAGCCTGACGATCGACAAGATTCCGGCCGGGACGAATTACTACTGGCATGCGCGTGCGGAGGGCGGCGGCACGGTCGGACCGTTCAGCGCGGCACGTCCGTTCACGATTGGCCCCGCCATCGTGATCGATTCGGCGACGCTCGTGAGCCCGATCAGCGGAGCCGGTACCGGCGCCCGGCCGACTTTCACTGTGACCAACGCGACCCACTCGGGTCCAGCCGGCCCGATCACCTACAAGTTCGAGATCGCGTCGAGCTCCGCGTTCAGCCCGGTCGTGGTCAGCGGTACCGTCAACGAAGGCGTGTCCCGGACGACGTACACGCCGAACATCGACTTGCCACCAGAAACGACGTTGTACTGGCGAGTGACCGCCAGCGACGTGGCCAACGCCGTCTCCGGTCCCACGACGCTGCCGGCGACGTTCGTGACGAGCTTTGCGATCGACCTGAAAAAAGTCGTGTACTTGAACAGCCCCGACGTCTCGGCCTGGCCGCAGACCGCGGTGCTCTCGCTCGTCGAACAGGACGGCGGCGGCGACGGCCCCGTCTGCATGAGTTACACGGATCCCGGCTGGCCTGACTCGCCGTGGCCGTTCGGCGGACCCGATCCGAACTTTGGCGTCTACGCGAACCAGTGGTACTTCGCGCGCATCAACGGCACGTGGTACGGCGGCGCGGGCGAATGGATCTATCGCGGCGCTTCATCGTGCAAGGCTGGACAAGGCACGAAGACGATCGGACCGGATTCAGGGTTCGGTCCGCCGTTCAGCAGCTGGGTGCCGAAAGTCGGTGAGCTCGTCGGCTTCATGGTGTCGTCGGTGGCGCGCAATGGTCCCGTCAAGCGAACGGTGGACGAGCGATCGAACGTCATCGTTCAACCCTGGCGCGACACCACGCTTGGCTCCGCCTCTGTCGGACGGGCGAAATGAGCCGCGCACGCAGAGTCTCATCGATATCCACGCTCATCGTGGTCGCGCTGATGGCAGCGGCCACGGTCCGAGCGCAGACGCCGGCGGCCGAAGATCGGGGCTACGTGCAGGCTGTTGCCGAATCGGCGTTCGGCAATGTGACGAGCCAATCGTATGGCGCTGAAGCCGGCTTCACGGTCAAGCCGAACCTGCAGGTGTTCGGATCGTTCGGCCACATCGGCAACGTGGCGACGGACAATCTGAGCACCGCTGCCCAGTCCATCGCCGGCGCGCTGTCGCAACTGCAACTCGGCACGGTCAGTTTTTCAGTGAAAGAGCCGGCCACGTTCTTTGTCGGCGGCGTGCGGTATCGCTTCCCGGTGACGTCGGTGCTGAAGCCGTACGTCAGCGGCGGCCTCGGCGTCGCGTCGGCCTCGAAGGATACGAAGTTCTTCATCAACGGGACTGACGCGTCGAGCACCATCCCGCAGTATGCGACGCTCGGGTCGGATGTCTCCGGCGACGAGTCGGCGCTGATGTTCACCTTCGGCGGCGGCGTCGTCTGGCCGGCATGGCGTCAGCTGATTCTCGACTTCCACTACCTGTACGGCCACATCTCCACGGACGCACCGATCAACGTCAGCCGCGCCGGCGTCGGCATCGGCGTGCGATTCTAGGAACGGCGCGCGCGCCGGTAGTGTCCGCCTTCAGGCGGACCGCGCCAGTCCGGCTAAAGCCGGACTCTACCGTCATTCTGCTATTTCTTGGTCGCCGCGACGTACAGGTTGGTTCTCCACGTCACCGGCAGCCGATCCGGGTTCGCCAGCGTGAGCAGCGCCGTGCCGGGCCAGCCGAGGTGCCGGTGCACCTTGTTCCTGAAGAACTCGTTGACGACCGGCACGTCGAAAAACCGCACAGCGAATCCGTGCGCTTCGAGGCGGCGCCGCAGTTGTGCCGGCGTGTGCAGCGCACAGTGATCGTCCCGCCAGCGCGTGAAACTCTTCCATCGGATAGTTTCGAAGACAGTGTTCGGCCACTTGCTCGGCGTTTGAATGAGGTACCGTCCGCCCGGCTTCAACACCCGCGAGACTTCGGCGAGATGCGCGTCGCTGTCGCGGATGTGCTCGAGGACGTCGAAGCTCAGGACCAGATCGAACGAAGCATCCTGAAAAGGAAGCGCGACGCCGGTGATCGCCTCGATGGGGAGCGGACCGTACCACTTGACCGAATCCGCAATCAACGACGGGTTGATCTCGACGCCGCGGGCGCGAAGGCCGCGTTGCAGCAGCGCGTGCAGCATCCCTCCGGTGCCCGTGCCGATCTCGAGCGTCTCCGTACCAGCCGTCAGCGCCGCGGCGGCTTCAAGGAAGCGCATGTTGGCTTCGGCGTTGCCGAACTCGCGCGGACCTTCGGGTTCGTGTGAGGCGCTCACAGGAACAGGAGCAGCAGCGCAGCGGCGGCCCAGATCAGCGCCAGCGGCAGCAAACTCGCGAGGCCGCGCAGCCCCACGAGCTCACCGAGATTCCACGCCGCGTGCGGATCGCCGCCGCCGCGCAGATGCTCGACGTCGACGCTGTTGTGCACGAACGTCTGCGGGTTGAGTGAGAGGTCGCCGTCACGGAAGGCCGGCCAGAGCAGCTCGCGCATCGGCGCCTTGATCGACGCGGGCGGCTGCGGCGTTGTCGAGACCGCGATCAACGTCATGGCGGTGCCCCAGATCCATCCGGCCAGCAGCAGACCCCGACCGGCCTGCCGTCCGGCATCCCACAGCGGCGCAAGACCCAGGGCGATGAACGGCAGCGCCGCGGTGATCTGGCGGGGACCAAACGCCCACCCGCCTTCCCAGTAAAAGTACGACGCGTTGAGCAGGAGATAGTAAATGCCGACACCGGCGGCGACGAGTGTCGGGCCTCGCTGTTCGTTCCGTCCGAGCAGAATCAATCCGATTGGTGCCGCGGCCATCAGCGGCGATACCGGCAGGAGGCCGCGGTAGCTTCCGAACAGCAGCTCGTACAGCGTCGAGGGACTCGGGTACGTGATGCCGAAGAAACCCGTGTGGAGCTCCTTGAATCCCTCTTCACTCGAATAGCCGATGTGGAACGGGGAGCCGAATGCCAGCGCGTTGTAGATCAGCAGGGGGATAGCAGCGATGACGACGCCGCCGGCGATTCTCGTGATGAGGGCGAAGACATCTCGCTCGGCTAAAGCCTTCGCGCTACGCTCGTCGCCACTCCGATCGCGTCGACCGTCCACTTCGTAGCGCGAAGGCATTAGCCGAGCGATCGCTAGCAAGCCGATGAACACCGCGGGGACTGCCGCCTGGAACTCGGTGACGACGGCCCATCCTCCGGCGAGGCCGATGATCCACGCCAGCTTCGCTCGCCGCGCCGGCGCTGCGTCCCGCAGGGCATCCGCGGCCACGAACGCGATCATCAGACAACCGGCTGTTTGCCCGTGTCCCATGAACAGCGTAGCGTAGGCCCACGCCGGCGTTGCCACGCCGTACGCCGCCGCCGCGAAGAGCGCCGCTCCCGTCGACGCGCCCCACCGGATAGAGAGCCAGAACACGCAGAGCGCCGCGATGACGGTGAAGACGCCAGACGTCACGACCGCGGCGACGTATGACGTCCACGCGATACCGGGAAACGATGCCGGGTCGACACCCGCGGCACGCGACACGAGCCGCGCCGCCTGCACGGGGGCGAGCGCGAGCAGCGACGCGCCGGGCGCCTTGTCGGTGTAGTAGTGATCGCGCCAGAGCGCCCGGTCGCCGGTGTGCAGCTGATACGCGTCGATCTGCAGCGTATGCCGTTCGAGAATGGCGCGGATGAGCGCGAAGCGCGAGTTCTGATTCCACCCGCCCGCTTCGTAAAAGTAGGCGTACGAGACGAACAAGACGGCGCCCATCACGGCGGCGATGCGCCGCTGACGTGACGTCATGTTCACGAGGATGGACCGGCGGCCGCCAGCCGGCGATGGACCTGCAGGTACAGCAGCGTGACTGTGACCGCTTCGGCGATCACCGTCGCCCACGCCGCGCCGGTGATGCCGCGGCTTGGAATGAACGCGATGTTGAGCGCGATGTTGGCGACGAGACCGATGGCGGTCGTGCCGACGAGCCGCCGATCGAGGTTCATCGCAATCGCGGCCGAATGCAGGATCCAGGTGCAGAAGACGAAGATCGAGCCGCCAGCCAGCACCTTGAGCGGCGGGACGGCCGCCTCGTACGCCTGACCGTAGAACAGCAGCATCATCGGGCGCGCCAGGATCAGGCCGGCACCGCCGATGATCAAGGCCATCAGCGCCGATCCGATCAGCGAACGGCGAAACAGCGAGCGCAGGCCCGGCCGATCGTCCACGTACATCTGGGAGAAGCGGGGCGTCAGCACGGTGGCAAAGGCCGACGGCGCGTACATCAGCCCTTCGTACACGCGGTACGACGCGGCGTACCAACCGGTCTCCGCGTCGGTCCGCATGATGCCGAGTATAACGGTGTCGATGTAGGTGTAGAGCGTCAGCGTGATCAGGAAGAAGCCGAGGGGCAAAGCCGCAGACTGGAGCTCGATCCAGACTGCGCGATCGTAGGTCGGTACCGCCGATCCCGTCACCCGGTTCACGATCAGCGTGACGACGACGAACATCAGCACACGAGCGACGACAAACGCGATCGACAATCCAAGCAGGCCATAACCCGCGATGAGCACCAGCGTGCCGAGCAACAGCAGGAGCCCGCGATCGGCGATGACGGTGATCGCCTCCAGGTCGAACCGGTTGAGTCCCTGCAACAGCCCTCGCGCGCTCAGGACGTACGAACGGATCGCGGAGGAGATGCCCATCAGGTAGCACGCGCGAATCACGGTTGGATCGTGGCGCATGATCGGCGCCGCGATCAGCAGCGCGACAAGGCCGAGCGCTCCCCACGCGATCTTCAAGCCGAGGACATGACGGAAGAACGCGCCCGCGCCTTCGCCATTTCTGGCGACGGTTCGCACAGTCACCGGACCGAGCCCGATATCCATCAACGTTTCGACGATGGTCGCGAGCGCGATCGCGAACGAGAACTTGCCGTACTCTGAAGCCGGCAGCCATCGGCCGGCGATCATCGTCAACGCGACGAGCATGACCGCGCTGCCGGCGGTGATGCTCGCGTAGCCGCTGCTCTTGAGAAACGACAGCCTGCTGGAGCCGCTCATGCGGCCCTCGCGAGCCGATCGAACAGCACGCGCATCCTTCCGAAGACGGCCAGCTCGTCGTAATCCTGTAGCACCGATTCCCGTGCGCGCGACGCCAAACGAGCGCGCTCGCCGGCATCCGAGAGCAGCGGGGATAGAGATGCCGCCAGAGCCGGAGGGTTTTCGGGCGGTGCGAGGCGGCCGTTTTCACCGTCCACGACGAAATCGAGGAGACCTCCCACCGCGCTGGCCACCAGCGGAATTCCGCACGCCAAGGCCTCGATCGCCGAAAGGCCGAGCGCTTCGAAGTGAGAAGGTTGAACGACCACATCCGACGCCTGCATCATCGGGGCGACGTCGCTGAGCGGTCCCACGAAGCGAACGCTCTCGCCCAGGCTATGGGCCTGAACGAACGCCCGGCCTGGAGCGCCCGCGTCCCACGGATGGCCGGTCATGTCGGGGCCCGCGACGACCAGCAGGGCATCCGCCGGATGGAGCAGCCGCCACGCCTCGAGCAAGTCCGTCACACCCTTTTCACGGCTCAGCCGCCCGACGAACAGACAGATCACCCGATCGAGCGGCAATCCAAGGCTCGTGCGAATTCGCTCGCGCTCGCCAGGTTCGGCCGGCCGGAAATGGGTCATGTCGATCGCGTTCGGAAGATACCAGACACGATCGCGGGCCACGCCGCACGCGAGCGTTTCGCGCTCGATGTCCCGGGAGATGCACGCGAACGCGTCGGCGCCGCGGTACAGCGCGCGGACCGGCGACTTCACCGCTCGCGCAACAAGGCCCTTGCCGCCGATGCCCATGCGGCGCAGCAGCGGATCGACGTTGTCTCCGGAGAGGACACCGGTTGTCTGCGCCTGGAAGACGACGGGGCGTCCCGTCGATCGGCGTGCCAGCAGCGCGGCGACGCCCGTCGCGCGATAGTCCACACAGCACACGACGTCGTAGTCGGCGGAGTGGCGGATCAGCCACCGCACGATTGCAGGCGTCATCAGCCACTTGCCGAGCGACGAACGCTCGCCGCTCGGGCCGACGCGCCGGATCGCGATCCCGTCGCGATCGTCCTGGTCGGGCAGGTCGCGACCGATGCGTTTCGTCAACACCTGCACGCGCACGCCCTGCGCGACGAGATAGCGCGCCAGTCGTTCGGCGTTGCTCTCCACGCCGCCGATGATCGGGTAGAAGTAGGGCGTGAGGATGAGGACCCCGCGTGCCTGTCCTGAGCGTGTCGAATGGGTCATCCGGCCAGCACCGTGTGCCGCAGCAGATTCCAGTAGGCGGTGAGCCCTGCGTCGTAGAGACCCTTACCGAGGCGTGTCAGCGGCGTCATGAGATCGTCGCGGACGATCAAACGATCGCTTCGGAGCAGTACGCCGTCGTTGAGCTTTCGGAATTGCTTCACGGCCGCCCGATCGCGCGCCAGATCGGGCAGCATCGCCATGAGGCCGCGAACCGCCTTCCAGTACGTCCCTCCGTACCCCTTGGCATGGAGCACCACGAGCTGCAGCGATTCGTGTACCGCGAGGCAGGGGAGGATCGCGATCAGCGTGCGCCACTGATAGTTCTTGAGCATGAAGTGCCAGCGGTTCCTGAGCTGGTAGTAGAACAGCCAGTCGCTGCGCGGCCGGCTGCCGTGCAGGACCAGCGCCTCCGGCAGCTCGAGAATGCGGTAGCCCCCAATCCTGACCCGGTGCGTGAAGTCGCCGTCGTCCTTTCCCATGAAATAGCGCTCGTCGAACAGTCCGACCGCGAGCGCCGCGCGCCGATCGATGAGCAGTCCGTTGCCGGACGCGACGCCGACGTCGGCTCGAGCCGGCCCTCGCTCCTGCAGCGTCCGGTTCATCCACGGGTTGATCGCCTCGCAGATGAAGTGCAGTCCGCCGCCGGCGTACTGAATCATCGACGGGTCGCCGGCATGGACCACGATTGGCGTGCAGATGCCGATCGTGCCGTCGGCCGTCATGGCACCGCGGAGGCGATGGATCGTGTCGGGTTGGACGCGGATGTCCGCGTCCATCAGGAAGATATACGGCTGCGCCGACTCGCGAATCGCGAGGTTTCTGCCCGGGTTCGGCCCCTCGTTGGCCGGCAGCGCCCGGACTTGCACGGACGGATACGCGCTGCGCAGCCAGTCGACCGTTCCGTCGGTGCTCGCGGCGTCGACAACCAGCACGCGTTCCGGCGGACAGCCGGCGGCCTGCAGCGAGTCGAGCGTCGCGCCCAGCGTTGCTCGGTTGTTGTGGCAGACGATGGCGACGGTGACGTCTTCCGGGAAGGCGGCCGTCATGAAAACCAGTAGCGCCTGCCGCGTCCGGGAAGCCGCGTGATGTAGTGATTCGGCAGGCGCTTGAGCCAGTACGGATCGTCGCCCGCGCGAACGGCGTGCTGGCCGCGGAGGCGATTGGCGAAGGCGGATCGGTATCCGGTGCGTTTGAGCAGCGTTTCAGTCCGCGAACCGGAAATGCCCCACGGCAGGCAGATGTGCAGGACGGATTGCGTCCGGAGTCGATCGTTCAGGATGGCGCGGCTTCGCGCGAGCTCGTCTTCGATCGCCTGCATCTGAACGTCAGAGGTCTCGAGCTGCGCTACGGGTGCGGCGTCGACGATCGCGGAGAGCCGGGCCCTCCAGTCGGATCGGGCGAAGAACTCCGCGCCGCCTTCGCGTGCCACCAGCTCGACGCATCGAGTGTGCACCTCGTGAGAGACGAGCGCACGGCGGCCGTCGGACATCCGCGATCGCATGCCGTACAGCGGCGCGCCGAGATCGGCGGGCGTGATGAACGCCAGCGAGGGAGGCGCGGCAATCTGCGGGCGATTCAGGAGCGGCGTGGCGTCGTAGCCGGGCTGAACGAAATCCTCGACTTCCGGCGAGGCGAACATGCGGGAGTGCGAATCGGTATGGGACTGCACGTCGATCGTGCCGCTTGCGTGAATCGCCGAGAGCTCGCTCCAGGTGACAAACGGAGAACTGCCGTCCTCGTCGTTGTCGGCGATCCGCGCGGGGATCGCGTACGTGATCGCGCGTAAACCGTACTGCGCGAGCAGCGGCGCGGCCACGCTCGCGACGCTTTTCCACGCATCGTCGAAACAGAGGCCGACTGAACGCTCGGGGAGCTTGTGATCGCCGCGCGCGAACGCGGCGATCTCGTCGGACACCACGGATTGATAACCGTTCTCCGCGAGATAGCGAAGCTTCGGCTCCAGCTCCTCGCGCGTCACCTCGTGGAAGTGGAACACCGGCAGCAGCGCGCCAAGACCTCCGCCGAAGACGAAGGCAGGAAAGCGGCCGCTGACGAGGTCGAGACAGCCGCGGGCTTTGCCCCCTCGCTCTGAAAACGGTACGGTGGACAAGGAACGCGTTCAGAATACCCCATTCCGCTCGCGATATGATGCACCGGAATGAAAGCGGGAGCCGTGCTTCTCGTCGTCGCGCTGGCCGCGGCGCTGTCAGTGGACGTCGTCAAGACCGGCTTCGGCATCAAGGGCGACGAAGCCACGTACGTGTCGATGGCGCTCAGCCTGGCGTACGACCATGACCTGACGTACGAGCGGCGGGATCTCGATCGATTCTACGGGCTCTACCGGTCGGGACCGGACGGCATCTTCCTGAAGAAGGGCAAGCAACTGCACGTCCGCGCCGACGCGCGGCCGCCCTTCATTCACCTGATCAAGACACCGGATCGACAACCCGATCGGCTGTACTTCGCGAAGTCCCTGTTGTACCCGGTCGTGGCGGCGCCGTTCGTGCGCGTCTTCGGGCTCAACGGTTTCCTCGTGCTGCACGTGCTGCTGCTGTTCGGCGTGTGCGTGTGCGGCTACACGTTCCTGACGGCGCAGTCTCCGCCGGTGCCGGCACTCATGTTCACGCTCGCCTTCGTGGGCGCGACCTGCGTGCCGGTCTACGCCGTGTTTCTCGCGCCGGAGATCCTGCACTTCTCGATGATCTTCTTCGCGTACTTCCTCTGGCTCTACAAGGAGGTCAAGCCTGACGCGCCCGGCTGGCTGCGAGGCCGCGCCAGCGACATCGCCGCCGTGGTCCTGCTCGGCGCGGCGACCTATTCGAAACCACCCAACCACGCGCTCCTCGTCGCGCCGATCGTTCTCTGGTTCTGGTGGCGCCGGAAGTGGTTCGATGGATTTCTTGCAGGCGCGGTGAGCGTGGCGGTGGCGTGCGCGTTCTTCGGCGTGACGGCACTGAACGCCGGCGAATTCAACTACCAGGGCGGCGATCGCAAGACGTTCTACACGTCGTTTCCATTCGACGGATCGAAGGACAGCGTCTGGGATCGCAAAGGCACGGAGATGAGCACGAACGACTCCGACTCGGAGAGCGTGCTCCAGGATTTCACCAACCGCTTCGCGCACAACGTGGAGTACTTCCTCGTCGGCCGGCACTTCGGATTCGTGCCGTACTTCTTTCCCGGCGCAATGGCGATCGCGTTGTGGCTGTTCTCGAGCGAGCGCCGAAGGCCGTGGCGGCTGATGATCGCGATGGCCGTTATCGGATCGGCCATCGGGCTGCTGATCTGGGCGCCTTATTCGTGGAGCGGCGGCGGCGGGCCCACGGGAAACCGTTACATCATCGGCGTGTATGCGGCCATCTTCTTTCTCACGCCGCCGATGGCCTCGTCCGTGCCGGCGCTGCTGGCGTGGATCGGCGGTGCGCTGTTCACCGCGAAATTGCTGGTGAACCCGTTCGTGGCCGCGAAGTCGCCATATCTGGCGACCGAACGCGGATTCGCCCGTTGGCTGCCCGTGGAGATCACGATGGCCAACGACCTGCCGATCGCCCTCGTGGCGGGGCCGCGGGCGCATTCGTGGTTCAACGACGTGCTGCTGTATTTCCTGGACGAGCACGCCTATCCACCCGAGGTCATCGACGGCGCCGGTCATGCGGGTGTCTGGGTCGCAGGCGACGGGCGGGCCGACATCATCATGCGGAGCGATTGGCGGATCGATCACCTCGTGATGACCGTTGAATCGCGCGTGCCGACCGTCTTCATGGTCTCGGCCGGCGCGAACCGGATGACCGTTCCGCTGACGCCCGATAAGCCGGTGACCTTCGATCTGCCGACGTCGGGCGTGCGCGATTTCACCAGCTACGCGTACCTGCTGTCCGCCCGCTCGACCGAAGGGTTCACCGAGCACCTCAGGAATCCGGAGTCGACTGACTACCGAAATCTCGGTGTGCTGATGCGGTTCACGGCGGTTCCGGCAGCGAAATGAGCGCCGCGCGGGACAACGGGGTCAGATCTCGATTTTCTCGTTTTCCCGACAATGTCACGGAAACGAGAAAATCGAGATCTGACCCCCATGGCGTGAAGGAGTTCGCGCTGGTCCTCCTCGCCGGCGCCGCTCTATCGGTGGCCCTGACGTATCCCACGGCGTTCGAGCTCGGCCGCGTCGGGCGCGTCGACAAGGGCGACGGGCAACTGTCAATCTGGAACGTCGCCTGGGTGGCACGAACGCTGGTGGTCGATCCGCGTCATGTCTTCGACGCGAACATCTTCTACCCGCATCGCGGAACGCTCGCCTACTCGGAGAACAATCTTGGCGCGGGGGCGCTGGCCATCCCGATGTACTGGGCGACGCGCAATCCGTACGCCGCCCACAATTTCGTGATGCTGCTCGCCTTCGTGCTCAGCGCCGCCGGCATGTACTACCTGGTCCGGTACCTGACGGGCGATCGGCGCGCCGCGACAATCTCCGCGATCGGTTTCGCGTTCTGTCCATTCGTCTTCGCCCACACGGCGCACATCCAGCTGCTGATGACCGCCGGGCTGCCGTTCACCATGCTCGCGTTCCACCGGATGGCTGACAGGCCGGACATTCAACGAGGCGTCGTGCTCGGCCTCGCGATGGCTGCGCAGGCCATCTGCTGCGGCTACTACGGCGTGTTCGTCTGCCTGATGGTCGGCTTCGCGATCCTCGTGCTCGCATCGATCCGCAAGCTGTGGCTGGTCCGGCCCTTCTGGGTCGCGATTCTGACGGCCGCACTCGTCGCGATCGCGCTGGTGCTGCCGGCGTTTCTCCCGTACGTCTCCGTGCAGGAAGTCGGTTTCCACCGCGAGCTCAAGGATGCGATTCAGTACTCGGCCAACTGGAGCGACTACCTGGCGAGCTCGTCGTATGCCCATGCGTGGATGCTCGGGTACCTGCCGCCCTGGTCGGAGGTGTCGTTTCCCGGCTTCGTGATCGCGGCCCTGGGCGCGGCCGGCGCCGTCATCGCGACACGCGATCGCCGCATCGAGTTGCTGCTGCTGTATGGGGGACTGGCACTGCTGGCGTTCTGGGCGTCGTTCGGGCCGAAGGCCCTGCTGTATTCAGCGCTGTATCACGCCGTGCCGATGTTCGCGTGGCTCCGCGCGCCGGCGCGCTTCGGATTGGTCGTCGGCTTCGGGCTGTCGGTGCTGGCTGGCGTCGCCGCATCTCACTGGCTGCAACGGGTGCGTCAGCCAACCGTCCTGGCCGGAGCGCTGGTCCTCGTCTCAGCCGGCGAGCTCTTCGTTCCGCTGTACCTGCCCGCCGTTCCACCAGTCGAGCCCGTGTATCGCACGCTGGCCACGCTCCCGCGCGGGCCGGTGATCGAGATGCCGTTCTTCTATCCGCAGGTCGGGTTGTTCCAGCACACGAAATACATGCTGGCGTCGACCGCGCACTGGATGCCGATGGTCAACGGCTACAGCGACTACATCCCTCCCGACTTCTATGAGCACGTGATGACGCTCGCGCCGTTTCCAAGCCGCGCCGCGTTCAAGATTCTGGAGCCGAACCGCGTTCGCTACGCCGTGTTCCACATGTACGGCTACAACACCGAGAACCGCAACGACGTCCTGACGCGATTGAAGGAGTTCGAGCCCTACTTGAGGCCGTTGTACCAGGACGAGTCCACGAGGTTGTACGAGATCGTCGGATTTCCGCCGTGAGCATCCGATGAGATTTCAGAGGGAAGATTTCAGATTTCAGAATTGGATTTCAGGATTCAGATTGGCATCCCTGCTATCTCCAATCTTAAATCTGAATTCTTAAATTTGAATTCTCGCGTTTACTATGGGGTGTCGCTGACGCCAGACATACACTGCAAGGCCTGACAGCGAGAACAGCATCAGCAACGCCTGCGCGACGAGCGAGAGCAGAACGGCGTCCTCGATCGGCTGGCCGATGCGGTGGAAGTAGTACGAGAAGAACGCCTCGCGCACGCCGAATCCTCCCACCGAGACCGGCAGCAGCTGCACGATGAACGACATCGGGATCACGACCGCCAGGTCCCAGAATCCGATGTCGAGGTGAAGCGCATACGACACCGCGAAGTAAAACAGCACCAGGCCGCCCTGCACGGCGATGGCCCCCGCAAACGCGGTGGCGAGCGCGCTCGGCTCGGCACCGAACCGCGCGAGCGCTCCGGTCAGGGTTTCGATGCGCTCGCCAACCCATTCAGGGTGAAACACGGTCAACGGTCGCAGGAGTTTTCCGAACCCGGCAGGTGCGAAGACGGCCGGCGTCGTCGCGGCTGCACCCGCCAGAAAGCCGGCCCAGAGCCAGACCGGCCAGATGGGCGCCGTGACGTGGTGCAGGCGCCCGATCGCGGTCGCCCCGAGCGCCGCCACGAAGACGAGCGCGATAAGGCCGAGGATGCGATCCATCAGCACGACCGTCGTCGCGAGGGTTTTCGAGTTGGTGTACCGGGCGGTATCGCCGATCCGGATGACATCGCCGCCGATGTTGCTCGGCAGAAAATTGTTGAAGTAGGTCGCGACCAGGAAAGAGCCGAGCAGCGCCCGCAGTGTGACCTCGACGTGCTGCGTCTTCAGCAGGAGGTTCCAACGCCAGGCTCCCACGACCGTGCTCGATGCGAAGACGCTGATCGCCACCACCAGCCACGGGACCGACGCCTGCCTCGCCGTCTGCCACAGCTGCGCGACGTCGATGCGCGAGAACAGCACGACGAGAAGGATGATGCTGACCGAGAGCTTGACCGCCAGCACGAGGTACCGGCGTGCGGATGATGATTCAGGTTGTGCCTGGGGCATTCGCGACGGGATGCGACACTGTACTATCATTTCGTGCGAAAATCATCGGAACCGTGCGCATCCTGATGATCGCGCCCGAGCCGTTCTTCGAGCCGCGCGGCACCCCGTTCAGCGAGTTCCACCGCATCCGCGCCCTCACCGCGCTCGGCCATCATGTCGACCTCGTGACGTATCCCTTCGGCCAGAACGTGTCGATGCCGGGCCTTCGTGTCTTTCGAAGCCTGCGGCCGCCGTTCGTGGATCGCGTGAAGATCGGACCGTCGCTCGCCAAGATTCCGCTCGACGCGCTCCTCGCGCTGAGCGCCATGCGCCGTGCCGTGACCGGGCGGTACGACGCCATTCACTCGCACGAAGAGGGCGGTGTCATCGGCGCGCTGCTGGCCACCTGCCTGAGGCTGCCGCACCTCTACGATATGCATTCGAGCCTGCCGCAGCAGCTCTCGAACTTCGCGTTCAGCCGGTCGCCGCTCATGAAGCGCGTGTTCCTGGCGATCGAGCGCTTCATGATCCGCCGCTCGCGCGTGGTGATCGTGATCTGCCCCTCGCTCGAGGAGACCGTTAAGACGATCGAGCCCGGAGCGCAAATCGTGCTCATCGAGAACGCGCCGGGATCGGCTGAGGACGAGGCGACGCCGGCGGCCGCGGAGGCGGTGCGGCGATCGTTGGGCCTCGAGGCCTGCACGCCGGTGGTGTTGTACACGGGGACGTTCGAGGCGTACCAGGGACTCGATCTGCTGTTTGCCGCGATGGCGATCGTGCAGCGTAGCCGGCCGGACGCGCGCCTCGTGCTCGCGGGCGGCCATCCGGATCAAGTGGCGAAGGCGCGCGAGGCTGCGCGCGCCGCGGGAATCGAGGGCGTCACGCTGTTTGCGGGCGAGCGCCCCGCATCGGAAATCCCGTCGTATCTTCTGGCCGCCGACCTGCTCGTGTCTCCACGCTCGCGCGGCACCAACACGCCGCTCAAGATCTACCAGTACCTGCGTTCGGGGAAGGCCATCGTCGCAACTCGCCTGCTGACGCACACGCAGGTGCTTTCCGACGACACGGCGATTCTCACAGGGGTAACGGCCGAGGATTATGCGGCCGGCATTCTCGCGGGCCTGGCCGATCCTGGCCGCGCCGCGGCCATCGGCACGCGGGCGCGCGAGCTGGCGGAGACGAAGTACAGCTACGCCGCCTATCTCGACAAAACACGGCAGGCGTGCGATGCGCTGTTCCCGGCGCCGCCGGCAGGCGACGTCGTGAAGGACGTCGCGTGAAGCCGGATCGAGCGGCCGATGCCGACCACGATCACTACAGCTACGCCGCGTACGCCGATCCGGCCATGGCGCAGTCGTTCGACAAGCGCCGGTTCAGCGGACCGATTGGCGAGCTCGTCGCGAAGACGCAGGCGCGCGTGCTCGCGAACATGGTGGGTCGTATTCAGAATCGCAAGATGCTCGACGTCGGCACCGGAACCGGGCGCGCGGCGCTCATCCTCGCGGCCGGTGGCGCAAAGGTCACCGCGGTCGACGCCTCCGAGGAGATGCTGGCCATTGCCAGGCAGCGCGCCGCCGAGCAGATGCTCAACGTCACGTTCCAGAAAGGCGATGCGCACGCGCTCGAGTTTGCCGACGGCAGCTTCGATGCCGTCGTCAGCTTTCGCATGCTGATGCACACGCCTGAGTGGGAGCGCTGTGTCGCCGAACTGTGCCGCGTCGCCGTCCGCCTGGTCATCGTCGACTACCCGTCGGCGACGAGCGTGGCGCTGTTCGAGTCGCTGGCGCGGCGCGGGATGCATGCCGCGGGCGTGACGACCGAACCGTACCGCGTGTTCACACGCTCCGCGATCGCGAAGGCATTCGACCGCAACGGGTTTCGCATCAGATCCGTGCACCGGCAATTCGTGCTGCCCATCGCTTTCCACAAGGCCGTCGGATCCCGGCGCTTCACGCTCTGGTCGGAGAGAGTCCTCGATCGGGCAGGCCTGCTCAAGCCGTTTGGCTCACCGGTCACGCTCGTCGCCGAACGGTGCGCGTCCTAGTTACCGGAGCAACCGGCTTCACGGGCGGGCACCTTGCTCGCGCGCTCGCGGCGCGCGGCGACTCGGTGTCGGCGCTCGTGCGGACAGAGGGACCTGCCGCGTCTGCGCTCGAAAAGGCCGGCGTGGCGCTGGTGACCGGGGACTTGCGCGATCGCGACGCGCTGGCCGCCGCCACCGATGGCGTCGAGGTCGTGTATCACATCGCCGCCATGTACCGAGAGGCGGGTTTCGGCGACGAGGTCTACCGCGCCGTCAACGCGACAGCCGTGAGCGACGTCGTTGAGGCTGCGTCACGCGCCGGTGTCCGGCGCGTGGTGCATTGCAGCACGGTGGGTGTGCACGGGGACGTTGAACATCCGCCCGCAAACGAAGATGCGCCGCTCAAGCCGGGAGACATCTATCAGGTCACGAAACTCGAAGGAGAGCGGCTCGCCCGCGAGGCCGGGGCCCGGCTTGGGATCGAGGTGACCATCGCGCGGCCGACCGGGATCTATGGACCCGGCGATCGGCGCCTGCTCAAGCTGTTTCGCGGAGTCGCGCGGCGCCGGTGGATCACGCTGGGCGACGGGAAAATCTATTACCATCTGACGTTCATCGACGACCTCGTCGCGGGACTTCGTTTGTGCGGGACGCATCCGGCGGCCGCCAACCGGACGTACATCCTGGCCGGCGGGGAAGTGACGACCTTGAACGAGCTCGTCGCGCTGGTGGCGGACGTGGCCGGTGTGACGCCGCCGACGCGGCATCTGCCGGTCTGGCCGTTCTGGGCGGCGGGCGCGGTGTGCGAGGCGGTCTGCGCGCCGTTTGGCATCGAGCCGCCGATCTTCCGCCGGCGGGTTGATTTTTTCACCAAGAGCCGCGCCTTCGACATCACGCGGGCGCGCGAGGAAATCGGGTTTGCGCCGCGCGTCGGGTTGCGCGAGGGGACCCGCCGCACGCTGGAGTGGTACCGGAACGAAGGATGGCTGTGATCGACAAGGCTCAAGAGCAGCTCTTTGCGCCCGGCAAGTCGAGCCGCGCGAAGTACGCGGAGCTGGTCGTCGGGCGGCCGGGCTTTGGGGCCTTGTTGAAGTACGAGCTCATCGTGATGCTCGCTCAGTCATGGCCGGGGGCGCTCGGGCTGGCGTTGCGCAAACTGCTGTATCCGATGCTGCTGGGATCCTGCGGCCGCAATGTCATCTTCGGACAGCACGTCGTGCTGCGGCATCCGCACAAGATTCGCATCGGCAGCAATGTGGTCCTCGACGACAACTGTCTCGTCGACGCCAAAGGCGAGTCGAACCGCGGCATCACCATCGGCGACGGCGTGTTCGTGGGCCGCAACACGATTCTCTCGTGCAAGAACGGCGACATCGAGCTGGGCGACACGGCGAACATCGGATTCAATTGCGAGGTGTTCTCGGCAAGCCGGGTGACCATCGGCAAAGGCGTGCTGATGGCCGCGTACACCTATGTCATCGGCGGTGACCACGATTTCTCCGATCCATCGAAGTCGGTGCTGGAGCAGTCGCGGAGTTCGGCCGGCGTCACCGTCGGCGACGGCGTCTGGTTCGGTGCCGGCGCGAAAATCCTCGATGGGGTCTCCATCGGCGAAGGCGCGGTGATCGGCGCTGGCGCCGTCGTGCGCGAGAGCGTACCGCCCGCCGCGATCGCCGTCGGCATCCCGGCGCGCGTGGTCGGCTCGCGCTGATCCCCATATAATTCATTCATGGCTTATCGCAGCGAGCTCGAGGCGCGGATCGCCAAGAAGACGACCAAGGCGATCGTCGACTACGGCATGCTCGAGGACGGGGACCGCGTCATGGTCGGCCTGTCGGGTGGCAAGGACAGCTGGGCGTTGCTGCAAGCGCTCGACGTCCTGAGGCAGCGGGCGCCAATCGCGTTCTCGCTGATCGCGGTCAACGTCGATTCCGGCTACAAGGAATACAAGCACGAGCTGATCGCCAGCACGTGCCGGGAGCGCGGCTGGGAGTACCGGATCGAGCACACCGGGATCGGCCAGGCGATCGACGACATCCTCGACGATGGCGCGACCCCCTGTTCGTTGTGCGCGCGGCTGCGGCGGGGCGTGCTCTACCGCATCGCGAAAGAACAGGGCGCCACCAAGATTGCGCTCGGCCATCACGCCGACGACTTCATCGAGACGCTGCTCCTGAACCTGTTCTTCGCCGGCGCGCTGAAGGCGATGCCGCCCAAGCTGGTCTCCGACGATGGCGCGCATGTCGTCATCCGGCCGCTGGTCTATGTCGGCGAGGACGAAGCGCGGGCGTACACGAAGGCGTGCGAGCTGCCGATCATCGGCTGCTGCTGTCCGGCATGCGGCGATCTGGGCCTGCAGCGCCAGCGGACCAAACGGATGCTGATGGAACTGGAGCGCGAGCATCCGGGCGTCAAGCAGTCGATGCTGAAGGCGCTCGGCAACGTCGCGCCGCGGCATCTGCTCGACACGCGGTTGAACCCGCCTGGAGACTTGCGCGCCAAGGTCCGGCTAAAGCCGG
Organism: Vicinamibacterales bacterium; assembly: GCA_035693505.1. Lineage (GTDB taxonomy): Bacteria > Acidobacteriota > Vicinamibacteria > Vicinamibacterales > CAVVIG01 > CAVQFC01. Next base: position 22,156 of record DASSGK010000141.1, read on the forward strand.
ACACTACCGAAGAAAACAGAACCGATGTCTCCGCCATTGAAGAAGCCGCGACGATAACCGCGGCTAGCCGTCTACTGACCGTAGTCCGGTAGTGTCCGGCTTCAGCCGGACCTTCCGGTCGTTTACTGTCCGTGTTCCGGTAGTGTCCGCCTTCAGGCGGACCGTTTTCCCTGAGGTACTGATGCGATTTCGAATCTGGTGTGCTGCTCTCGCCTTGTCTGCCATCGCCCTTCCTGCCTCCGCGCAACAGCGTCCGCTGGTCACCGAAGATCCCGAACCGATTGGCGCGGGCCGCATCCTGATTGAAGGAGGGTTGGATCTCGCGCACGACTATCAGAACCCGGCGTCAGGATTGAAGGGCAACCTGGTGAGCCTGCCGACCATCGGGCTCAGCTTCGGCTTGAGCTCGATCGCGGAGCTGCAGATCGACGGCGGGATCTTCAACCACCTGAGCATCAGCAGCCGCGATCCCAACGCACCGCTCGCACATCTCGTCACCGAGACCGGCGACAGCACGCACGACGTGTCCAACGCGGTGGTCGCCACGAAGATCCGGATTCTCGCGGAAACGCCTTCACGCCCCGCTTTCGGGATCCGCTTCGCGACGAAGCTTCCGAATGCCTCGAACGAGAAGGGCATCGATCTCGACACGACCGATTTCTCCGGCTCGCTCCTGATCGCGAAGACCGTTCAGTCAATCCGCGTTGTCGGCAACATCGGGGGCGGCATCCTGACGAACCCGACGTCGGGCATCGGGCAGAACGACGTGCTCCTGTACGGCCTGTCGTTCGCCAGGGCGGTGACCCAGGAAGCGGAGTTGGTCGGGGAACTGAACGGTCGGGTGTCGACACGGTCGGACCCGTTCCCGGGAACCGAGAGCCGCGGGACGCTGAAGATCGGCGGGCGCTACACGCGAGGATCCGTGCGCATCGACGCCGGCGTGTTCGTGGGCCTCACCTCAATCGATCCGACGGTGGGTCTGACGGCAGGATTCACCTACGTCTTCAACGCGTTCACCGTGCCGTAGAGCAATCACGTTCAGAAGAAACCGCAGAGACCGCAGAGACCGCCGAGAGTATCCATCTCTGCGTTCTTAGCGGTCTCCGCGGTTTCTTCTTAGTCGTCACATCGGTGTGAGAGCTGACGTATCAGGAACTGCGTGAGAGGCCTTGGACGCAGTGACAAGGCTCGTCGCGGCGACCGGGTTGCCCCACTAGAATCGCCATCCCAGGCGCCGCCGCTGCACGTTCACCGCTCCGAGTCCGCCGGCCGCTGACAAGGCGCCGAGCATGATCAGCGCGTATGGCGCGTCGTAGCCGTAGTCGCCGCGTCGCATCGAGAAGCGATTGTGCGCGAGCAGCCTGTTCCCGAAAAGTTCGCTGTCACGCTCGGCTAAAGCCTTCGCGCTCCATGGTTCTCGGCTAAAGCCTTCGCGCTCCATGGTTCTCGGCTGAAGCCTTCGCGCTCCATGGCTCTCGGCTAGAGCCTTCGCGCTCCATCGCTCTTGGCTGAAGCCTTCGCGCCCTGCCTCATGCGGGCTTCCGATAGAAGTCCGTGACGGCGGCAACTTCCTGTTGCTTCCGCTCGTCGGTCCAGCCGAGCTCGCCTCCGACGATGGCGGCCGCCCTCGCGAGTGCGGGGTCTCCCGGGTGTCCCAGCGCGCCGAGCGGCGTCCGACGAATCACCGCGTCGGCCAATGTCGGCGCCATCTCCTTGCGCGCCGCCAGGACCAGCTCGGCGCCGATCACCGGCGAGTCCGGTGCGAGGCGCGTGCGAAGGTCGGCGCGTGTGCCGGCGATCTCCATCACGTCCCGGTACCGCGATCCATACGCGGCGATCAGATGCGGAATCGTATCGGTCGGAAGCCCCTCGTCGAACTCTCGTCGCGCGTCGGCGATCGCAAGGCCGATGTCGCGAAGGCTTCCGCCGGGCAGCGACGTCGTGGCAGTACGGCAGGGCACCGGCTTCTGCTGAAGCTTCGACAGCACCGTGTTCACGACGCGCTCCGCCACGCCGCGCGCCGTGGTGAACTTCGTTCCCGCGACGGTCACGAGTCCTTGGAACCCCTGCGCGGCGTGATCGCGGATCTGTTCGTGCCCTTCGAGGCCGATCGTGTCGCCCTTGACGGCCGCCGGCACCACGCCACGGTGGACCAGTGTGACGTCGGCCAGCGTCAGATCGAGCGCCGGAAACGCCTGGTTCAACTCGGCCATGAAGGCCGTGACTTCCTCTTCGGTGACCGTCCCGTCCTCCGGATCGCACGGGCGAGACGACTCCCAGGTCCCGAAAAGCGCTCGCTCGCGCCATGGAACGAGGAACAGGTTGCGTCCCGAGCTCGATCGGCCGCCGAGCGCTTCGTCGCCGGCATCGCGCCTGGTCACGAGATTCATCGCCTTCAACATCGGGATCCCGGTGGTGATGCCCAACGGGGCGAGCAGTCGGTCCACGCGGCCGCCCGTCGCGTTGATCGTCAACCGCGCGGCGACATCGAACGTTCGAGAGCCCAACGCATCACGCGCCGTGATCCCGACGATGCGTTTGTTATCGACCAGCGGCGTCATCGCCTCGACATGGTTCACGAGCGTGGCACCGTGTTCGACGGCGGCGTGGGCGAACGAAAACGTCAAACGATCGGGCTCGGTCGTGACGTAGTCGTAAAACACGGCGGCCCCGGTCAGTCCCTGACGCCGCAGCCCCGGGAACGTCTGAGCGGCGTGGCTTCGCGATACGACGCGCCCGCCCGGCAGCCGGTGCGATGCCGGCACGCCGCGGTTCCGGTCCGCCGCCACCACCCGATCGAGCAGAAAACCGGCACGCATGGCGATCTTGCCGCGCGTGAGCGAGCGATAGACCGGCACCGCGAACGGCAGCGGGCGCACCGCGTGCGGCGCGATCCTCGCCGTGGTCCGGCGCTCCCGAATCGACTCGCGCGCCCGTCGAATATCCAGCGACTGCAGATATCGCAGGCCGCCGTGAATCGTCCGCAGATGGTTGAACGACGCGCCGCTGCCGAAATCGTTCCGCTCGACGAGGGCGACCGAGAGGCCGCGCTGCGCCGCGTCGTAGGCGATGGTCAGGCCGTAGATGCCGCCGCCGACGACCAGGAGATCGAAAGTCTGCCCGGTCAGGCGGTCGAGATCGCGAATCATCGACGCCATCGTATCGCTTCCCGGGAGCAGGCATCGGAGCCGGCACCGGCAAATGCTGCTGATATAGTTTGGCGGTGGCCTCGATCGAACAGGTGCGCGCGTACTGGAACGACCATATTCACGACCTCGAAATCACCTCGCATCCGGTCGGTTCTCGCGGCTTTTTCGACGACCTCGACCAGTACCATTTCGAAAAACTCCATCACCTGCTGCGGCTTGTGGCCTTTGACGGCTACCGCGGGCGATCGGTTCTCGAAGTCGGCTGCGGTGCCGGCGTCGACCTCGCGCGGTTCGCCAGGGGCGGCGCCGACGTCACCGGAGTCGACCTCGCGGAATCCGCCATCGAACTGGCTCGTGCAAACTTCGAACAACAGGGCCTGACCGGGACCTTTCACGTCGCCGACGGCGAGCGTCTGCCGTTTCCGGACAATACGTTTGACTTGGTTTATGCCCACGGGGTTGTCCAGTACACCGCGGATCCTCGCCGCCTTGTCGAGGAGTGCCGCCGCGTCCTCAAGCCCGGCGGCGAAGCCGTCTTTCAGGTCTACAACCGCATTTCCTGGCTGAACGCGCTCGGAAAACTGATGAAGGTCGGCCTCGAGCACGACGATGCGCCGGTGCTGTTGAAGTTCAGCATCGGGGAATTTCGACGCCTGGTGTCAGGCTTCCGCGACGTGACGATCGTGCCGGAACGCTTCCCGGTGAAGTCGCGGCTGCACGGCGGCTGGAAGGGCGCGGTCTACAACGGCCTGTTCGTCGGCACCTTCAACGCCTTGCCGCGGGGTCTGGTTCGCCGCTTCGGCTGGCATCTGCTGGCGTTCTGCCGCAAATGACCAAACGGCCAAACGACCCAATTACCGAATTACCCAATTATCCAATTACCCAATTACCCAATTAACCAATTACCCAATTAACCAATTACCCAATAACCAGATGCCCAAATGATCAAGTTCGTAAAGGCTCATGCCTACGGAAACGACTTCCTGTACGTCAAGACCCGCGACTTGACGTCCGGCGTCGCGCTCGACGCGCTCGCCCGGGAGCTTTGCGAACGGCATACCGGCATTGGAGCCGACGGCCTCATCGTTTACGAAGCCGTGACCGGCGGCGCCTCCATGCGGCTGCTGAATGCTGACGGGAGCCGATCGGAGGTGTCGGGCAATGGCGTCCGCGGCCTTGCCGCGCTCCTGCTGCGAGACGACGACCGCGAAAACGTCGCGATTCGGATCGAGAGCGAGGGCGGCGTCAAGCATCTCGTGCGTTCGGGACGCGACGGCGCTCGCCAGACCTTTCGCGCGGACATGGGGCTTCCGGCCGACCTTCGGCAGGTGACCGTCACCGCGGCCGGCGAATCGTTGCAGCTCGCGGTCATGAGCTTCGGCAACCCACAGTGCGTCGTGCTGGGCGCGCTTCCGGACGAAGGGCGCTTCAACCGGCTGGGGCCGGCGCTGGAGCATCACGCCATCTTTCCGGCCCGTTCCAACGTCGAGTTCGCCCACGTCGAGGCGCCGGACCGCGTCCGGATCCTGATTTGGGAACGGGGAGTCGGGCCGACGACGTCCTCAGGAACCGGATCGTGCGCGTCCTTGATCGCCGCGGCGGCGTTTGGCGGCGCGGCGCGCGATGCCACGGTCGTCGCGCCGGGCGGGCAGCAGCGCGTCGAGTGGCGGGACGAGGCGGTCTACCTCACCGGCTGGGCGGAGGTTCTCTTCGACGGTGAATGGCTCCGCTAGATTCTTCGTACTGAAGTGATCTGGCCGGGGCAGTTTCTTCGACGTGCTCAGTGCTTGCGGTGCACGATCGCTGACGTCGCGGCATCGAGATCGTGCGACGCGGCGGTCAATTGGGCCGGGACCGGCCGCGCTTTATCGATCGCCGCGAGGTAGTCTCCCTTGTCGAACGCTGTGCGCGCTTCTTGCACGGCGTTCTCCCCGTTATCGATCGCCTTTCGTCCAGTCGTCAGCGAGCGCGCGGGAACGTGCGCGGTTTCGGCGGCCTTGAGCCGTGCGCGCGAGTTGTGCAGCGCGGCGTCGGCGTCGGCGAGCGCCTTGGTGGCATCGGCGCGCGCGGTCGCCTTGCGGTTCACCGACTCCTTGGCCGCGGCCTGGGCGCGCTCGCGCGCGTCAAGCGCGGTGTTGAGCGCCTGCCGGTAGTCGCGCTGCTCGACGGCCTCGCGCGATTTCTTGAGGGCGTCCTCGGCGGCGGAGAACTCTTCGCGGGCGTACTGATCCGCGCCCGCCGCGCGCGCGGCATCGATGGCGCCCTGGGCCTGCTGCATTTCCTTGTCGGGGGGATCGCCGCACGCCGCGCCGGCCATCGCCGCGGCGACGGCCAACGACAGGAGGATGCGGCGCGTCGACGACATGCGCTCAGTATAGCGTGGCTGTTCGGCGGATTCGATCTCGTGAAGCGGACACGATGAAAGACCTGCTGCCAGACGACAGGCCGCGCGAGAAGCTCCGGCAGCACGGGGCGACCGCGCTCGGCGACAACGAGTTGATCGCCCTGGTCATCGGCAATGGATCCCGGCATGGCAACGCGCTGACCGTCGCGAACGCCCTGCTCGCGGCGCACGGCGGCCTGCACGATCTCACCCGCTGCTCGCTCGACGACCTGGTCCGGATTGCCGGCATCGGTCGCGCGCGGGCCGCGCAGCTCATCGCGGCGCTCGAGCTGGGACGGCGAACGCTGGCGCATGCGCCTGGTGCCCGCCTGCGGATCCGCGGGCCGGAGGATGCGGCGGCGTATCTCATGCCACGGTTCGGATCTCGCGGCGTCGAGCAGTTCGGCATCGTGCTCCTCGACGCGAAGCACCGCGCGATGCGTACGGCCGTGCTGGCGGTGGGCACGCTTAACAGCGCGATCGTCGAGCCGCGCGAGGTCTTTCGCGAGGCGGCGATCGGCGGCGCCACCGCGATTGTCCTGTTTCACAATCATCCGTCCGGCGATCCGACGCCGAGCCCGGACGATGTGGCGTTGACGAGGAGGCTGGTGGCTGCGGGGGAGCTGATTGGGATCGACGTGGTCGACCACGTGATTCTGGGGGATGCGCGCTACTGTAGCGTCAAAGGGGTCAGGGAACGGTGATCCGCGAGCGCCGGGACGCCCGTGGGGTGGTCAGGCACGCTTCGGGTGGGAGATACTGACAGAGCGTCCCTGGACACCGATCCAGACGTGGCGGGCGCACGTCCCCAGCCACGCACGTTCCCGCACCTTGAAGGAGATCGCGCAGCAGTGAGCCGGGTTCTGTACTTCGACTGTTTTTCCGGAATTTCCGGCGACATGACGCTTGGCGCGCTGATCGACGCCGGCCTGCCGCTCGACGACCTCCGGCGCGCGCTCGGCAGTCTTGCGCTGGGCGATGTCGATCTTCGCGCGGAGAAGGTCCTGCGTACGGGTGTGTCGGCGACGAAGTTCAGCGTCCGCGAGACCCTGAACCCGGAACCCGGAACCTTGAACCCAGCGCCGGTGCACGCGCACCGCCATCTGCCCAAAATCATCAAGATGATCGACGGGTCGTCGTTGTCGGCGGAGGGCCGGGACCGCGCGAAGGCCATGTTTCAGCGGCTCGGGGAGGCCGAGGCGGAGATCCATCAGATGCCGGTCGAAAAGGTGCACCTCCACGAGGTCGGCGCCCTCGACTCCATCATCGACATCGTCGGATCGGTGTTTGCGATGGAGTGGGCGGGTGCCGACCGGATCGTCTGCTCGCCGTTGAACGTCGGCGGCGGAATGGTGAAGTCGGCACACGGCGTGTTTCCTGTGCCGGCTCCGGCGACCGTGCGGATCCTTGGATCCACACCGGTTTACAGCGGCGCGGTGCAGAAAGAGCTCGTGACGCCCACCGGCGCGCTGATTGCGACGACGTACGCGTCTTCGTTTGGACCGATGCCGGCGATGTCTGTTGAGCGTGTCGGCTACGGTGCCGGCGACCGCGACGATCCGGAGACGCCGAACGTACTGCGTGTACTCATCGGAGAGGAGACGGCAGGCCTAAAGGCCTGCACTACATCTGAATCGAGGGCATCCGAGCCAGGTGTCGAATCAAGCGTCGCGTCCGCGCCGGGTGTAGTGCAGGCCTTTAGGCCTGCCATCGCCACGGGCGATCGGGTCACGGTCATCGAATGCGAGATCGACGACATGAACCCGCAGATCTTCGGCCTGGTCATGGACCGCCTCTACGCGGCCGGCGCGCTCGAGGTGTTCTATATCCCGGTGCAGATGAAGAAGAATCGTCCCGGCACACTGCTCACCGTCGTCGTGCCCCCGGCGCTGCGGACGGCCATGGCTGACGTGATTTTTCGAGAGACGACGACCATCGGATTGCGCCATTACGATGTGGACCGCGAGTGCCTGGAGCGGACCCTCGTGACGGTGGCGACGCCGATTGGCACCGCGCGCGTCAAGGTGGCGTCGCGCGGCGGGCAGGTGTTGAACGCGACGCCCGAGTTCGAGGACTGCGTGAAACTGGCCGAATCCAGCAACCTGCCGTTGAAAGAAGTTCAGGCGATCGTGATGAAGGCGTACCGGACGTGAAGCAATTTTTTCTGACCACAGCCATCGACTACGTGAACAGCCGTCCGCACCTCGGGACGGCGTACGAGAAGATCTGCGCCGACGTCATCGCGCGCTACAAGCGGCTCTGCGGCTTCGAGACGCGGTTCCTGATGGGGAACGACGAGCACTCGCAGAACGTGTTCAAGAAGGCGAAGGAAGAAGGCCTGGACCCGCTGGCGTACTGCGACCAGATGGAGCGGGAGTTCCGCAAGACGTGGGCGTACGTCGACGTGTCGTTCGACGATTTCATCCGGACCACCGAACCGCGCCACAAGCTCGGCGTGACCGAGGTTGCGAGGCGCCTGTGGGAGGCGGGCGATATCTACGAAGGCCTGTACGAAGGGTGGTACTGCGTCAGCTGCGAGGAGTTCAAGCAGGAGAAGGACCTCGTCAACGGCAACTGCCCGCTGCACCCCACGCTGAAGCCGGAGTGGATCCGCGAGAAGAACTTCTTCTTCCGCTTGTCGAAGTATCAGCAGCCGCTGCTGGATCATTTCGCGGCGCACCCCGGGTTCCTTCAGCCCGACGTGCGGCGGAACGAGATCCTGAGCCTGATCAAGGGAGGGCTCATCGACATCTCGGTCAGCCGCGCCGGCCAGTCGTGGGGCATCCCGCTGCCGTTCGATGAGGACAGCGTCGTGTACGTCTGGTTCGATGCGCTGATCAATTACGCGTCGGCGGTGGGCCTCGGCGGTGATCAGGCGTTGTTCGAAAAATGGTGGCCGGCCGATCTGCACATCGTCGGTAAGGACATCACGCGGTTCCACGCCGTGATCTGGCCGGCGATGCTGATGGCCGCGAAGCTGCCGCTGCCACGGCAGGTATTCGGGCACGGCTTCATGACGCTGAACGGTCAGCGCATGAGCAAGACGCTCGGGACGATCGTCGATCCGATCGAGGCGGCGGATCGTCTCGGTGTCGATCCCCTGCGCTTGTATCTGGTCAAGGAAGTCGCGTTCGGCGGCGACGGCGACTTCTCCTGGGATCGCTACGACGAGCGCTACAACGTGGACCTGGCGAACAATCTCGGCAACCTGGTGAGCCGCGTTACGTCGATGGCGCATCGCTATCGCGGCGGCCGTCTGTCGGCGGCGGCGACCGGCAACGATCAGCTCGCGCGGCTCGGCGAATCGCTGGTGGCGGAGTATCGCAGCGCGATGGATCGGTTCGCGCTGCACGAGGGCGCAGCCGCGGCGTACAAGCTGATCGACGGCGCCAACGAGTTCATCGCCGCGACGACGCCCTGGACGCTGGCGAAGGACCCGGCGATGGCCGATCGTCTCACGCAGGTTCTCTTCGACGCGGCCGAGGCGATTCGTCTCGCGGCCGTCATGCTCGCGCCGGTCATTCCGGGGTCGAGCCGGGAGATCCTTCGCCGGGTGGGCGCGACGGCCGACGGGCTGACATTCGACCGCGACGGGCGATGGCGCAACGATGGTGAACGTGTCGTACTGCAGGAAGGGCCGCTGTGGCCGCGTAAGGAGACAACGACTGTGACTGATATCCCTGTACCGCCGGATGGTCCGGCTCCGGGCGCGCTGCCGCCGGTGTCCGCGCCCGTCATTCCCGCAGCGGCGGCTGCGCCCGCGTCCGATCGAATCAGCATCGAAGACTTCATGAAGGTGGAGCTTCGCGTGGCCAAGGTGCTGACGGCCGAGAAGGTGGAGAAGTCCAAGAAGCTGCTCAAGCTCTCGGTCGATGTGGGGACGGAGCAGCGCACGCTGGTCGCCGGCATCGCGGAGGCGTACGAACCCGAAGCGCTCGTTGGCAAAACGGTGGTGATCGTGTTCAACCTGAAGCCGGCGAAGCTGATGGGGATCGAGTCCAACGGCATGGTGCTCGCCGCGAGCCCGGACGGCGGCAAGCCGACGGTTGTTTCGTTCGAGAACCCGCCGGAGCCGGGTACGCGAGTGCGATGACCGCGACCCGGCTGGTGCGTGCGGCAGCGGTGGCGGCGCTGGCGGCGGCGACCGTCGCTGCCGCGCCGCCGTCCGCACCTGGAGGCGAATCGGCCGCGGCGAAGTACTTCACGTCGATCCGCCATCAGCCGTCGCTCCTGCTGGCGTTTCTCGCGGACATGCCGAAAGGCGGCGACCTTCACAACCATCTGTCCGGCGCCGTGTATGCGGAGAGCTACCTTCGCTGGGCCGCGGCCGACGGCCTGTGCTTGTCGACGGCGACGCTGTCGATTGTGAGCGGCGCCTGCGACGCGAGCGCGGGACGTCCACCGGTGGCCGACGTCGTGAGAAGCAGCAATCCGCTGTTCGATCGCGCCATCGATGCGTTTTCGATGCGGCACTGGGATCGTTCGCTCAACGGCCACGACCATTTCTTCGCCACGTTCAACAGATTCGGCCCCGCATCGCTCAAGTTCGGCGACATGCTCGCCGAGGTGTCGTCCAGGGCAGCCGCTGAACACGTGAGTTATCTGGAACTGATGGTGACGCCCGACTCGGGACGGTCGGTCGCACTGGGTACCGCCGCGGGGTGGAATCCCGATCTCCCCGCGTTTCGTCGCGATCTTCTCGACAAAGGTTTCGGACGCGAGATCGTCGCGCTGGTGAAAGCGCGTCTCGACGCGGCTGAAGCCCGCGAGCGGGAGCTGCTTCGATGCGGCAGCGCCACGGCCGATCCGGGATGCCGCGTGACGGTGCGCTATATCTTCCAGGTGGGACGCAGCGGCGAGCCGGAAGCGGTCTTCGCTCAGATTCTCGCGGCGTTCGAAACGATTGCCGCCGATCCTCGCGTCGTGAGCCTCAATCTCGTGCAGCCGGAAGACAATCCCGTCGCCGTTCGCGATTTCCGGCTGCAGATGTCGATGCTCGACTATCTCCATGGTGTGTATCCGGCGGTCAAGATCACGCTGCATGCCGGGGAGCTCACTGAAGGGTTGGTGGCTCCCGAAACGCTGCGGTTTCACATGCGCGAGTCGGTCCGCGTCGGGCACGCGTCACGGCTCGGGCACGGCACCGGCGTGATGTACGAAGACGATCCGATCGCGCTGCTGCGCGAGCTGGCCGCGAAGAAGGTGCTCGTCGAGGTGGCCCTGAGCAGCAGCGACTTGATTCTTGGCGTCAGAGGCAGCCGCCATCCGTTGCAGGCGTACCTGAAATACGGCGTGCCCATCGCGCTCGTGACCGACGATGCCGGTGTGTCGCGTTCCACGTTGACGCTGGAGTACAGGAAGGCCGTGGACGAACAGTCGCTGGACTATCCCGCGCTCAAGCGAATCGCGCGGAATTCGATCGCGTATAGTTTCGCCGACGAACCGACGCGAACGCGTCTGAAGGCCGCGCTCGAGGCCGACTTCGCGGCATTTGAATCGCGCCAGCCGCGCCTCTCGCGGCCGCGTGACGTGCAGTGACATGATTGACAGCCACTGCCATCTCGCCGACGAGGCGTTCGCCGGCGATCTCGACGAGATCGTGCGCCGCGCCCGCGACG
>DASSGK010000142.1:0-4230 GCA_035693505.1 Vicinamibacterales bacterium
ATCTGCGTATCCCCTCCCACCCAGTCACGATAGCGGCCGACGGAAATCAGTTCCGGCCGCTGCGCGATTTCGTACATCAGCTCGGAGTAGTCCTCAGGCTGGTAGAACGCCTGATGCACCAGGATGTAGCGGGCGCGCAGCGCCTTCAGCCGGTCGACCGAGTCATCGTCTGGAAACGTCGGCATCAACGCCATCGTGTCGCTGACATCGCGCGGCTGGTAGCCGCTGTACCCGTTGATGAGCGAATGCCAGTGATACGTGGACCAGAACATGTACGTCGGGTTGTAGTCCTTCATCGGGAATTCGATGATCACCGAGTGCGGGGCGCCCTGCAGGAAGCGATACACCGGCGGGACTTTCGTGGGCTGCTCGGCGAGATCCAGCGGTGACGATCCCGACTCGACGCCGATGGCGACCAGCACCGCGATGAGCAGGTAACGCCGGGCGGGCGCCTTTGCGAGGAGCCGGCGTTCCAGGAAGAGGAACCCGAATCCCCCCAGCACCGACATGGCGCAGCACGCGAGGATGGCGAATCGCGCCGGCGCGCGGAATCCGCGGAATGCGAAGAAATGATCGTAGAGCCAGCGATACAACCTGCCGTTGAGGCCGAGCGACAGCTCGATGCACATCAACGTGAGTGCCAGATAGATCCAGACGATGCGCCGGGGGCGCCACGCGAGCGCGACGATGGCGAGCACGATGGCCACGACGCCTGGAAAGAGGTGACGTTCGTTGCCGATGAAGTCCCAGGCGGTCCATCCCCACAGCCAGTTTTCCCGAGGCGCTGCGAGATAGCTGCCCCACGCTGCGCTGAAAGTCAGTACGTCTCCCTCGGGCCGAGGACCGAGCTCCTGGGTTGCCGCGAGGTACGGCAGCGTGTACGGAAGCGTGAGCGCCGCGGCGAGCAGGGCACCGAGACAGAGCGGCCGCAGGGCTCGGCGGGCCTGCGCCGGCCGCGACGCCATCAACATGACCCCCGCCGCCGATACGACGAGGACAAGGAAGGCGCCGTAGTAGACGCATGAAATGATCTGGAGCCACAGGAAGAAGCCGGTCAATGCACCGAGCTCGAGCGTGCCTTCGTCCATCGTGCGGTGCAGCGCCCAGAGCGTGAGCGGCATCCACACCGTCCATTGCAGTTCGAGATGAATGAAGTGCTCGATGCGATACGGCGCGAGCGTGAAGATGGCGGCCGATACCAGCGCCGCGCGAATGTCTCCGGTCAGGTAGCGCACCAGGATGAACATTCCGGCGCCGGACGAGATGATGCCCGCGAAGAACATCAGGTTGTAGACGAGAACCGGATTCATTCCCGCCAGCAGGAACGGCGCCGCCACCAACCCTTCGAACAGCATCGCGTCCGAGTACGCGAGCGTGTGCACATGCGGGTAGAAGATGTTCGCGTCGAACAGATGTCCGGGATCGTGCGCCAGCGCATGGGCAACCCAGGCGAGCCGCCAGATGCTGAACAGCGGATCGTCGTGGCCGGGCACGCGCGTGCTCAAGTGCAGCGCCTGGGGCCACGTGATGATCACGGTCAACGCGGTCAGCAACGCAAGGGCGCCGACCATCGGCCGCCTGATGAATGTCAGAACAGCGGTCGCCACGTATAAAACAGCGCCGCGCCGAACGCCTGCACGGCGGCGAACGTCGCAATCCAGGCGGCGCGATGACTGGACGGCACGATGGTGGCCAGCCAGATGAACGCGGGAAACAGCACGGAGGAAAAGCGTCCAACCGAGAGCAGGCCGCCGTTGGCCAGCGCAGGCAGAATGTTGATCACCATGAACAATCCGTACGCCATCCCCAGCCGGCGTGCGACCGGCCAGATGGTGGCGACGGCAAACAGGGCGCCCATGGCATTGAGCGCGTCGTAGCCGGGCGTGCCCACATATCCGCTAAGGCCGGCGTTGGCGAGGATCGAGTACTGCTGCGAGACCAACGCTCCCAGGCCCGTGTAAGTTCGGCCCCACGCCATCTGGCCGCTCGCGAACGCCAGTGGATTTCCAGTCAGGCTCCAGATGAAGAGCGCGTAGATCACGAGACCGGCGACTGGCGCGGCCGCGGCGGCGAGGGCCGGCATCTTCAGGCGCGGTGATGAGGACGTGATAGCCAGAAGCGCGAGCGGCAGCGCCAGCAGCGAGCCGTTGAGGCGCGTGAGACCGACGAGCAGTCCCCAGCACGCGGCCCGGCCGAACTCCTGCCTGGAAAAGTGGTACAGCGCGCCTAACGTGCCGAGCAGGAACAGTGATTCGGTGTACAGCGCGCCGAAGAAGAGCGCGAACGGATACGCCGCCAGCAGCCAGATGCTCCCGCTGGCCACATCGTCGCCGTAACGGTCGCGCGCAAAGGCGTACAGATAAACGAGCGCGCCGAAGAACGAGACGATGGAGATGATCGTCCCGGCCGCGACGTACCCAATCATGTCGCCGCCGAAAAGCCGGCCGACCACTCGCACCAGCATCGGGTACGCCGGAAAGAAGACGATGTTCTGCTGGATGGAGGGATCGGCGGGCGCGTACTTGTAGCCGTCGGTGACGATCTGCAGATACCAGCCGGCGTCCCAGCGCACCGGCAGGTTGAGCAGCTCGTTGTTGAAATGGCGGAGCGGCGCACGGCCATTGGCGAAACCGAACATGAACACGGCGAGGTATCCGACGATGAACATGACGACCCGGGTCCCGAACACGGCCGCCGCCGCCGTTCGAATCGCCGGCAGACGCGACCATTCGGCGAGGCGCTGCGGGAACTCGCGATAGAGTGGCTGCTGTGGCGCCGCGATATGCCGCACCGCGGTGATGCCGACGCACCACGCGATCAGGGGGACGGGCGACGTGACCGCGATGCGAAGGCTGCCGAGGTGGGCGCGAAACCCGCCGGATACCGCGACGATGGCGGCAGCGAAGGCGAGCAGCAGAGACAGCGCGTCGAGCGTCCGCACCCACACGGGCGCGGGTCGTCGTTGACTCATCGAACGCACATGATACCGCTACATCTGAGAGCGTCGATGCGATGTGTCGCGCGCTGCAGCGCACTCGTAACCATGGCAATCCTGATCGCGCTGTCAGTTTCCTGCCGAGCTACCTCGTCCAGTGGCTCGGGACAGGTGCATGTCGTCGAACGCGTCGGCATCGCGATGGGATCGGAGCTGCATCTCACCGCGTGGACTACAGACGAGGCAGCTGCGCGGTCGGCATTCGATGCGGTCTTCGCGGAGTTCGAGCGCCTCGAGGCGCTCATGAGCACATGGCGTCCTGCCAGCGATGTCTCGCGGATCAACGCTGCAGCAGGCGTTCAAGCAGTTCCAGTCGCCGTTGACGTCCGCGATGTGCTGCGGCAGGCGCGGCAGGTCAGCGAGTGGACCGGCGGCACGTTCGACGTGACGTTCGGGGCGCTCACCGACGTCTGGAAGTTCGATCAGGATCAGGACGACTCGATCCCGTCGGCAGAAGCGATTCGCGCCCGGCTGCCGCTCATCGACTACCGGCAGATTGAGATCGACGATCGCGCCGGCACGGTGTTTCTGAGGCGCAAGGGAATGCGGATCAACCTTGGCGGGATCGGGAAGGGCTACGCCGTCGAACGATCGCTGCCGATCCTCCGCCGCGCCGGCCTTCGCGATTTCATGATCCAGGCGGGCGGCGATCTCTATGTAGGCGGACGCAAAGACGGACGTTTTTGGCGGCTCGGCATCAACGATCCGCGCGGCAGGGAAGGCGACAGCTTTGCCACCGTCGATTTAAGCGACAGTACTTTCAGCACCTCGGGCGACTACGCGCGGTTCTTCATGAAGGACGGCGTCCGCTATCACCACATCCTCGACCTGGCCACAGGTCAGCCGGCGCGGTTGTGCCGCAGCGTGACGATCGTCTCCGACAGCCCGATGCTCGCCGATGCCATCGCCAAGGGCGTGTTCATCCTCGGGCCGGAGAAAGGCATGGCGCTGGTCGACCGGATCCCGAAGCTGGGGGCCGTCATCGTGACGGCGAAGAACGAAGTGGTGGTGTCATCAGGATTGAAGGATCGCTTCACGCTGTTGAGAGCGCCGACCGACGCCCCATAGGGAACGGAGGTCACGGAGAACACGGGATCACACAGAGAAACGGAGCAACGGAGACGAGCAGAGACGAGCGGTTCGACGACCGGGCCGCGTAGCGGCCCGGTCACGCAGTCGAGATCGGATCGGAAACACGAGCCGCGCAGGATTCGAGGAGGCTCGTGTTGTCCGAT
>DASSGK010000143.1:0-7063 GCA_035693505.1 Vicinamibacterales bacterium
TCTCTTGCGCACGTGAAACCTCTGAGACGAGACCTCTGAGACGAAACCTCTGAGACGAAACCTCTGAGACGAAACCTCTGAGACGAAACCTCTGAGACGAAACCTCTGAGACCAAACCTCTGAGACGAAACCTCTGAGACGGGGCCTACCGGCGCTCCTCGAGATAGGTATACCCGTTGAACCCGTCCTCGTAGAACCGGAGCAGACGGCCGGAGGCTTCGACGTCGAACCGGCCGGCTCGGACAGCGGCCTCGACGTCGGCGCGCAGCTTGGCCATCAGCGTCTCGGAATTGAACTCGACGTAGTCCAGCACCTCGCGGACGGTGTCGCCCTTGATGACGGCATCGACCACCACCGCGTTGTTCGCGTCCAGACTGACGTGCACGGCGTGCGTGTCTCCCAGGAGGTTGTGCAAGTCGCCCAGGATTTCCTGGTAGGCGCCGACCAGGAACACGCCGAGGCAATACTGCGAGCCGTCGAACTTGTGCAGCGGCAGCGTATGCCGGACGTCGCGCCGATCGATGAACTGATCCACTTTCCCGTCCGAATCGCACGTGATGTCGCCGAGCACCGCATGGCGCGTCGGGCGTTCCGTCAGCCGGTGAATCGGCATGATCGGAAACAGCTGACGGATCGCCCAGCTGTCGGGGATCGACTGAAAGAGCGAGAAATTGCAGAAATACGTGTCCGCGAGCGATTCGTCGAGATTCTGCAGATCCTCCGGCACCTCGTCGAGACCTTCTACCAGCTTCGACAGTTTGAGACAGATGGCCCAGTAGAGATTCTCGGCCAGCGACCGCTGGTCGAGCGGCAGGTAGCCGGCGGAGAACAGGTTCATCGCCATGTCCAGCGCCTGCTGCGCGTCGTGATAGCTCTCGAGCGCGTTCCTCGACGTCAGCCCGTCGTGCGTTTCCATCAGGTCGATGAGCGGCTGCTCCATCTCCGGGGTCACCGCGTTCGGATGGATGTCGTCGCCCATCCCCGACACGTCGAGGACATTGAAGACGAGCACGCTGTGATGCGCCACCACCGCCCGCCCGCTCTCCGACACGATGGTGGGATGCGGCACCTTCGCTTCGTCGCACACGGTCTGCACGTGATAGACGACGTCGTTGGCGTATTCCTGGAGCGTGTAGTTGACGCTGGACTCGAAGTTGGTCTGCGACCCGTCGTAGTCGACGCCAAGGCCGCCGCCGACGTCCAGGTACTGCAGTTTCGCCCCGGCCTTCACGAGCTCGACGTACACCCGTGCCGCTTCGTTCAACGCCGCCTTGATGATGCGGATATTCGGAATCTGGCTGCCGAGATGAAAGTGCAGCAGCTGGAAGCAGTCTTCCATGCCACGGGTCTTGAGCTCTTCGAGCCCGCGCAGGATCTCCCCCACTGTCAGGCCGAACTTCGACCGGTAGCCGCCCGATGACTGCCAGCGGCCGCCGCCGCGGGCGGCCAGCTTCACCCGCATGCCGATCGTCGGACGCACGCCGGCCTTCTCGGCATATTCGAGAATCAGGTCGAGCTCGGAGTACTTCTCGACGACGGGAATAATCCGTCGGCCGACCTTCTGCGCCAGCATCGCCGCCTCGATGAACTCGGCGTCCTTGAACCCGTTGCAGATGATCGGCGTGTCGTCGCTCGCAAGCGCGATGACGGCGAGCAGCTCCGGCTTGGAGCCGGCCTCCAGGCCGAACTGGTACTGGCGCCCGAACTCGAGGACCTCTTCGACCACCTGCCGCTGCTGGTTCACCTTGATGGGATATACGCAGATGTAACGGCCGCCGTACTCATGTTGGGTGATCGCGGCCTGAAACGCGTCGTGAATGTCCTGCAGCCGGTGCGCGAGGATGTCGCGAAACCGGATCAAGGTCGGCAATCCCATGCCGCGAAGCTCGAGGTCACCGACCAGCTGCTTCAAATCGATCGATCGCCGCGGATCCTTCGTCGGATGGACCCTGACCTGCCCGTTCTCACCGATGGTGAAGTATCCCTGTCCCCACTTCTCGATCTCATAGAGCTCGGCGGCGTCGGTCACGGTCCAGGGGTCGCCGACTTCGTGTGCGGTGCGCAGGCGCGGCATCGAATGATTCATGACTGACACATGATATCGGGCTTCGTGCCGAACAACGAAGGTGGATTTGCGCGAACGCGTCTTTGATCGACGTCACACCTGTGACAAAGGGACGCTGCAGTCCGCAAGGAAGTCGTTGCGGCCTATCTGATCTTCCGCGCGCGCCAGGACAGATAGGCGGCGAACTCGTCGGGGCGTCCCGGAGGGGCGACCTCGAAGCCGCCCGTGATCGTCGCATCGTCGGCACGGGTGTACGTGAGGCGGTAGCGCGGCTCGCCCGGTCGGATCTCGCTGACGAACACGACACCGCCAGGCCTCGGCTGAACCAGGTACCTGATGACGTGACCCTCGTTGTCGAAGTAGTCGGCCTTCACCGCGTCCCCTTCGACGTAAATCACCATCAGGTCGTCATGGCGCGAGGCCGGGCTGCCGGCCGTCGCCGGCGTGTTCGAGTAGTTGGTGCGGACGATGACGCGATCCTGGACCGTGGCGCTGAACGTGAATCCACCCGTCGCGCCCGCCTGATCGCCGATTCCTTGCCACTCGCCGAGGAGAAATCGCAGGGGCTCGAGGCGCGAGGCACTCTGCGCCTGCGCCGCGACGCAGAACAGCACCCCGACAAGGCCCGCGAGGCACCACGCTAGCGCTCGTTGTCTTCGACGCATCACTGGATCCCTGGCGGACTGGCGTTCACGTCAGCCGCGACGACGAACCACGAAGTTCGGCTGGCGAGCGACGATCTCCACGTCCGCGCCGGCCTCGATGAACTCGTCCACGGCGCGGCGGCAGCCGCCGTAGTCGTTGTAGTCGTCGAAAACCAGGAACGCGCCGGCGGAGAGGCGCGGGACGATTCGCTGCAGGCAGAGTGCGACCGGATCGTACCAGTCGCAGTCGATGTGGGCGAACGCGATATCCGTGGCCGGGTGAAGCGTGTCCTCGAAGTAGCCCTTGTAGAGCGAGACGCGCCGGCCGTCCACCGGCTGGCCGAATCGGGCGAAGTTCTCGACGACCCGGTCGTACAGGTTGTCGATGTACCCGTAGTACTGGTCGCCGCCGATCCCGCGGGATTGGCCGCTTCGGATGGTTTCGTACCGTGCCCTGGACTTCTCGTCGTCTTTTTCGGACGCCGGTGGAGGAATCATCCCGAACACGTCATATCCGTGAAACGCGCGTCCCTCCGGCATCAGGCTCGCGATCATGATGCCCGAGCCGCCGAGCGCCACGCCGCACTCGACAAAGCAGCCCTGAACATCGGATCGGGCGACCTCTTCGATCGCGTGCTCGATTCGGACCAGCTTTTCATCGTTCAGATACGTGAGGTGGGCGTCTTTCACGCGTCGCGCAATCGAGGACATCACCGGCGCGGGGCGCGAGCGGCCGCGAAGCAAGCGGAACACACCACATTTTCGCCCAAAAGTGGACGGGATCCGAGGCCGAACGCCAACGTCGCCAGACCTCGGCGGCTCAGCCGACGCTCGTGACCTCGACGGTAGACAGGATTGCGCGAGTCTGCGCTCGGGCTTGCCCTAAACGAACGGCAGCACCGACCCGATACGCGGATCAAAGCATCTCGTGGGAGGAGGCCCAATGATGTCGACATCCCAGCCGGGCGCGCCGCTACTCCTTGAGGATCTACACCGCGAACCGTTTGCCGCGTTGATGCGGGCGTTTCACTATCGGCGGCATCATCAGACGCGAGAACATCTTCGACGGACGCGGCGGCTGCTGGAGCTCGGGTTCGGCAGCGCGCTGCAGCACCGCCGCGCCGAGGACCGCGTGCGCCTCGAATGGCACGACGCGCACGACGTCACGATCAAGGCGGGCAAGCGTATCGCGCAGGAGACTCCGGGACCGTAACGCGGTTTCGACTCCGGTGTAGTGCAGGCCTCTAGGCCTGCCCGAGCGGGCGGACCTGAAGGTCCGCACCGCCGAAGCGAGGACGCCCTAGGCGGACAGGAGCAACAGCAAGCCCAGCGAGAGAAGGTAGCCGGCAACGATGTAGGCGACGAAGAGCCGGAGTCGCGTGGCGCCTGGCCGCGATCGCCAGGCCGCGCACGGATGAACGAACATCGCGACCGAGCGGCCGACAAGGCTCTCGAAGCGAGCGGCTGGGTGAATCAGTTCGGACGACACATTCGCCATGCGGGCAAGATTGCAACCAATCCGCGACGTGCTGTTTGCGGGCAGCCTGTCGGCGAGCCGTTCGGTTCCGGGATTTCGAAGTCGAGACATGGCAACAAAAGGTCTGCGTCGAGGTTGTCTAATCTGCGCGGTGGGAGGACACAGGCCGGAGATCCAGGGCTCGGGTGAACGATAACGAGGCAGCGCAGCCGCCGAAATCGGTGGCGCGAAACTTGAAACAGTGCTCAACAGGTCAGGGGCACTGAGCGCAGTATATGCGCCAGTTTGCCAGAGACAAAAGCCCGGAGGGCTTTTGTCTCACTGACCATCCACGTCGCCGATTTTCGAGGGAGTAGTCAATGCCGGACAACAACGACAATCGGAAGGACGAAAAGGCGGTTCCGTTGCAGAACGACCGCAGCCAGGTGTGGGCGTTCTTCGAGAAGCATCCGATGGACCCCGGCTGCGTCGAGCATCTGAAATACTGGTTCAGCCTGAGCGAGCCGCCGATTCCGCAGACCCCTGGCGGCCGCCGATCGTAAAGGCCGCCGGCCCGATCCCGTTCGTCAGCGCTCGCTCCCGCTCGAATTCATCAGCGGCGCGGGAGCCAGCGGAACTGATGCCTCGATGCGGGTGCCGCGGTCGATTTCCGACGTGACCGACCAGGAGCCGCCGATGCTCCCGATGCGTTCGGCCATGCTCACCAGACCGAGCCCTACCCCGCCTTCGCAAGTACTCCCCGCAAATCCCCGGCCTTCGTCCTGCACGCACAACCGGATGTTGTCGCCGTTTGTAGAGAGGTCCAGCTGTACGCGCGCGGCGCCGCTGTGTTTCACGGCGTTGCGGATCGCTTCCTGCGCCACGCGATAAAGACAGATCACCACGTCCGGCGGCAGGGTGTCGGGCACGTTGGCGGATGCGAGCTCGATCGTCATCCCGCTCTGGCGCGTGTACTCCTCGCACAGATTCAACAGGGCTGGGGTCAACCCGATGTATTCCAGCTGCGAGGGGTGCAGACGCCGCGACAGGCGATGCAGGTCGACGGCGATCTCGTCGACCAGCCCGATCGCGCTGTCGAGCGGCCCGGCGATCGACGGCGCCGCGTCGCCGCAGTTCCGCTTCAGCTCCGCCAGGCGCAGGGCCAGCAGCGCGAGCCGCTGGCTCGTGTGGTCGTGCAGTTCCCGGGCGACATGCGCGCGCTCCTCGTCCTGCACGCGCGTCAGCCGGCTGCGCAGCGTGCGGAGCTTCGCGGCCGACTCGACCCGCTCGGTGATGTCCTGATAGATCCAGAAGCAGCCGGCGAACGTCCCGCCGAGCATCAGCGGGCTGGCGTGCAGTTCGACGTCGACGCGCGTGCCGTCCTTGCGGCGCCGGACGGTCGTCCGGTGCACGGTCTGCCCGCTCATCACCCGCTGGCTGAGCGCGACCGCCTCCGGATCGTTGGGCACGCCGACCAGGTCGTCGGGATCCCGGCCGACGACTTCGCCCACCGCATACTGAAACAGGCGCTGGAACGCCTGGTTGCTGAACCGCACGCGGCCGTCCGGACCGCCGACGATGATCGCAAACGGGCTGCTCTCGAGCAGCGTCTGCAGAAACGCCGTGCGCTCCTTGATCTGCTCCTCGTGGTACTTGCTCGTCGTGATGTCGAAGGCCATGCCGAGAATGGCCGGACTGCCGTCAAAGGCAATCGGGGCGGCGGCGAAATCGAGCCAGCGCGTCCCGCCGTCCTTGGCGACAGTCTGCAGTTCGCAGCGCGACGGCAAATCCTCGCCGCGAAACCGCGCCTCGGTGAGCGCTCGCACGAAGGCCTGGAACTCCGGGTGCACCAGGTCCCACGCCGACATGCCGCCAAGCTCCTCGGCGCTGTATCCGCTGGTGATCGTCATCTGCGGGTTGACGTAGCAGAAGCGGCCGTCGACCCGATAGATGAAGATGCAGCACGGCGAGGTCTCGGCGAGCAGACGGAAGTTGGCCTCGCTTTGCCGCAGCGCGTCCTCCGCCAGCCGCTGCAGCGTGATGTCCTCGATCGCCGCCAGAACGCACGGCTGCCCGTCCAATTCGATGAGCGTGGCTGAATACAGGGTCGTGATCAGGCGGCCGGATTTCGTGCGGAACCGCGTTTCGCGATTGCGAAGGGTCTGCTGCTCGCGGAGCGCGGTCACCATCGCCACGCGATCGGCCGGCGTGGGCCACACATCGATCTCCAGGGACGTCCGGCCATAGATTTCGGCGCGGTCGAAGCCGATCTGCTTGACGAATGCGTCGTTGATTTCGAGGTAGCGGCCTTCGGCGAGCGACGTGATCGCCATCGGGATGGGGCTGGCGTCGAACGCGGCGGCGAATCGGGTTTCCGACGCTCGCAGCTGGCGGGACACGCTCAACGGGTCTGGTCGAGATGGCGCCGCCGACGATGTGCGTTTGGTCCTGCGTGACCGCTCCGTGCCGTCCACGGGCGCCTCCTCTCTGAACCAGACTCTGCCGCATCACGGCCGCGCCCACGACGAAGCGCGGCGCCGCGCCATGCGACTCGCTGCACGGACCGCATTGTTGTCCAAGCGCGCCGAATCGTCCAGCGTTCAGGAATGAGGTTTGGACGCGTGCGTGCGTGAAAACAATCGATCGAGGTCGGGCGAGAATTCCTTCAGGATGTTCGAGACCGTGTCGACGGCCAGCTGGATGCCCAGCTTGGAAACGTTGCTGGAGAGCGTGCGATTGTCGGGATAGTACGCATTGCCGATCGCCACGGCGGTGGCGTTGCCGGCGACCTCCGACACGTTGAATTGCATGTGTCCGGAGTCGGCGTGCGTCCAGACGATTTGCCGCATGGCGTAGCCGAGCCTGCCCCACGCGTTCCCGCTGCCCTTCCGGAAATAG
>DASSGK010000144.1:0-7724 GCA_035693505.1 Vicinamibacterales bacterium
GACCTCTGAGACGGGACCTCTGAGACGAAACCTCTGAGACGGGACCTCTGAGACGGGACCTCTGAGACGGGACCTCTGAGACGGGACCTCTGAGACGGGACCTCTGAGACGGGACCTCTGAGACGAAACCTCTGAGACGAAACCTCTGAGACGAAACCTCTGAGGTGAGCTGAACCGCCAAAGGCCGACAGTAAGATACGCCTCGGCCATGGGTGCCTGTCGAGAACTCATCGTCGGTTCCGACTTACCCGTGAACGCGCCAATCCCGGCACCGGACATCCAGGAGCACGGACGTGAAATACATGTTGATGATGCATACCCCTCGAGAAGGTTGGGCGACGGCCGGCATCGGCACGTGGCCGCCGGCAGACATCAAGGCACACATCGGGTTCATGATGCAGTTCAACAAGGAGTTGAAACAATCCGGTGAGCTCGTCGGCGCGGAGGGACTGGCGGGCCCGGAGGCGGCGCGGATCGTTCGAGCCGGCGCGAACGGCGTTCCCGAAGTCACGGATGGCCCCTTCGCCGAAGCGAAGGAGTTTCTCGCCGGCTACTGGATCGTCGACGTCGACTCGACGAGGCGCGCGCACGAGATTGCCGCGCGTGCGTCGGCCGCGCCCGGCAAGGCCGGCGTGCCGCTGAACATGCCGATCGAAGTGCGAGAGGTGATGAGCGCACCTTCCGTGGACCTGTGACGAACCCGTCACCCCACGCCGCTCCCGAGCACTTGCTCCGCGACCTCGCGCCGCAGGTGCTGGGCGCGGTGATCCGGCGTTTCGGCGACTTCTCCGCCGCAGAGGATGCGGTGCAGGAGGCACTCCTCGCGGCCGCGATGCAATGGCCTTCCGAGGGCGTACCGGACAATCCTCGAGGCTGGCTGATCCAGGTCGCGGCGCGCCGGATGATCGATCACATCCGCTCGGAGCTCGCACGACGGCGGCGGGATGCGGAGGCGGTCATCAAAGATCCTCCCGAGCTGCAGATACTCCCGGCGCCAGACAGCGGCGTGCCGGCCGAGCGCGAGGACACATTGATTCTGCTCTTCATGTGCTGTCATCCCGCGCTCACGCGCTCGTCGGCGATCGCCCTGACGCTTCGCGCGGTCGGCGGGCTCACGACCGCCGAGATCGCCCACGCGTTTCTCGTGCCCGAGCCGACGATGGCGCAGCGCATCAGCCGTGCGAAGGAGCGCATCAAGGCGTCCGGTGAGCCGTTCCGGCTTCCCAGCGATCAGGAGAGAACCGAACGCCTCGGCAGCGTCCTGCACGTGCTCTATCTGATCTTCAACGAGGGGTACACCAGCAGCAGCGGCCGCGATCTGCAGCGCGCCGACCTGGCCAACGAAGCGATTCGATTGACGCGCGCCCTGCATCACGTCTTGCCCGGCGAAGCCGAAGTCACCGGCCTCCTCGCGCTGATGCTGCTGACTGATGCCCGCCGCGATGCCCGGACCGGGGCGGACGGCGAGCTTGTTCCGCTGACAGAACAGGATCGCCTGCGATGGGACCGCCACGCGATCGAGGAAGGGGTCGCGCTCATCAGCGACGCGCTGCCTCGCGGTGCGGTCGGTCCGTACCAGCTGCAGGCGGCGATCGCAGCGCTCCACGACGAAGCGACCCGGGCCGAGGATACGGATTGGCCCCAGATACTGGCGCTCTACGGCCTGCTGAAACGCATGTCCCACAATCCCATGGTGGCGCTCAACCATGCGATCGCGGCGGCGATGGTTCATGGTCCGCGAACGGGCCTGCAGCTTCTCGAAGCGCTCGACACCGACAAGCGGCTTGCCGGTCACTATCGATTGGATTCGGTTCGCGCGCACCTGCTCGAGATGGCCGGCGACCATCAGGCGGCGATCGAGAAGTATCAGAGAGCCGCAGGCCGTACGGCGAGCATTCCCGAGCGGAACTATCTCAACACCAAAGCTGCGCGCCTGTCCGCTGAACGGCGATCCTGAAGTCAGCGCGCCTCGACGAGGGCAGCGTCAGGGCTTCGGTTTCAAAGACCGGACTTTCGCGAAGATGCCGTCGTTCACCGAGGCGACGATCCGCTTGGCCAGCGCCGCCGAATCGCGGCCGGTGAAGATCTGATGATCGACGACGATCTGGAGCGCCATCATCCGCTCGGCCATGTCGTCGTCTTCGATCCCGAGGACCATCAGCGTTTCCCGATCGTAGCGCTCGGTGACGATGACCGAGGCCGCCAGCGGGGCAGGGGAGGCGCCCGTGACGATCCAGATCGTACGGCGCGCGTGTTCGCGCGGGACCACCTCGACGTCGCCAATCCCTTCGAGGCCGCGCTGGACGTCGCCGAGCAGCCGGTTGGCCGCCTCGTCGCGTCCGGGGCGCCCCTCGGTGCGCACGTCGAGCGTCACGGAAATCCGCTCCGGCGGTTGCGCCGCCGCGGGAGCGGCGATGGCGATCGCCAGCGCCAGAAGCATCGGGTTCAGTTTCACGGCGTGAGTATAGGACAATCGACGGTCCATGATTCCCGCTGCCGATCGCATCGCGCTGTACCGCGCCCTCGTGCTCCCTCGCCTGATCGAAGACAAGATGCTCCGCCTGCTGCGGCAGGGAAAGCTGTCGAAATGGTTTTCGGGCGTCGGTCAGGAAGCCATCGCGGTCGGCGTGACGGCAGCCCTGAACGACGACGACTGGATCCTGCCGCTGCACCGCAATCTTGGCGTCTTCACGACGCGCGGTGTGGATATGGAACGGCTCTTCCGTCAGCTGCTGTTCAAGGAGGGCGGCTTCACGGGCGGGCGCGACCGGACCTTCCATTTCGGCATCCTCGACCGTCACATCGTCGGCATGATCAGTCACCTCGCGGCGATGCTGCCGGTTGCCGACGGCCTCGGCCTGGCCGCGCAGCTGCGAGAGCAGCCGCGGGTCGCTGCGGCGTTCGTTGGCGACGGAGGGACCAGCGAGGGCGACTTTCACGAAGCGGTGAACCTCGCGGCCGTCTGGAAGCTGCCGGTGATCTTCGTGATCGAGAACAACCAGTACGGGCTCTCGACGCCGGTGCGCGAGCAGTTCGCGTCCGAGGACCTCGCGTCGCGTGGCGCCGGCTACGGCATTCCCGGCGTCGTGTGCGACGGCAACGACCTTCTCGCCGTCCACGCGGCGACGAGCGAGGCCGCCGCGCGCGGGAGGCGCGGCGACGGTCCGACGCTCATCGAGTTCAAGACGTTTCGCATGCGTGGACACGAAGAAGCGTCAGGCACGGCGTATGTGCCGCCGGAACTCTTCGACCAATGGCGCGAGCAGGATCCCATTTCGCGATTCGAGCGAACGCTGGACGCCGAAGGGGTGATGCCGGCGAAAGCGCGGGAGGATCTGCGTCAGCGGATCGTCGAGGAGATTGACGCGATCGCTGACCGTGTGCTCGGCGCGCCCGAACCTTCCTCGTCCGCGGATCGCGAGCTGGCCGCCGTGTACGTCCCTTCGCCTGACGTGCTGGAGCCCGAACCATCGATTGCGGATCGCGCGCCCGAGATGCGCTATGTCGATGCGATCTCCGATGCGCTTCGTGTCGTCCTGCAGCGCGACGGCCATGCCGTGCTGATGGGGCAGGACGTCGCCGAATACGGCGGTGTGTTCAAGGTCACCAAGGGATTCGTGGAGGAATTCGGCAAGGCGCGCATTCGGAATACGCCGATCGTCGAGTCCGCTGCGATCGGCGCGGGCCTGGGTCTGGCACTCGACGGGTTTCATCCCATCGTCGAGATGCAGTACGGCGATTTCGTCAGCTGCGGGTTCAACCAGATCGTGAACAACCTGGCAAAGACCCACTATCGGTGGGGTGCGCCCGTGCCGGTGGTGGTGCGGTTGCCGATCGGCGGCGGTCTCCACGCCGGGCCGTTCCACTCGCAAAACGTCGAGAGCTGGTTTACCGGCGTCGCCGGGTTGAAAGTCGTCGCTCCGGCGACGCCGTTCGATGCCAAGGGACTGTTGATTGCGGCGTGCGAGGACGGCAACCCGGTCCTGTTTCTCGAGCACAAGTTGCTGTACAGGTCATTGAAGGGGCCCGTACCGCCTGGCCACTACGGAGTACCGATTGGCCGCGCACGGATCGCGCGGCCGGGTCGCGACGCGACGGTCGTGGCGTATGGCGTCGCGGTGCACTGGGCGATCGATGCGGCCGATGCGCTCGCGGCTGAAGGCCGGTCGCTTGAGGTCGTCGATCTCCGATCGCTGCTGCCGTGGGACCACGCAACCGTGCTCGCATCGGTGAAGCGCACCGGCAGATGTCTCGTCGTGCACGAGGCGCCGATGGCGGGAGGGTTTGGTGCCGAGGTCGCCGCTGTTGTGGCGCGCGACGGGTTCTCATGGCTCGATGCCCCGGTCCAGCGGCTTGGTGCGCTCGACACACCGGTGCCGGCGGCGCAGGCGCTCGAGGACGTGTTCTCACCGAAGGCGCGGCTGCTTCCCGCACTGCGCGAGCTGCTGGCGTACTAGACGAGGCTCGCGACCAGCGTACCAACAGCCATCAAACCACGAAACACACGAAAGCCGCGAAACACACGAAAACCTAAAGATAGAGAATCTTTCTGTTTCGTGCGTTTCGTGCGTTTCCTGAGTTTCGTGGCGTGAGCTAGGCTGGCCGAAGAACGTGCTCGTCTTGTTCCTCTTGACAAACAAGATGAAGCGGCGCGAGGATCGCGTCATGGCCGATCAATCGACCGACGTGATTCAGGGCACGCTCGACATGCTGATCCTGAAGACGCTGAGCCTCGAGCCGATGCACGGCTTCGGAATCGCCAGGCGCATCGAGCAGATTTCGCGCGGCGTCTTCAAGGTCAATCCCGGCTCCCTGATGACCGCCTTCCAGCGCCTGGAGCGCGACGGGCTGCTCGACTCGGAGTGGCGGCACACCGACAACTCGCGTCGCGCGAAGTTCTACAGGCTGAGCCGCGCGGGGCGAAGGCGCCTCGAGGTCGAAACCGCAGACTGGACCCGGCGCGCCGCCGCTGTCGCGCGCCTCTTGCGGACGCAGGAGTAGCGATGTCCCTCTGGCGGCAGCTCACGCACGGCCTTCGCGGGTTGACGCGGCCGGCCGCCGCCGATCGGGACATTGCCGACGAAGTCGATCACTACCTCGAGGAAGCCGCCGCGGCCCTGATCGCTCGAGGCGTTCCGCCCGCCGAGGCGCGTCGCACGGTCCGTCTCGAGCTCGGCACGCCGGGCTCGGTCAGCGAAGAAGCCCGCGTCTACGGTTGGGAGCGGACGGTCGGTGTTTTCCTGTCGGATTTGCGCCACGCTGCGCGTCAGCTGAAGAACAGTCCGGGCTTCACCGCGGTGATCGCACTGACGCTGGCGCTCGGGATCGGCGCGACCACCGCCATCTTCAGCGCGGTCAATCCCATCCTGTTCGAGCCGCTGCCGTACCCGCGGGCGGACAGCGTCATCATGATTTCGGACTTCGGTCCCGGAGGTGCGCCTCAAGAGACGACGTTCGGCACGTTTCTCGAGTTAGTCGAGCGCAGCCGTTCACTCGAAGCGGCTGCGGTCTCGAAGCCGTGGCAGCCGACCATGGTCGGTGACGCGGAGCCCGAGCGGCTGACGGGGCAGCGCGTCAGCGCCGGCTACTTCCGCGCGCTTGGCGTGGCGCCGATTCTGGGCCGCGACTTTCAGCCGTCCGACGATCGGGTCGACGGTCCGCGCGTCGCGATTCTCAGCGACGCGATTTGGCGGCGACGCCTTGGAGCCGACACCAGCATCGTCGGCCGCGAGGTGACGCTCGACGACAAGGCGTTCCAGGTGATTGGCGTCATGCCGGTCCGATTCGAGAACGTGCTCGCGCCATCGGTCGAAGTCTGGGCGCCGCTCCAGTACAGCACGTCGCTGACGCCGGATGGCCGGGAGTGGGGTCATCATCTCCGGATGGTCGCGCGCCTGGAGCCAGGCGTCGGCCTGGAGCGGGCCCGGCGCGAGCTCGACGTAATTGCGCACACGCCGCTGCCCGAGTTCCCCCGCGTCCCGTGGGCATCGCTGCAGCAGGGTCTGGTCGTGAACTCGCTCCAGCACGAGGTGACGCGCGCGGTTCGACCCGCGCTGGTGGCGGTGCTCGGCGCCGTGATCCTCGTGCTCGCCATTGCGTGCGTCAACGTCACCAACCTGATGCTGGCCCGCGGCGCGCAACGGCGCGGCGAGTTCGCGATGCGGGCCGCGCTCGGCGCCGGGCGGACTCGACTGACCCGGCAGGTGCTCACCGAGAGTGTGCTGGTCGCCCTCATCGGCGGCGCGCTCGGAATGCTCGTTGCGGAGGCCGGCGTGCACGCACTCGTCGCATTGAGCCCGCCAGGATTGCCGCGCCTCGGCGCCATCCGCGTCGATGCGACGGTGTTTGCGTTTGCTCTGGTTGTCACCACGCTTGTCGGTCTGCTCGTTGGAGCCGTCCCCGCGCTTGCGGCATCGCGGGCGGACTTGCAGAAGGCCTTGCAACAGAGCTCTCGCCGCGCGGCGGGTGGACACCAGTGGACACGCGGCGCACTGGTCGTCGCGGAAGTCGCACTGGCACTGGTGTTGCTCGTGAGTGCCGGTCTGCTCCTGCGGAGTATCGAGCAACTGTTTGCCGTCGATGCCGGATTCGATCCCGCGCGGCTGCTCACCATGCAGATCCAGGGATCGGGCCGCCGCCTCGATTCGGACGCGGCGCGGCTTCGCTTCTTCGAACAGATCCTCGAGAGAGTCGGGCAACTGCCGGGCGTCGATGCCGCGGCCTTGACGAGTCAGCTGCCGCTCAGCGGCGATCGCGACGGATACGGCGTTCACCTCGACGCTCAACACGATCTCAAGGACGTGAGCGGAGCGCTGCGGTACGCGGTGACGCCGGGCTATCTCGACACCATGCGGATTCCACTGCGCCGCGGCCGCGCGCTCGGCGCGCGCGATGTCGCCGGGGCTCCGCGGTCGGCGCTCGTCAGCGAGTCGCTCGCGAAGCGTCTGTTCCCCGATCGCGACCCGCTCGGCCAGCCGATTCAATTCGGGCCGGAAGAAGGGCCGCCGTACACCATCGTCGGCGTGACGGGCAACGTGAAGCAGACGTCGCTCGCGATAGAGACCGACGATGCGGTGTACGTCGCGATGCCGCAATGGCACTGGGTGGACAGCGTGATGACGATCGTCATTCGGGCGCACGCGACGGACGCGGCGTCGCTGACGCCGGCCGTTCGATCGGCCATCTGGTCGGTCGATCGGAACCAGGCGATCGCGCGCGTCGTCACGATGGACGGCCTCGTCGCCAGGTCGGAGGCCGACCGGAGGTTTGCGCTGATCCTCTTCGAGGCGTTCGGCATCGTGGCGCTGCTGCTCGCAGCGACCGGGATCTACGGCGTGCTCTCGGGCAGCGTCGCCGAGCGGACGCGCGAGATCGGCGTTCGCGCGGCACTGGGGGCGTCGCGCGCGGACATCCTGTCGCTCGTGGCGCGCCAGGGGATGGCGCTCACCGCGCTCGGCACGTTGATCGGCGTTGCCGGCGCCGCGGTCGCGACCGAGGCGCTGGTCACGATGCTGTTCGGCGTGTCTCGAATCGATCCGGTCACGTACGGCGCGGTCGTGCTTCTGCTCGCGCTCGTCAGCGCCGGCGCGAGCGCCATTCCCGCGTGGCGCGCGGCGCGCGTCGATCCCGCGATCACGCTCAGGGCAGAGTAGAAGCTATTCGCAGCCGTCTCAGATCGAAAGGCCGGGATCGCCCTCAATGACTTGCTGGCGCAGCACAGGCCG
>DASSGK010000145.1:0-6971 GCA_035693505.1 Vicinamibacterales bacterium
AATCGATGAAGGCCGTAAGGATCCGATTGGGATTGAGCGACGAGGGCGCCAGGCTCCCTTCCACCTGACGCTGGAGAAAAATGTCGCCATATCTCCAGGCGTCAGCCCAGCGCGGATCGTTCCGGCAGTTGGGATCCGCGCCGGGATCGCACGGCATCCAGACCGGCATGACGTTGACGCTCTCGGTGACTTGCTGAGCGTTGATCGCCATCGACATGCCGATCGCGATCAGGATGGTGCAGAATGTTCGACGCATGATGGCGGTCCTCGGGAAGCGGGATGAACCGGTGGAGCGAGACGACCATTCTCACCCCAGCTCTGCTATCGTATCCCGTAACTGGGCAATAAGATCGACGCCAACAGTTCCGTCATCGCCGGGCGAAAAGGTCGCGCCGAGGAAGACTCTGCCAACGCGGGCGAATTGCAGCCAGTTGGTTCCGTCTACATGAGCAGACGGACAGGCGTGTTATGATTTCCGCACCGTTTCTGCAGTAAATCTGATGTTTTGCGCCCGATGCGGCTCCCGGCTCTCGGGAGACTCCGACCACTGTCTGCAGTGTTCGGGACACACCGGTTCGGCGGGCGTTGCCAACGGTCCCGCTTTCGTTGGAGGTGTGTCCGAAGGCGACGCCCCGACCTTGCTGGGAACACCGCCGCCGCCGGGGATGTCCCCTGAACGGACGGGCCCGCTCGGAGTGGGGGCGGCGTTCGGCGACCGCTACCACGTCATTCGACTCCTGGGTACGGGCGGAATGGGCGCTGTCTATCAAGCCTGGGACTCAGAGCTTGGCATCGCCGTCGCGATCAAGGTGATCCGTCCCGACGCGACAGCGGACGCGGTCGTGGCCGCCGACGTCGAGCGGCGCTTCAAGCGCGAGCTGGTGCTCGCGCGCCAGGTCACCCACAAGAACGTCGTCAGGATTCACGATCTCGGAGAGATCAACGGCATCAAGTACATCACGATGCCGTACGTCGAGGGCTCCGACCTCGCCACCACCCTGCGACACGCCGGCCAGCTGACGCCAGCTCGAGCCCTGCGGATCGCGCGCGGCATCGTGGCGGGGCTGGTCGCGGCTCATAAGGCCGGCGTCGTCCACCGCGATCTCAAGCCCGCCAACATCATGATCGACGGCGACGGCGAGGCCGTGATCATGGATTTCGGCATCGCCCGATCAACGACTGGATCGGCCGTCCCCCGGGAATCGGTCGACACGGCGGCAACCGTCAAGATACCCGTGGCGAGCAGGACACCATCGCTGAAGGCGCGACCCGTGATGCCGGCAGCGACGGCGGCATCGACGATGGTCGGCACGGTGGTCGGCACCCTCGAGTACATGGCACCCGAGCAGATCAAGGCCGCCAATGTCGATCAACGGGCCGACATTTACGCGTTCGGCCTCATCCTGTACGACATGCTCGCCGGGCGGCACCGGGTGACGCCCAACGTCAGCGCCCTGGCCGATGCCCAGACGCGGGTCGTGAAATCCCCTGCGCCGGTGCGGACGATCGCCGCCGACGTGCCCGAACCGCTTGCTCGCGTGATCGCGCGCTGCCTCGAGCCGGATCCCGCGGCTCGCTTTCAGACATCCGAGGAGCTCGAGGCCGAACTCGACACGCTGGACGATCGCGGTCACCTGCGTCCTGTTCGCCGTTCAATCAGCGTGCGAGTGGCCACGGTCGGCGTTGCCCTGGCGGTGGTGTTGATTGGGGCCGGCTGGTGGTACTCGCTGCGATCGCTTCCCGACAAGCCGCATGAACCCGTCTCGCTGCTCATCGCCGATTTCCAGAATCGGACGCAGGACCCGTCCCTGGACGGGTCGCTTGAACCGGCGCTCAATATCTCGATCGAAGGCGCGTCGTTCATCACCACCTATCGCCGGGATCAGGCGCGCGACCTCGCGCGGCAAATCAAGGCCGGTACGACGCTGGACGAGGCGGCGGCGCTGCTGGTCTCGAGGCGTGAGGGCATCAAGGTCGTGTTGACGGGGACCGTTGAATCGAAGGGGTCTGGATACTCGATCACGGTCAAGGCCATCGACGCGGCCAACGCACAGCCTCTTGGGTCGGCGACCGGGTCCGCAGACGACAAAGCAGACCTGCTGAAAGCGCTTGGACCCATCACCGCACGGATCCGCGCGGTCCTCGGCGACAGGACGCCCGACCGCGAGAAGCTCGCGGCGGCTGAAACGGTGACGGCCTCGTCGTTCGAGGCGCTGCGGGCGTACGAACGCGGACAGGATCTCGCGCGGGGCAACAAGCTCGAGGAAGCGCTCGCGGCATACCGGCAGGCCATCGATCTCGATCCGGGGATGGGCCGCGCGTACGCGGGGATGGCGGTCGTCTACGACGATCTCAAGGACGAGACGAAAACGAAGACGGCATACGAGGAAGCACTGAAGCGCGTCGACCGGATGACTGAGCGCGAGAAGTACCGGACGCTTGGCACGTACTACCTGCTGGTCGCGCGCAATTACGACAAGGCGATCGAGAACTACGAGACGCTCCTCCAGCGGTACCCCGCCGACAGCGCCGCGCACGGGAACCTGGGGATGGCGTACATGCTCACCGGAGACCCGGAGCGTGCGGTCAACGAAGCGCGCGAGGTTTTGAAGATCTACCCGAAGAATCTGAAGCAACGCCGTAATCTCGCGCTGTACCTGATGTACTCGGGCGACTTCACGAACGCGATCGGCGAAGGCTCGCGCACGGTTGCCGAGACTCCGGCGTACGCGATCGGCTATCTGCCCGTCGCATTGTCGATGCTGGCGAGCGGCGACCTGGCGGGAGCGGTGAAGACCTACGACGGTCTCGAGGCGAGCGGCCCGCTGGGTGCCCGGCTCGCGCGCCTCGGACGCGCCGACATGGCGATGTACCGCGGGCGATACACGGAAGCGCAGCAACTCGTCGCCGGCGCGAACGCCACCGACTGGCAGAACAAGGCGGAATTCGCGCACGTGCTGGTTGCGGACGCGCAGATCGCCATTGCGCTGGGACAGAAGGGACGCGCCGCGGATGCGGCGGCCAGAGCGGTAGCCTCGAGCTCACATGAGAGCGTGCTGTTTCCCGCGGCGCTCGTCCTGATCGAGGCCGGCCGCGTGGCCGATGCGCGGAAGGTCGCGCAGACGCTCGACGGCATGCTGCAGGCGCAAACCAGCGCCTACGCCCAGGTGATCGGCGCCCAGATCGCCGCGCAGGAGGCGAGGTACTCCGACGCCATCGAGGGGTTCCGCGACAGCATCAAGCGGCACGACACCTGGTTCGCGCGCCTGCTGCTCGGACGCGTGTACGTCGACGCGAAGCATTTTCCCGAGGCCATGTCGGAGTTCGACCTCGCGCTCAAGCGACGAGGCGAGGCGACCGACGCGTTCTTCGCCGACCAGCCTACGCTGCGCTACCTGCCGCCGCTTTACTACTGGCTCGCGCGCGCGCAGGAAGCCATGGGCGTCGCCGACGCGCGCAAGAACTACGAGCACTACGTCTCACTGCGGGCCGACGCCAGCCCCGCGGATCCGCTTGCCGCCGACGCTCGAGCGCGGCTCGCCAAGGCCTCTCGATAGGCCTTTTCATCGTTTGTAGTGCAGGCCGAACCTGCCGAGCTCGCGCAATGCGATCGCAGCCGCCACCGCGACGTTCAGCGAATCGACCTCGCTGCTGATCGGAATTCGCACGCGAAAGTCGGCGGCCGTTTCGACCGCCGGCGTCAGGCCGGCGCCCTCGGTGCCAAGAATCACCGCCACTCGCGCGGCGCGCGGCCGCGCGGCAAAGGCGTCGAGCGTTTCCGACGGCTCGCGCGGCGTGAGGGCGACCGTCGCAAAGCCGGCGGCCTCGAGCCGCATCAAGGCATCCGGCCAGTCATCGGGATCCACGCGCGCGAACGGCACGCGCAGCGCGGCGCCCATCGAGGTCCTGATCGCCTTCCGGTACAACGGGTCGCAACAGCTCGGGCTCAGCACGACTCCGCCGGCGCCGAACGCCGCAGCATTTCGAAAGATGCCGCCGACGTTGTCGGGGTTGGACACGCCCTCGAGCACCAGCAGCATCGTGGCGGATTTCGCCACCGCGTCGATCGACAGCGGCGCGGGGCGATGCACGAGCGCCAGGCAGCCGCGATGGACGTCGTAGCCCGCGACGGCTGCGAGCATCTCCTGCGAGCCGGTAAAGATCGGCACGTCGGCACCAAGCCGGCCGAGCACAGGCTCGAGGCCGTTCAACGCGGCATCGTTCACCAACAGCGACTCGATGCGGTATCGATCGTCCTCGATGACTCGACGCGCGATGTGACGACCTTCGGCAACGAACAGCCCGAGCCTGTGCAGGAGTTCGCCGTCACGCACCGCACGATAGCCGGCGACACGCGGATCGCCGGCGTCGTGAACCCGCTCGACGGCCATCAGGGCCCTTTCCGTCGGAGCTGCTCCACCGCACGCCGATCGAGCCTCGGCGCAATGCGGAGCGGCGCGTCGGCGATCGCGTACGCGGTGGCGGCGATGGCGGCCGCTCCGACGGCGAGCTGGCGGGCATCGACCCGTTCCATCGTGTCGGTCGCCTTGTGATGAATGTCCTCGTACGTCGTGTCGTCGGCGTTCAGGTCGAGCGTGGGAATGCCTGCAAGAACAAACGGCGCGCCGTCCGATTGGAACGCGTAGCGGAGACTCTCGTCGAACGTTCCTGCGCCAAGCTCGTCGAGGACGCTTCCCGCGAGCGTGCGGACCGCGCGCACCATGTCTTCGCGGCCAGGAGCGGTCCACCCGATCATCCGGCCCGTGCCGGCGTCGGCGTTGAGCAGCGCCACCACTCGTTCGAGCTCCGCCGCATGCGCGCGAACGTACGCCGTGGAGCCGAGCTGCCCTTGCTCTTCTCCGCCCCACAACGCGAACCGAATCGATCGACGGGGACGTTCCTCGAGCGCGGCGATGGCGCGCGCCGCCTCGAGCACCATCGCGACGCCGGTGGCATTGTCCTGCGCGCCGGTGCCGAAGTCCCACGAATCGAGATGCGCGCCCACGATGATCCACTCGTCCGGTCGTTCGCTCCCGGGAATATCGGCAAGCACGTTGTTGACGGTGACGGCCCCCACCGTCACTCGATTGACGAGCTCGAGCGACACTCGTACCGGTTGCCGCTTCAACTGCCTGCGTATCGTCTCCGCATCGTCTCGACCGATCTGAGCGGCCGGCAGCTTGCCGACGACCGTCCCGAAGCCGAATCCTCGAGCAACGAGCTCGTTGTCGGGATCGTTGTCGGGCGCGAGAATCGCGAGCGCGCCGGCGGCGCGCAGCGCCTCGCCGAGCGCGCGCGCGGCCGCGTCGGGATCTCCGGGAGGATCCCCGTCCGGGAGCAACGCGATCCGCCCGCGCAGCGACTTGTTGGCCGTGATGGCGGCGATCGAAAATGACTCCAGTGCGACGACCTCGGCCTCCAGTCCGCCTTCGGGTGTCGACGGAGCCCAGCCGAGCGATGCCACCTGCAAGGCGCGGCTCTCCGGCTCGACGATTCGCGCGCGAGCGGATACGCGCTCCCACCCGCGCTCGATTGCGAAGGGCTCCAGCGCGGTCCGTGTGATTCCCATGTCGCGGAACCGGTCGGCACACCAGGCGGCGGCGCGCTGATATGGCACCGAACCAGTGACGCGCGGCCCCATCTTCGTCAATTCGGTTGCATACTTCAGCGATTGGCCGCCGTTGATGATCGACCGCCCGAGCTCGCGGGCGGTCTCGGCGTGTCCCGAATGGCCGTGCAGGCCGCTCAGCGGCGCCGACGCCACGATCAGCAGCGCGGTCAGGCCGTCACGGGGGCGCATGCGGTCACCTTGACGCAGGGAATGCAGGCAAGTCAACCCGCGCCCCGCCGATGCCGTCTAAGAGACACGCGCGCTCAGGCGCTCCGGACACACGATGCGGCACCTCATCCCCGACCTTCGCTACGCGGCACGCGGCCTCGCGCGCTCGCCCTTGTTCACGTGTGTCGCGCTCCTGTCCATCGCGCTGGGCATCGGCGCGAACACGGCCATCTTCACGCTCGTCGACGAAGTGCTGCTGCGTCAGCTCCCGGTACGGGACCCGGGGCAGCTCGTCCTGTTCGACGGCCCGCGCAACCACTACGGCAACAACTCGGGCGGCAACATGCTGTCGTACCCGATGTACGAAGACTTCCGGGACGACTTCGTCGACCGCGGAGCCGCGCCGCCGCTTTCTCGCGTGAGCCTCAAGGTCGCCAACGGCGCGGCGCCGCAGAAAATCTTCTCCGGCATGTTCGCGCGGCGTCCGGTGTCCATGAACGTCGGCGTCGACGGCCGGACGGAACGCGTGCCGGGCGAGCTGGTCTCAGGCACCTATTTCCAGGTGCTGGGTGTCGGCGCCGCGGTCGGACGGCTCATCACGCCCGACGACGACAAACGCGGCGACGGTCCCGTCGCGGTGCTCAGCTACGACTACTGGCGCACGCGCTTCGGGGCGGACCCGAACGCCGTCGGCCAGACGATTCTCGTCAACAACAACAAGCTGACGATCATCGGCGTCTCGCAGTCCGGGTTCGACGGCGTCGACATCGGCTACGTCCCGAACATCCGCGTGCCGGTCCTGATGAAGGCGCAGATGACGCCGAACTGGGACGATGTCGACAACCGGCGCAGCCGATGGGTCAACGTCTTCGGCCGGTTGAAGCCGGGCATCACGCGCGAGAGCGCGAAGGCCGCGCTGCAGCCCTACTTTCACGGCATCCTGGAGCAGGAAGTGCTCGATGCCGCGTTCAGCGGCACGACGACTTACACACGCGACGAATTCCTCAAGGGGCAGCTGAACGTGCTCGCGGCCGCGCAGGGGCGATCGCCAATCCGCCAGCAGTTGTCCCAGCCGCTCTGGCTGTTGCTGGCCATCGTCGCCGGGGTCCTGCTGATTGCCTGCGCCAACGTCGCGAGCCTGCTGATTGCGCGCGCGACGTCGCGGCAGAAAGAGATCGCGGTGCGGCTCGCC
>DASSGK010000146.1:0-5897 GCA_035693505.1 Vicinamibacterales bacterium
TCGCTGAACGCCGATCAGGCCAACGTCATGCGGCAGGCCCTGGCGGGCATGTTGTGGAGCAAGCAGTACTATCACTACGACGTGGACAAGTGGCTCGAGGAACGCGGCTCGGACCCGTTCAAGCCGGATCGAAAGCCGTCGCCGCGCAACGATTACTGGCACCACATGTACAACGGCGACGTCATCTCGATGCCGGACAAGTGGGAGTATCCCTGGTACGCCGCCTGGGACCTCGCCTTCCACGTCCTCGCCCTGACGCTCGTCGATCCGGAGTTCGGCAAGAAGCAGCTCAAGCTGATGCTCCGCGAGCGCTATATGCATCCCAACGGGCAGATCCCGGCATACGAATGGAACTTCGGCGACGTCAATCCGCCGGTGCATGCGTGGGCGACGCTTTTCACGTATCGCTTCGAAGCCATGCGCCGCGGCCACGGCGACATCGACTGGCTGGAGCGCATCTTCCACAAGCTGCTGCTCAACTTCACCTGGTGGGTCAACCGCAAAGATCGCGCTGGCAACAACGCGTTCGAAGGCGGCTTCCTCGGCCTGGACAACATCGGCGTGTTCGATCGCAGCGCGCCGCTGCCGACCGGCGGCTATCTCGAGCAGGCGGACGGCACCGCGTGGATGGCGCTCTACTGTCAGAACATGACCGAGATTGCGATCGAACTGACGATGCATCGCCCGGCATATGCCGAGATGGCGCTGAAGTTCGTCGAGCACTTCTTGTGGATTGCCACGGCGCTCGTCCACGCCGGAAACGACACGGGCATGTGGGACGAGGAAGACGGATTCTTCTACGACGTCCTGCGGCTGCCCGACGGCCGCTCACAGCGGCTCAAAGTTCGCTCGATGGTTGGACTGCTGCCGCTCTGCGCGGTGACGATCTTCGAAGGCCGCCTCGCGAAGCGCGCGCCGGAACTGGTGCCGCGCTTCCAGCGATTCCTCGCTGAACGGCCGGAGCTTCGCGCGTTCATCCACGACCCGGTGAAGACCGGGTATGCCGGCCGGCGGCTGGCCTCGATCCTCGACGAATCGAAACTCCGCCGCGTACTCTCGCGGATGCTCGACGAGCGCGAGTTTCTGAGTCCGTACGGCATCCGGTCGTTGTCACGCTATCACGCGAACCATCCGTACGTCTTTCGATTCGGGAAGCAGGAACAATCCGTCGTGTACACGCCGGCAGAATCCGATTCCGGAATGTTCGGCGGCAACTCGAATTGGCGAGGGCCCATCTGGATGCCGGTCAACGCGCTGATCGTTCGCGCCCTGTATCAGTACTACGCGTACTACGGCAACGATTTCACGATTGAGTGTCCAACTGGATCCGGCCGGATGATGACGCTCTATCAGGTCGCCGAAGAGATCACGCGGCGATTGACGAGCATTTTCCTGCGTGATGCGCACGACCGCCGGCCGGTGTACGGCGGGACGAAGATGTTCCAGCAGGATCCACATTGGCGCGATCTGCTGCTGTTCTACGAGTACTTTCACGGCGACAATGGCGCCGGCCTCGGCGCAAGCCACCAGACCGGGTGGACCGGCCTCATCGCCGCGCTGATGCGGCTGTTCGCGACGCGCACCGCCGATCAGGCGCTCGAAACACCCAAACTCGTCATGGAAACGCCGCAGCCGGCGCACGCGACATCCGCGGCGTAAGAAACAGAACGACGATTGTCGGCGGCTATCGTCGGCCGCCGCCACCGCCTCGGAACCCGCCGCCCCCACCACCGCGGAATCCGCCGCCGCTCGGCCTGTAGCTGCCGGCGCCCGTGAAACCGCGATCGCGAGCGGCGCCGAAATCCGATGTCCGCTGCGATCCTTCGCGGCGCGCGGACAGATCCTGATTCAGTTGATCGCGGGTGCCGGCCGGGATGCCGCCCTGATCGCTGCGTGTGCCGAGCTGCCCGGACGTTCCCGTCGCACGCTGGACGTTGCTCCAGCTGCCATTCTCGTACTTCTGCCACGAGCCGCCCTGATTGCGGTAGACGTTCCCGTCGTGTCCGGCGAACACGTCTCCGCCGGCCGTGCGGCCGACGGTCGTTCCGCCATCCGGACCTCGCCGGCTGACGGCACCGCCGCCGCCACTGCCCTGCGTGGCTCGCGTCATCGTCCCCGTCGCCCGGTTACTCACCCGTGCCGTCTGCGCCCATTGATCGCCGCGCTGCACGGCCGTGGTTCCCCAGCTGCCGTAGACGTTCGCGCCTTGACGCGTCTGCGCCGACGTGCCTGTGCGCGGATTCCACGCCTGCGCCGCGCCGCGAGCTCCGCCAGGTCCCCACGCTGCGGCCCCGCGCGCGTACGTGCCCGTCGACGGGTTATAACGCGCCGCGTAGCCCGCGCCACCGTACGGACCGTACACGATGCCCGCGCGTGTGTATGCTCCGGACCACGGGTTGTACCATGCGCCGTACCCGTAGCTCGGATAGCGCGGGTAGTACACCGGATAGTAGCCACCCCAGCCGATGTACGGCGGGTAGTACCATCCAGTTCCCCACACCGCGCAGCCCCACGCCACCATCATGCCGGTGTACGCCGGTTCGGCCGCATAGTAGACGGCGTCGTCATCGGAGTTCTCCACGGTCACGTTAGTGACGTTGTACGCGGGCGAGCTGATCGGAATCTTGTAGATGGCTTCGGGAACGGCGTCCGCGAGCGACCACGGACCGTTGGGCGCGTGCGCGACGAACCAGACACCCTGGAAGCAGAGGTAATACAGATCGCCAACTCTCAAGACGTCTTTGTCGGTGTTGAGCGCGCGCGCGACGCCAATCTGCTCGATCGGCTGAAATTGCGGATCGCCGGAATATACGACATCAGGCGCCTTCACCTCCTTCCGGCTGACCCGGGCCGTTTGCGGGATCTGCGCGAGCAGGACGGCTTCGAGCGCCTGCGTCGTGCCGGGGACCGACGCGAGCACGCGGGAGCGCGGATGGTCGACAGGGATGCGCTTGAAGTCTGCCGGGAGATCGGGCGTGGCGAACGTCCACGGCCACATGAACGTCGACGCGGTGAACCATCGGCCCGACACGAGATAGTAGATGGGACCGTCGCGGCCGACACGGAACACGTCGCTGTCGGTATTGCTCACCCAGAACAGCTTCGTGCCCGCTACCGCGGCGTAGACCGGGGCGCCGCGCAGCAGGATCAACTCCGCAGGTTTCTTGCTGACGAACACCGGCTCGGCAGTCGCCGGCGTCCGCTGGCTCCCAAGCGCGGCGCGCGCGTCCTTCCAGTTGTCGTCGTTGGGAAGCCTGGCGAAGCTGTCGGGCAGCGCGCCGGCGGGCGTCCACGGCCCTTGGACGGCCGGCGCCTTCATCCACGACGTGTTGACCCGCAAATAGTACGTGTTCGACGGCGGATGCTCGAACAGGTCCCAGTTGGTATTTACCGCGAACTTCAGGTCGTTCTCCTTGATCGGGCTCCAGATTGGCTCGCCGTCAAGGTTCACGAGCACTGCCGGGGTCGTGCTGTAGAACACGACTGGCGGATCGGCCTTCACGCCGCTGTTGTTGCGCGGCTTGATCTCGCTCTTGTCGACAGCGGCCAGCACGCGATCGAGACCAATTACGCGGTCCTCGCGCGGCACCGATGCGTTGATCTCGCTGACGACAGCCGTCAGCTGTTCCCGTTGGAGCGTGGGAAAGTTGGCCATCGTGATGTTCAGCTGCGAGAAGTTGACGAGCCGCTCGGGCACCGAGACGCTCGTCGCGGCCTCGATCCGCAGCGTGCCGAGCGCCGGCATCTTGTCGTCCTTGCCGGCGTACGCCACGGCCGCGTACGCGACCATCCATTTCTGGTCGGTCCAGCTGACAATCTGGGGTTCGAAGAGCGTGACCTGGCCGCCTGACGTCGTCGTGTACGCGCGCGGCCAGCCGCCGTCGACGGGTGTGGACGCCGGCCCTGGCGCCGCCAATGACACCGCCGACGAAAGCAGCAGAGTCAGCGACAGCACGCAGGCCATGCACCGTCGGGTCATGTGATTGCTCCGACCGTGCCGGTGCAACTCCCGCACCTGCATGCCTCGCGGGCGGCGCCCGCACGGCTACGCGGGCGTCACAATCGACGGTGAGACGGCGACGATCCGCGAGCTCTAGCCTGCCTGGGCCCGGGGCGGCCGCAGACGCTGTGGATCGCGAGCCGGCTCGTGCCGGATGATGCCGAGCTTCTTCATGCGGAAGCGCAGCGTGTTCGGATGCAGTCCGAGGCGTTCGGCCGCGTTGCCGTAGCCATTGATCCGCCATCCGCATTCGCGCAGCACGCCTTCGATATGCGCCCGCTCGACCGACACCAGCGATTCGCCGGGCGCGTCGACCGCATTCGCGTCGAGGTTGTGATCGCGAAGCAGCAGCGTCTCGCCGGTCGAGTGAATGAGCGCGCGCTCGACCACGTTCTCGAGCTCGCGGACGTTACCCGGCCATGAATGCTGCTGAAGAATCGTCATCGTCTCGTCCGTCACGGTCACGATGTGACGGCGAAGCGCCTGCTGCCGTTTGCGGATGATCGACCACACCAGCGCCGGAATGTCCTCGCGCCGGTCGCGCAGCGGCGGCAGGCGGATCGGAAACACGTTCAGCCGGTAGTAGAGATCCGCGCGGAAACGTCCGTCGACCACAGCCTGGCTCAGATCGCGGTGCGTCGCGCCGATGATGCGGACGTCGACGGCCTGACTGTGGGAGGAGCCAACGCGCTCGAAGCTGCCCTCTTGCAGCACGCGTAGCAGCTTCGCCTGGAGTTCGAGCGGAAGATCGCCGATCTCGTCGAGAAATAGCGACCCGCGATGCGCAAGCTCGAACCGGCCCTGCCGTGGCGCGATGGCTCCGGTGAAGGCGCCGCGCTGATGCCCGAACAGTTCGCTCTCGATGAGCGTTGCCGGAAGCGCGGCGCAGTTGACGCTGACCAGCGGAAAGGCGTGGCGGGGTCCGCGCGAGTGCAGGGCGCGCGCGAACAGTTCCTTTCCGGTACCGGTCTCGCCGAGGAGGAGAACGATGCTGTCGGTCTCGATCACTTCTTCGAGCGCACTCAGCGCCGCGCGCAGCGCGGCGCTCTCGCCGATGATGTCGTTGAAGTCGTGCGACGGGTTGAACCCGTTTCTGACGGGCGGCGCGAGCCGCGTCCGAATCGGCATCTGGGCGATCTTCTGGCCCACTTCCGCGATCACCGAGTCGCGACGCGACGCGACGAGCGTATTCCAGACGAGCGCTCCAACGGTCTGCAGATGCTCGATCGCGGCGTCCGGCCACTGATACGCGCTCGAGAACGAGCCGAACATCCACACGGCCGCGAGCCGGTGCGCGGCGGTGATCGGCACCAGCAGCGCGACGGCGACGCCCGCCTGGCGCAGGCATTCTCTCGCCTCCGGCATGTCGGGAGCGCTGGTCTCGTCATCGTCGGCTCGCAGCAGGATGGCTTCGCGCTGAAGCGGCAGTGTTTCGACGAGCGAGAGCGATTCGCGCGATTCGAACGGCCGATCGCCGTCGCTCGCCGTCCGGCACCATGAATACATCACCGGCAGGCATTTGCCGT
The DNA here is from genome assembly GCA_035693505.1 of Vicinamibacterales bacterium. Classification (GTDB taxonomy): domain Bacteria; phylum Acidobacteriota; class Vicinamibacteria; order Vicinamibacterales; family CAVVIG01; genus CAVQFC01. The sequence goes on from DASSGK010000146.1 coordinate 5,527, forward strand.
CGTCGGAGACTTCGACGAGCGTGCTGCAGTCGATGCCGAGCGCTTCGCCAACCTCCCGCAGCATTGTCGTGAGAAATGTTCGCACCGCTTCGTCGCCGGTCGCTCCTGATGCGGCGAAGTCACGCACCGCCTGGTTGATCTCGCGGCGCCACACGTCTGTAGTCGGGCAGATGGTTTCGCTCATAAGGTTCCTCGCTGGGGTCGGATAACCGGGTGGAAGAATATTTCAGAGCGGCGCGCCGAACAGCTCGCGAAACTACCAGCTTCGGCACGAATTGAATATCAGTGGGTCGACTGCTCGAACTGCCAGCCGACAGGCGGTCGGCGGACTTGACACGCCAGCAGATGACTCAAACGATGTGCTGCACCAC
>DASSGK010000147.1:0-3017 GCA_035693505.1 Vicinamibacterales bacterium
TTTCTTTATCGACGGCTATAACGTCATAAATCTGGGCAACGAAGTCGAGGAGCGTGTGGTCACGGGTCCGGGTTTCCGCGATATCACAGCCATTCAGCCGCCGGCCGCCGTCCACATCGGACTACGTTTTCACTTCTGACATGATTCGCTTTGCCAAAGCCCACGCATACGGCAACGACTTTCTGTATGTCGATCGCGGTGACATCAAGGGCGTCGACTTGCCGTCCCTGGCACGCCAGATGTGCGAACGTCACACGGGCATCGGCGCCGACGGCTTGATCGTCTACGGCCGCACCGCCGCGGGCGCGACGATGGAGTTGTTCAACGCCGACGGAGGACGCGCCGAGGTTTCGGGGAACGGCGTCCGGGCGCTCGCGGCGCTGCTGCTGCTGGACGACGATCGTGACGGCGCGTCGGTCACAATCACCACGGCCGCCGGCCCCAAGCGGGTCACGCGCGCCGGCGTCGCCGACCATCGTCCGACATTCCGCACGGCGATGGGACTGCCCGACGGTACCAAACAGGTCAGGCTCGAGGCTGCCGGTGAATCGGTAGACGCCGTGGTGATGAACTTCGGCAACCCGCAATGCATCGTGCTCGGCGCCCAGCCAACCGATGAGCGTTTCCATCGTCTGGGTGCGGCCCTCGAAACGCATCAGTTTTTTCCCGCCTCGACAAACGTCGAGTTCGCGACCGTCGAAAGCCCCGACACGATACGAATCCGGATCTGGGAACGCGGCGTCGGTCCCACGATGTCGTCCGGCACGGGATCGTGTGCGTCGTTTGTGGCCGCTGTGCAATTCGCCGGCGCGGCGCGCGACGGGGTTGTCATCGCACCGGGTGGAGCGCAGCGCGTCGAATGGCGCGACGACAGCGTCTATCTGACCGGCTGGGCGGAAGTCCTCGCCGAGGGCGAGTGGTTCCGCGAGTTACCCCGCTAGAACCAAGAGTTACTCGCTACGAACTTCGACGCCTTGCCGCAGCAGGCGGAGCCGTGCCCTGCAGCGACTTGACGCTGTCGTTCAGACGCTGCATTGCTGTGTTGAGCACCTCGATCGCGGAGAGATAGTCGCCGCTGTCGAAGGCTGTGCGCGCTTCTTGCACGCGCGTTTCGGCGTCGGCGATGTCGCGCCTGGCAGGGACGAGCGTGCGCGGCGGCACACGATGAGCGGTTTCCGCCGCCCGCAGCTTCGCGCGCGCGTCCACGATCGCCAGCGCGGCGTCGTGCAATGCGCGATCGGCGTCGATTTTGGCCTTGGCTTTCTTGTCGGCCGCGTCCTTCGACGCGTTCTGCGCGCGATCGCGTGCATCGAGCGCGTCGTTGAGTGCCTGTCGGTAATCGCGTGCGACGACGGCCTCTTGCGCGCGCTTGACCGCGTCCTGGGCGGCGTGGAATTCGTCGGTGGAGTATCGATCGGCTCCGGACGCACGCGCCTCGTCGATGGCTTGCTGCGCCTGCTGGAGTTCTTTGGTCGGGGGATCGTCGCCGCAGCCTGCCATCAGCGATGACACCAGGATGGCGACGCTGACAACAGCGCAGCGACCGACGCGCGACATGGCCCTTAAGTATACGACTGTTGTAGTACGATGAAAGACCTGTCGCCGGACGATCGCCCGAGAGAAAAACTGCTGACGCACGGCGCCGCGGCTCTCGGCGACAACGAATTGCTCGCGCTCGTGCTCGGCAGCGGCAGCCGCGATCGCAATGCGCTCGCGGTCGCCAATGAACTGCTCGCCGCTCACGGCGGATTGCCCGGGCTGCTGCGATCGAGCGTCGACGATCTGAGCCGCGCGACCGGGGTCGGCCACGCGAAGGCAGCGCAGGTGCTCGCGGCGATCGAGCTCGGTCGGCGGGCGCTGCTGCGTCGGTATCGGGAGCGTCCGCAGTTGCTGGCGCCGAGCGAGACCGCCGCCTTTCTGATGCCGGTGTTCGGCGGCCGCGCCATCGAGCAGTTCGGGGTCGTGCTGCTCGACACGAAGTACCGCGTCATTCGAACGGCACTCGTGGCGACCGGCACGCTGAACTCGACGATCGTGGAGCCGCGCGACGTCTATCGGGAGGCCGCAATGGGCGGCGCGTTCGCGGTTGTCGCGTTCCACAATCATCCGTCGGGCGACCCCGTGCCGAGCCCACACGATGTGGAGCTGACGAATCGGCTCCGGGCGGCCGGAACGCTGATGGGGATCGATCTGATCGATCACGTCATTCTGGGCGACGGCCGGTATTTCAGCTTCAAGGAAACGGGCTACTGGTAACGCTGTGAGTCGAGTCCTCTACTTCGATTGCTTTTCCGGCATCTCCGGCGACATGGTGCTCGGCGCGCTCGTCGACGCAGGAGTGCCGTTCGAAGAGCTGCGGTCGGCGTTGGGCAGTCTGGCGCTGAACGGCTGCGAGGTCAGCACGCGTCGGGTCGTGCGGGCGGGTCTCTCCGCCACGAAGTTCGACGTCCATGAAAACGGCGGCACGGCCGGACATCCGCATCGCCATCTCTCCGGCATCTTCACGCTGATCGACCAGTCGGCCCTTTCGCAGAAGGGGCGCGAGCGTGCGAAGGCGCTCTTTCAGCGCCTGGCCGACGCCGAAGCGGCGATTCACGACATGCCTGTCGAGAAGGTGCATCTCCACGAAGTCGGCGCCGTGGATTCGATCATCGACATCGTCGGCGCCGTGTACGCCCTCGACTGGTTCGGTGTCGACCGTATCGTGTCGTCGCCGTTGAACGTCGGCGGCGGCACTGTCGTCTCCGCGCACGGGACGATTCCGGTGCCTGCGCCGGCGACGGTCAGGCTGCTCGGCGATGCGCCGATCTACAGCGGCGAGGTGCAAAAGGAACTGGTGACGCCAACCGGTGCGTTGCTCGTGTCGTCGTACGCGTCATCGTTCGGTCCCGTTCCGTCGATGAAGGTCGAACGGGTGGGCTACGGCGCCGGCGACAACGATTTCCCGTCGACGCCGAATGTACTTCGCGTGCTCATCGGGGAATCCGTGGCCGACGTCCGGCTAAAGCCGGATGCTA
>DASSGK010000148.1:0-23881 GCA_035693505.1 Vicinamibacterales bacterium
GGCTCGTTCACGCGAAGCCTTAACAACGCGTCGTCCAGTTCGCGGAAGGCGCGCAGCGCCCAGAACTGATCGCCGGCCTTGAGGATCTCGTCGGGAGTCGACGGCTGCGGCCCGGTCGGCGCTTGAATCGTCAGGTCGGCCGTGCGCTTCTCGCGGTTGATCGTCATCGTCACCGCCGAGTACTTCAGCGACGATTCGGTGACGGTCGGGTTCAACGGGTTGAGCACGATGCCGGGACCGGTTGCCGGCCGATCCGACGCCGTGGCGAGCTCGCGCGCGCGCTTCTGGACGGCGTCCTTGAACTGGCTGGTCGGGTACACGGCATCGACCAGCTTCCACTCGACCGCGCGCTTTCCTTTCACGCCTTCCACGAGCGTGCTGAAGAAGTCGGCGAGGTCGCGGCGCACGTGCCGCTTGTCGACGACGCGCGTAAGGCCGCCGGTGCCGGGCAAGACGCCGAGCAGCGGCGCCTCCGGCAGGCTCACCGCCGAATTGCCGTCGTCCACCAGCAGGATGTCGTCGCACGCGAGCGCGAGCTCGTAGCCGCCGCCGGCGCAGATGCCGTTGAGGGCGGCGAGGAACTTCAATCCGGAATGGGCGCTTGCGTCCTCGATGGCCAGGCGCGTCTCGTTGGTGAACTTGCAGAAGTTCACCTTGGCCACGTGCGACGAGCCCCGCAGCATCATGATGTTCGCCCCGGCGCAGAAGATGCGTTCCTTCAGCGACGTCACGATCACCGTCCGCACCTCGGGATGCTCGAACCGCAGGCGCTGAATCGCGTCGGCGAGCTCGATGTCGACGCCGAGGTCGTAGGAGTTCAGCTTCAGCGTGTAGTCCGGCGAGAGCCCCGCGTCTTCGCGCACGTCCATGGAGAGCGTGGCGACGGGGCCGTCGAACGTCAGCTTCCAGTGTTTGTAGCGGTCGGGGTGCGTATCAAAAGTGATCATTGAAATTGAACGCTCGTTCAAATACTTTAGAACTGTGGCAATCAACGAGTCAACCTCTTCCCTCGGGCGACCGTCGAGGACGGGCCAGGCGAGGCGCCGGCGCCGCCCGCGCAACGCCGATCCCCAGGCGTCAACTCGCGTCGATATCCTGAAAAGCGCGGCCAAGGCGTTCCGGCGGCTCGGCTATCACGGTGCGACGGTCGAACAGATCGCCGCCGCCCTGCACATGAAGAAGGGAAACCTCTACTACTACTTCAAGAACAAGGAGGAGATTCTCTTTGCCTGCCACCAGTACTCGCTCGATCGGCTGACGCAGCTGCTCGAAGAGATCGAAAGCAGTGGCGCGGCGGCAGACGCCAAGCTCCGGCGCCTGATCGACGCCTTCGTGCACACGATTCTCGACGAGCTGCACGGCACGGCGCTCTTTCTCGATCTCGAAGCGCTTTCACCCGCGCACCTCAAGGCAGTGATCGCGCGCCGCGACGCCTTCGACAAAGGCGTCCGCCGCGTGATCGAGGAGGGGATGTCCGACGGGGTATTCGCGAAGGGCGATCCGAAGCTGCTCGCCTTTGCGCTTTTTGGGGCGGTGAACTGGATCCCGCGATGGTACAGTCCCGATGGTCCATCGAGCTCAGAAGCCATCGCCGGCCTGTTCGCCGACTTCTTTGTCGCGGGATTCAGGACACGAGGCGCAGCTCAATAACGACGCGCGGTACTGTGCGCCTTTAGCCGGACCTTGCGCTACCGCAGCGCCTTGATCGGATTCAATCGCGCGATCCGCAAGGCCGGCACCAGCGTGGCGATTAACGCGACGCCGAGCACGGTGGCAATCGCCGCGACGAAGGTGATCGGGTCCGCCACCGAGACGCCCCAGACCAGATGACGCAGCGTAGACACGGTGAGTCGCGCCGCGACGCCGCCGACTACGACTCCGACGCCGGCGAGCACGATTCCGGGCATCGCGGCCGCCGCAATGGCCTGGCGCGATGTCGCGCCAAGCGCCAGCCTGATCCCGAGTTCGCGCGTCCGCTCGGCGACGGAGCTGGCGACCAGGCCGTAGAGACCAACGGCGGCCAGCAGCAACGCAAGGCCGGCGAGCGTTCCGAGGAGCTGCGCCTGCGCACGTGGAGTCGCGACCGCTTCGCCGCGGACCTCATCCAGCGTTCGGAACTTCGCCACCGGCAGCAGCGGGTCAACCGATTCCACTGCCTGCTGCATCTGCCTCACGATGCCTTCCTGCGGGCCGGACAGCCGCACGATCCAGCTTGGCGAAAACCACGTGTGCACCATCGTCACGAAACCGTCGGAGATCTGCGCCACGGGCACGTAGGACGCGGGCGCGGCCCCGACAGGACCGAAGGTGCCGAATCCGACTTTCTGCTGCACGTCGCCGACGACGCCGACGATTGTGCGCGCGGTGTTGCCGCTCTGGATCTGCCGGCCGATCGGATCCTCGTCTGGCGAGTGCTTCCGCACGAACGCCTGGTTGACGACGATGACAGGCGCCGCTCCCGGAGCATCCGACGCTGTGAAGACGCGTCCGCGGACGACAGGGATTCGGAGCGCGTCGAAAAACTCCGGCGTCACGTACGTCATGTTCATCATCTGTCCCGGCGCGTCGCTGCCGACGAGGCGGAACCCGTTGTTGAGCGCGCGCTCGTACGGAAGCGTCAGGGCTGCGGCGGCACGCTCGACGCCGGCGACCGTCCGGATGCGCTCGAGCGTCCTGTCGAACAGCCGTGCGACGCCGTCGGCGGTTCGGTAGCGCGCATCCTGCAAGGACACGGTGGCGGTCATCACGTGCGTGCTGTCGAATCCCGGACGTTGTCCCATCAGGTAGCCGAACGATCGAACCAGGAGGCCGGCGGCGACGAGCAACACGACGCCGAGCGCGATTTCACCGGCCACCATCAACTGTCTCGGCCAGCTGCGAGCGGCGCCGGCGACTGACGTTCCACCTGAATCCACGAGCGCGCTGCGCAAGTCGACACGGGTGGCCTGGAGCGCCGGCAGGAGGCCGAACGCGACGCTCGTGAGAAGCGCAAACCCGCTCGTGATCGCGAGCACGCGGGCATCGAGGCCTGTCTCTCCCGTGACGCCGAACGCCGCGTTCAACCACGACGCCAACAGGCGCGAGACCGCAAATCCAATCGCAAGGCCGCCGACGCCGCCGCACACGGCCAGCACCACGCTCTCGGTGAGCAGTTGCCGCACGACGAGACCGCGGCTGCCGCCGAGCGCGATGCGCATCGCGATCTCCGGCCTTCGCGCAATGCCCCTGGCGACGAGCAGGCCGGCGATGTTCACGCAGCCGATGAGCAGTACCACGCCGACGGCGCCCCACAGGATGAACAGAGGACGCCGCGAGTCGTCGGTGAGGCCGCGCTGAAGTGGCACAGCGCTGAACCGAACGGTGGTATCGAGATGGTTGCTGCGATACCGTTCACGGGCGAGAGCCGCCGTGGCCGAGTCGATCTGATTCGTCGCCTGCGGCCAGCTGACCCCGTCCTTCAGCCTGGCAACCAGCCCGTAGTTTTCGCCGCCGCCTTCCCCCGTCGGTGACGGGCGCAGCGGTGTCCAGATATCGACGGGTGCGTACCAGTTGAACGCCGCGGGCATCACGCCGACCACGACGTGCGGTTCTCCACGCAACGTGACCGACCGGCCGACGATCGCGCGGTCCGCGTTGAACGCGCGAACCCAGAGCGCGTGGCTGACCACCGCAACCGCGGGACCGTTGACGCGGTCTTCCTCGTCCGTGAATTCACGGCCCAGTTCCGGTGCGACGCCGAGCACGCGGAAGTACCCCGCCGACACGCGCTGCTGCGGAACAGACGTCGCGCGGCCGTCGGCCACCAGGTTCACACCGCCGCCGAGGCCCGACCAGGCGGCAAGATCGATGGCATCCGCGGCGCCTTCACGCAGCGCAACCCATGTGTAGCCGCTCTGCGACAGATCATCTTCCGCGCCGCGCGGGCCTTCGTAGTGCCGCGAGATCATCGCGAGACGTTCGGGATGCGGATATGGGAGCGCGCGCAGCAGCACGCGGTCCACGACGGTATAGATCGCGGTGTTCGCCCCGATGCACAGCGACAGCGTGGTGACGGCCACGAGGGTGAAGGCCGGGCTCTTCAGGAGCAGGCGAACGGCGTATCTGAAGTCGCGCATGTCCACCTTAGACGAATCATGCCGCGCGATCGTTGAGGCGCGATCCTGCCTTCAGGTCGCGGCCCGGCCGCCTTCTTTCACGGCCAGCGCTCTGAGCCTGAAGCGCTGAATCTTTCCCGTCGCGGTCTTGGGCAATTCGGCGACGAACTCGACCCACCGGGGGCGCTTGTACTCGGCAAGGCGTTCGCGCACGAACCGCTGCAGTTCGCTGGCCAGGTCAGGCGATCCCTGCACGCCCGCGCGCAAGACGACGAACGCCATGGGCTTCAGCAGCCCGTCATGATCATCGTGGCCCACGACCCCGCACTCCAGCACAGCCGCATGTTCGACCAACGCGTTCTCCACCTCGACCGGGCTGACCCACAAGCCGCCGACCTTGAGCATGTCGTCGCTGCGGCCCGAGTACCAGTAGAAGCCGTCCACGTCCTGCGTGTACTTGTCGCCGGTGCGGATCCAGTGGCCCTCGATCGTGTTCTTCGTCTTCTCGTGCTGATTCCAGTAGCCGGCGCACACCGAGTCGCCGCGGATCCATAGGCTCCCGATTTCCCCGGGCAGCACGGCATCTCCTTCGTCGTCCAGCAGCCGCGCGTCGTACCCCGGCACGATCAGCCCGCTCGAGCCCGGGCGGATGGCGCCCGGACGGTTCGAGATGAACATGTGAAGCGTCTCCGTCGATCCGATGCCATCGATGATGTCGACGCCGAACCGCTCCTTGAAACGATGATAGAGCGCAGCGGGCAGCGCCTCCCCTGCCGACACCGCCAGACGGATCGACGAGAGGTCGAAGTCGCGGACCTGAAGGTCCGCACTACGACCGTCTGGAAGGCCGGCCTTCTGATCGTCTTGAAGGTTGTAGTGCAGGCCTTCCCGCCTTCGCTCGTCCGAAGTGGCAGCGAGCTCCGGCGAGGCACGCCGAAGCGCGTCAGGCGCGGAGGCGGCAGGCCTGCTGTGTGCCAGGAGCATTCCATAACCGGTCGGCACCGAATAGAACAACGTCGGCCGGTGCTGTTCGATGACCGCGTAGACGTTCTCGGGAGTCGGGCGACCCGGCCAGAGAATCGTCGTCGCCCCGACCGAGAACGGGAAGTACAACGCGTTGCCCAGACCGTACGCGAAGAACAGTTTCGCGACGCTGAAGCATCGATCGGTCTCGCGGATCCCCAGCACGCCCTTGCCGAACAGCTCCGCGCAGACGACCATGTCGTGCTGGAGGTGCACGCATCCTTTGGGCGCGCCCGTGCTGCCCGACGAATACAGCCAGAACGCAGGCGCGTCGCGGCTGGTCGGCTCCGCCTCGAGTATCTCGGCTCCGCGCGCTTCGAAGTCTGCGAACGACGAATAGTTCCTCGTCTCTTCTCCGCCACCGGCGACGATGATGTGACGTAGCGATCGCCGGCCAGCATCAGGAATGTGTTCGACGACGTCCAGAAGTTCCGCGCTCACGACCAGCACGGCGGCCCGCGAATCGCGAATCACGTACTCGTAGTCAGCGGACTTCCAGAGCGTGTTGAGCGGGACGGGCACGGCGCCAATCTTGATCGCGCCGAAGAAGGCACAGACGAACTCCGGCCCATCGTGAAGCAGCAGGAGCACTCGATCTTCCGCGCGCACGCCGATGTCGCGCAGGGCGTTGCCGCAGCGATTCACGCGCCGCGAGACATCGTCGTAGGTGAGGCGTGCGTCGCCGCACTCGATCGCCACATGACCGCCCCGCCCGTCGGCGACGTTGCGATCGACAAAGTGCGACGCTGCGTTGAACGTGTCGGGAACACCGAGCGCTTCGGCGGAGATGGCGGTCACGCGAACCCCTTGGTCCTGAGCTCCTGATCGCCGGCACGATCCTGGTCCGCGATGGTCACCCTCGCGGGAGCAAGGAGCGAGACGATCTCGTCCGGAAAGGTCCGGGTCGCGAAGGTCGTCGCGTCCACACAGGCGACGCGATACGACGCGTCGCAGATCAGTCGATTGGTTCCGCGCTCGTGAATGTCGAACGCGAACCCGATCCGCCGATCCGTCATCGCGGATACGCCGATGCCGACCGAGATCTCGTCGCCGAGCCTCGCGGGCGACCGGAATCCGGACTGCAGCGAGGTCCGCGGCATGAAGATGTTCAATTGGTGCAGAAGCTTCGTGCGATCGCTCCCGAGTTGCCGATACAGATCCTCCTCGGCGTGCTCGAAGTAGCGGAAAAAGACGCCGAACCAGACAATCCCGGCCGGATCGGTGTCCGACCACATCACGCGGAGGTCGATGTGATGGAAGAGCGCCACGGCTCGATATAATACAGAGAAGTGCCTCGCGTCATTTCGCTCACCCCGGCCGCCGCGGCTCAACCTCGTCAACCCAAGCCGGACTGGCTGAAAGTCCGAGCGCCCGGCTCGCCCAGCTACACGCGGCTGAAGGGGCTGATGCGCGAGCTGAAGCTGCACACCGTGTGCGAAGAGGCGCAGTGCCCGAACATCGGCGAGTGCTGGAACCATGGCACCGCGACGTTCATGATTCTTGGTGACGTCTGCACGCGAGCCTGCTCGTACTGCGCCGTCTCGCACGGCCGCCCGAACCCCGTCGACACCGGTGAACCGATCCGGGTCGCCGACGCCATCCGCACGCTGGATCTCAACTACGTCGTGATCACCTCGGTCGATCGAGACGATCTCGAGGACGGCGGGGCATCGATTTTCGCCGACACGATCCGGGAGACGCGCGCGAGGCTTCCACAGTGCCGGATCGAGGTGCTGATCCCGGACTTTCAGGGCAATGAGGCGGCCCTGAAGGCGGTGCTCGACGCCAGGCCCGACGTCCTGAACCACAACACCGAGACGGTGCCGCGCCTCTATCGAATGGCGCGTTCGGGCGGACGCTACGCTCGCACGCTGGAGTTGCTCGACCGCGCGCGCCGGTATGCACCCGACATCCCAACCAAGACCGGGCTGATGGTCGGCCTCGGCGAAGAGCGCGAGGAGCTGATCGCCACGTTCCGCGACCTGCGCGATGCCGGCTGCGGCATTCTGACCGTCGGCCAGTACCTTCGTCCGACCGCGCAGCATGCCCCGATGGTTCGCTATTACCATCCCGACGAATTCGCCGACCTGAAGCGGGCCGCGCTCGACATGGGATTCGTGCACGTCGAGTCGGGACCGCTGGTCCGAAGCTCGTACCACGCTCACGAAACCGCCGACGCCTACGCCACCGCCGCGGCCCGATAACTGCCCGAACCACGAAACACGCGAAAACAAGAAACACGCAGACCACGAAAAAGATCGTTTCTTCTTCGTGTCTTTCGTGGGTTTGTCTTTCGTGCGTTTCGTGGTTTGGAGTAGGCTATTGCGCACTTCGACGCGAGGAGGTCGCTGATGGCTCAGATCTCGATGACGGTCAACGGCAAGGTCCGCAAAGGCAACGTTGACCCTCGCATGCTCCTCGTGCACTTCCTGCGCGAACAGCTCCGGCTCACTGGGACCCACATCGGCTGCGACACCACTCAGTGCGGTGCGTGCACGGTCCTCGTCGACGGACGCAGCGCAAAGTCCTGCACGATCTTCGCGGTGCAAGCCGACGGCTCGACGGTCACGACCATCGAGGGGCTGGCGCCTGACGGCGACCTGCATCCGCTGCAGGAGGGCTTCTGGGAGGAGCACGGGCTCCAGTGCGGCTACTGCACGCCCGGGATGATCATGGCGGCGGTCACGCTGCTGAAGGACAACCCGAAACCGTCGGAACGGGAAATCCGCGAGGGCATCTCCGGCAACTTCTGCCGCTGCACCGGCTACCAGCACATCGTCAACGCCATTCAATACGCTGCGAACAAGGGGTAAGCCATGGCCGTCGCACCCGTGTTACCGAAGCTCGTTGGCCAGCGCACCAAGCGGCGCGAGGATCCGCGCCTCATTCGCGGCCGCGGTACCTACGTCGACGATATTGCGCTGATCGGCATGCAGCACATCGTGTTCAAGCGCAGTGACGTCGCGCACGGACGCATCCGCTCGATCGATACCAGCGCCGCGAAGGCGATGGACGGAGTGGAAGCGGTCTTCACGGGCGCCGAGATCGCAGAGTTTCTCGGTCCCATGCCGATCGGCACGCCGTTTCCGTCGCCGGAGCATCGCGCCGTAGCCGTCGACACCGTCCGTTTCGCCGGCGAACCGGTCGCCGTCGTCGTGGCGGCCGATCGATACATCGCCCGCGACGCCGCGGACGCCATCGTCGTCACCTACGATACGCTGCCGGCCGTGGTGGATCTCGAGCTCGCGATGACCGGGAAGCCGACCGTCATCCATCCCGCGTTCCCGAACAACCTGGCGATTGCGCTCGTGCCGAGCGGCACCGGCGTCAGCGCCGACGGCAGCACCGTCGACGACTCCGCGGTCGACGCCGCGTTCGCCAAGGCCGAGGTCGTCATCTCTCAGCGGATGATGAACCAGCGCCTCGCGCCGAGCGCGATGGAACCCCGCGGGGTGGTCGCGCACTTCGAGCCGGGCAAGGAGTCGATGACCATCTGGTCGTCGACGCAGAACCCGCACATCCTCCGATCCTTCATCGCGGCACTGACAGGTCTCGGACAGGATCGGGTTCGTGCGATCGCGCCGGAAGTGGGCGGCGGTTTCGGCGCCAAGATCAACATCTACGGAGAAGAGTACGTCACCGCCGCGATATCCAAGCGCCTCGGCATCCCGGTGAAGTGGACCGAGGATCGATCGGAGGCGTTCGTCGCCACGACGCACGGCCGCGACATTCTCGGATACGTGGATCTCGCGGCAAAGCGCGACGGCACCGTTCTCGGGCTGAAGATACGGCTCATCGCCGATATCGGCGCCTACAACATGCTGCTGACCGCGGCCATACCAACGCTGACGATGATGATGGCCAACGCGACGTACAACATCCCCGCGATTCGCACGACGCTCACCGAAGTCTTCACGAACAAGACGCCGACCGATGCCTATCGCGGCGCCGGTCGGCCCGAAGCGACCTACTTCGTCGAGCGCGCGATGGACATGCTCGCCCGCGAGCTGAAGATGGATCCGGCCGAACTCCGCCGGAAGAATTTCATCAAGCCGTCCCAGTTTCCGTTCGCGACCCAGATGGGCGCCATCTACGACTCGGGAGACTACGAGAAGGCGCTCGACCTCGCGTTGAAGAATGCGAAATGGGATCAGTTGAAGGCTGAACGCGACGCGGCGCGGGCGCAAGGACGCCTGGTCGGACTCGGCCTCTCGATGTACGTGGAAGTGTGCGGCATCGGGCCGTCCGCGGCGCTCCCGACCGGCGGCTGGGAACACTCGCAGGTGACGATCGAGCGCGACGGGCGGATCAGCGCTACGACGGGCGCATCTCCGCACGGCCAGGGCAACGAGACGACGTTCGCGCAGATGCTCGCCGACCAGTTCGGCGTGCCGATGGACGACATCACCATCCTTCATGGCGACACCGGCGTCGTCAAGCAGGGCATCGGCACCTTCGGCAGCCGATCGCAGGCGGTCGGCGGCGCCGCGCTGCAGATGGCCGGCGCCAAGGTGAAGACCAAGATGGCGAAGTTCGCCGCCGCACTTCTCGAGGCGCACGAGGACGATCTCGTTTTCGAGAACGGCATGATCTCGGTCAAAGGCTCACCGGCCTCAGGAAAGTCGTTCGCCAGCGTCGCCGCGTACGCCTACGTTCCGGTTCCGCTCCCTCCCGGCCTGGAGCCCGGCCTGAGCGACGAAGCGTTCTTCGAGCCGTCCAACAACACCTACCCGTTCGGTTGTCACATCTCGATGATGGAGATCGATCGCCAGACCGGCGAACCAACACTGCTGCGGATGGTCGCCGTCGACGATGCGGGAAACCTGATCAACCCGTTGATCGTCGAAGGCCAGATTCACGGCGGCCTCGCGCAGGGAATCGGCCAGGCGATGATCGAGGAAGTCGTCTACAACGAAGACGGCCAATTGATGACCGGTTCGTTCATGGACTACGCAATTCCGCGCGCCATCGATTTTCCGCGGTTCGAGCTCGACGCCACGGTGACCCCGACGCCCGTGAACCCGCTCGGCGCGAAGGGAGTCGGTGAAGCCGGCACGCTCGGATCGACGCCGAGCATCGTCGCCGCGGCGGTCGACGCCCTCAGCGGGTTCGGCGTGAAGCACATCGACATGATGCTGCGGCCCGAAAAACTGTGGCGCATCATCCAGGGAGGCCAGCAGGGCCAGGGAGGTCAGTCGTGATCTCGACGCCGTTCGAATACAGCCGGGCCACCTCGCTCGACGATGCGCTGGCGAAGCTGGGCGCGACCAAGGGTGAGGGAAAGTTCATCGCCGGCGGCCACAGCCTGGTGCCGCTGATGAAGCTTCGACTCAGCGAGCCGAAGATCCTGATCGATATCGCGCGGATACCCGGCCTGTCCGGCATTCGCGAGAAGGACGGCAAGATCGAGATCGGCGCGGGCACGGTCCATCACGACGTGGCCTCGTCCGCGCTGCTGCAGCGCGCGTGTCCGGCGCTATCGGATTGCGCGTCCGAGATCGGCGATCCGCAGGTTCGCAATCGCGGAACGCTCGGCGGCAGCCTCGCGCATGCGGATCCGGCCGCCGACTACCCGGCCATGATGCTGGCGCTCGACGCCGAAATCCAGGTCAAAGGACCGGCAGCATCGCGCGTAGTGAAGGCCAGCGATTTCTTCCAGGGCCTCTTCACGGTGGATCTCGCCGCGGATGAAATCATCACCGGCATCCAGTTCACACCCGTGAAGTCGGCGGGATACGCCAAGCTCCATCAGCGGGCATCTCACTTCGCGATCGTCGGCATCGGGGCCGCGCTGAACGTGAAGAACGGCGTGATTCAGTCGGCGCGCGCGGGCCTGACCGGCGCGAGCTCGCACGCGACTCGGCTGACCGAAGTGGAGAAGGCGCTCGAAGGAAAGCCGGCAACCTCCGCCAGCGTGGAGGCAGCCGCCCGCGGTGCCGGCGCCGCGCTCGAGGATATCAACTCCGATATTCACGGCAGCGCCGAGTATCGGCGCGCGATGATCCCGGTGTTCACCGAACGGGCGTTGAAGCAGGCGCTCGCGCGAATCGGATAAGGTCCGGCTGAAGCCGGACACTACCGATGGCGGGAGCAGTTTCGTTTCCAGGTAGTGTCCGGCTTTAGCCGGACTTTCGATCCGTGAAGACGGGACACTACGAGCCGAGCTTTCCCTGCAGGCACGCGAAGAAACGGTCCATCATCATCTTCGCGACGCTGCCGATCAGGCGCTGACCGATTCGCGCAATCGCTCCGCCGGTCTGCACCGCCGCGGTCACGTCCACGACGGTGGTTTCTCCGTCAGCACGAAGATGCACCGCTGACGTGCCCTTCACGAAACCGGGACGCCCCTGCCCTTCCACGACCAGGCCGTACGAGGTCTGCGGAACCTTGTCGACCAGGACCACCGTGCCGCTGTAGGTCCCGGTGATCGCGGCCATGCCGACAGTCATCGTGACACGGTACCGATCGTCGCCGTCGGGCTCGAACCCTTCGCATCCGGGAATGCAGGAGGAGAGCACGGCGGGATCCATGAGCAGCGCCCACACCCGATCGGGCGGCGCGTTGAACGTGTAAGAGCCGGAAATGTCCATGGTCTGCGGCGATCGTCAGGCGAGCGCGTTCAAGTGTATCGCGAGGTCCGCGAGATTGTTCAAGGTCCGCGCGGGCAGGAAGTCGTCCACGAACGGCAGCGCCGCCTGAAGCCCCCTGGTCAGCGGCGCGTAGCCGGCGGTGCCGATGAGCGGATTCAACCAGATTAGCCGGTGACAACTCCGCTGAAGGCGGGCGATCTCCTGTCGCAGTTCCGCCGGATCTCCCCGATCCCACCCGTCCGAAATTAGCAGCACCACAGACCCTCCGTGCAGGACGCGGCGGCCCCATCGCTGATGGAACTCCTTGATCGCACCCCCGATGCGAGTCCCTCCGGACCAGTCCGTCACTGACCGGGAGACCGCGGCAATCGCGGCATCGGGTTCCCTCAGTCGAAGCTCCCTGGTCACCCGTGCGAGCCGTGTAGCAAACAGAAACGTCTCGACGCTCCGATGACGGCGCGCGATGGCATGCGCAAAGTAGAGCAGCATGCGCGAGTAGCGCTCCATCGAACCGCTCACGTCGCACAGCAGCACGAGGGGCCGCGGCCGCATGCGCCGCATCCGGCGCGGGAGCTTGACCACATCGCCGCCGGTGCGAAGGCTTCCGGCAATCGCGCGCCGCAGATCAAGTCTCTTTCCTGGCCCTCGCACCCATCGCCGCGTGCGGCGTTCGCCGGGCGACCAGACGAGCCGCGACAACGCGGCCCGCGCCTCGACGAGTTCGTCTTCCGTGAAGGCGGCGAAGTCCCTGCCCGCAAGGCCGCTGCGATTGCTCCAGGTCTTCAGGCCCGGTCGCGCATCGGGACTGCCCTCTTCCGCGGTCTGTCCGCGGGCTTCGGACTCAGTACCTGATCGTGGGTCGTCCTCCAGATCCTCGGGCGCGAGCACATCTTCGATCTCGACGATGGATGCACTCGCCCCGACGGGACGTGGCGCGAGTCGGCTGGCGGCCTGGCCACGGCGATGCTCCCGCCAGAACGATTCGAACGCGGCGTCGAAGACGGACAACTGGTCGTGACGCTGAACGAGCAGCGTGCGGCACGCGTGATAGACCTCGTCGCGCGCGGCGAGGTCGAGATACGCGAAGGCGTCGACCAGATCGAGCACACGTCCCGTGTGCACGGGGATTGCCGCGCGGCGCAGCAGGCGTCCGAAGACGAGCAGGTTGTCGGGAAGCCGCGACTCGCGCGACGTCACGTCACGCCTTTGCGGCGCTCCGGACGAGGGCGCGATCGAACAGCTCGGCCGCCTTTCGTCCGCGGAGCGCTTCGAGATCTTCTCTGGCCTTGAGGACAACGCCGAGCGTTTCGTCGATCGTCTCGGCATCGAGCACATCGCGGTCGAGCGCCACGAGCGCCGCCACCCAGTCGATCGTCTCGGAGACGCCAGGCACCTTGTACAGGTCGAGCGAACGAAGCTCCTGCGCCATCGCCGTCACCCGCTCGGCCAGCTGCGCCGGCGCGTCAGGGATCCGCCGGCGGACAATCGCAAGCTCCTTCTCGAACGACGGATAGTCGAGCCACTGGTACAGGCACCGGCGCTTCAGTGCGTCGTGGACTTCCCGCGTGCGGTTGGAGGTCAGGATCACGAGGGGAGGCTCGACGGCGCGCACGGTGCCCAGCTCCGGGATCGTGATCTGAAACTCGGCGAGCAGCTCCAGAAGAAATCCTTCGAATTCCTCGTCGGCACGATCGATCTCGTCGATCAGCAGGACGGCCGGCTTCTGGCGCTGCGGATCGATGGCACGCAGCAGCGGACGCTTGATGAGGAAGGCATCGCTATAGAGCTCGCGATGCGCGTTCTGGCGATCGAGCGCGTGGGTGGCATCCAGAATGCGCAGCTCGAGAAGCTGGCGCGCGTAGTCCCACTCGTACAGCGCGTGGCTGACGTCCAGCCCTTCGTAGCATTGAAGGCGAATCAGATCGGTGTCGAGCGCCTCGGCCATCGCCGAGGCCAGTGCCGTCTTGCCGACGCCGGCCTCGCCTTCGACGAACAACGGGCGCCCCAGGCGCAGGGCCAGGAACAACGAGACGACCAGGCCGCGGTCCGCTACGTAGTCCCCGGCGCTAAGGCGCCGCTCGAGATCGGCGATGGACTGTGGAGGAATGGCGTTGACCTCTGCGAGGGGGCCAGTATAGCAGCGACAACCTTCCTGTCTGTCCCGCCGATCCCGCCCTTCCCGCCGATCCCGCCCTTCCTGCCGATCCCGCCCCTCCTGCCCCTCCTGCCCCTCCCGCCCGTCCTGCCTATCCCGCCCTTCCTGCCCTCTTACGACTTGAACCGCCGCACGTCGATGGTGTACTGGCGAACCTTGTAGTTGATGATCCGCTCGGTGGTGTCGAGCAGCCGCGCCGCCTTGGCGCGGTTTCCTCTCGTCGACTTCAGCGCGTCCTGGAGCAGATCCTTCTCGTAGGCGCCAACGGCATCCTTGAGCGACACCCGGGTGATCGTGCCCGACGCCTCGGCGGTCTGCAGCGACGGCGGCAGGTGATGCCCGTGCACGACCTCGCCATCGCACATCAGGACGGCGCGCTCGAGGGTGTTCTCGAGCTCGCGCACGTTGCCCGGCCAGTGATAGCTCGCCAGCATGTCGATGGCCGGCGTCGAGATGCGCTTGATGTTGCGCTTGTGCTCCCGCGCGAACTTCTCCAGAAAATGGTCCACGAGCAGCAGCATGTCCGGCTTTCGCTCGCGCAGCGGCGGCACGAAGAGCGTGAACACGTTCAACCGGTAGTAGAGATCCTCGCGGAACGTGCCGGCCGCTATCGCCTTCTCGAGATCCTTGTTCGTGGCAGCGATCAGCCGCACGTTGGCCTTGATCGACTCGGTTCCGCCGACCCGCTCGAATTCCCGCTCCTGCAGCACGCGGAGCAGCTTCACCTGCGTCGACAGATTGATGTCGCCGATTTCGTCGAGGAACAGCGTCCCGCCCTCGGCCAGCTCGAAACGTCCTTTCTTGCGGGACTCGGCGCCGGTGAATGCCCCCTTCTCATAGCCGAAGAGCTCGGACTCGATGAGGCTGTCGGGCAGCGCCGCGCAGCTGACTTTCACGAATGGTTTCTTCGCGCGCAGCGAGCTGTAGTGAATGGCGTGCGCGATCAGCTCCTTGCCGGTCCCCGATTCGCCGCGGATCAGCGCCGTGGTGTTCGTGCCGGCCACCTGCGTGACCTGTTCGAAAATCTGCCGCATCGGGCCGCTGCTGCCGACGAGCTTCGAGAAGTCGTAGCGCTCCCGCAGCTCCTGCCGGAGGTGCGTGTTCTCGTCGACGAGCGTGCGTTTGTCCTCCTCGATCAGGCGATGAATCTTCACCGCCTGCGCGATCATCGACGCGACCACGCCGAGGAACTTCGTGTTGCGCTCGAAATTCCGGTCGGCCTTGAACTTGAGATCGATGGCGAGCGCGCCGATGGCGCGGCGGTTCAGGCTGATCGGCACGCACACGAAGCTCAGCTCCTGGTGCGACAGTTCGGGCCGCCGTGCGGCGCGGTGCAGAAACGCCGGCTCACGGCTCACCCGCGGCACGACGACCGGCTTGCCGCTCTGGACGACCTTGCCGGTGATCCCCTCGCCGATGCGGTACCGCACCATCCGCGATCCCTCGCCGATGCCGTCGGCCGCCTCGACGCGAAGGTCGCCGTTTTCCTCCAGGATCGAGACGATGCCGCGGACGGCGCCGTGATGGCGGGACAGGATTTCGAGAACGCGGTGGAGCGACGCCTTCAGGTTCAGCGTGCCCGAGAGCGCCTGGCTCACTTCGAGCAGGGTCGAAAGGCGACGGGCCTCCCTGAGGCTGGCGTCTCCGTCGGACGGCGGGGCGAGCGGCCGCGGCGTCCGGGCGGTCAGAGTGGTCGACATGGTTTCCATCCTACAATCCTGTCCCTTTCGCCGATAGATCAAACATTTGTGTTGCCCTCCAGGAATCGACCTTCAGGCGTGTCTCGACGCTTATCCTACGTTTTTGTAGCGACGTTACATCCAACCTACGTGGTTGTCTGATTCGTCTTCCGAGCACCGCAAAATCTCTTGAAAACAGGCCTGAATTCGCGCATCTCGATCGCATGGCGTCGTGGTGTGCATATTGCTCACCAGATCGCCATGCTGAACGGCGTCGGTCGACTGCAACGCATTGCCAGGATCGGCCGGACGGGCGCCGGCGTATTGATGCTCTTGACGCTGGCCGCACAGGCGGCCGCGCAGGCCGACAGACCGCAGCAGCCTCACGTGCGCAGCGGCGACGACGAGATGCGGCGGCTGATCGACGATGCGGCGAGCCGTTCATCCGCGATTCGCGAGTGGATCGATCGGCTTCAGGAACTGGACGTCACCGTCTACGTGCGGACGAAGACCTTCGCGCAGCGGGATCTGCAGGGACGCGTGGCACTGCTCTCGAAGGCGGGCAGCCATCGCTACCTCGTGATCGAACTCGCCTGCGGCAGGACGGCGGTCGAGCAGATGGCGACGCTCGGCCACGAACTGTTTCACGCGATCGAGATCGCGGAAGAGCCGTCGGTCGTGAACGCGGACACGCTCGCGGCCTTCTACACGCGCATCGGCATCAAGACCGGCGACAGCGGAGGGTTACGGACGTTCGAAACAGGAGCGGCGGCCGCGGCGGGACTGCGCGCGCGCCGTCAGCTCCTCACCACCACGAGGAACAGCCATGGAACTTGACCGCATCGTGTACCGCATACGCGAGGAGTTCAGGGAGATGCCGGGTCTGCGGCTGACGCCGGCACAGGCAACGCGCCTCTGGGGAGTCGATGACGGCGTCTGCAAAGAGGTGATCGACCGACTGGTCGAAGCCTCGTTCCTGCGATGGACTTCGTCGGGTGCAGTGACGCGGACAGGGATTTAGAAAGTTAGAAGGTAGAAGTTCCTGTCATCGTTTCGGCCGGTAGACGTGCGTGGCCTGGCCGAAGAACACCTCCGCCGACTCCATCATCGTCTCGGTGAGCGTCGGGTGCGGGTGGATCGTCAGCTTGAGATCGGTGGCGTTCGCGCCCATCTCGATCGCGAGGACCCCTTCCGCGATCATCTCGCCGGCGCCGGGGCCGACCAGGCCGACGCCGAGCAGCCGCTCCGTCTCGGGATCGAGAATGAGTTTCGTGAGGCCATCCGTACGATCGAGAGTGATCGCGCGCCCTGACGCCCCCCACGGAAACTTCGACACGGTTACGTGGCGGCCTTCCTTCGCAGCCTGGGATTCGGTCAGGCCGCACCACGCAATCTCCGGATCGGTGAACACGACGGCGGGAATGGCACGCGGCGAGAAAGCGACGTTCTCTCCCGCCATCACCTCGACCGCCACTCGACCCTCGTGCGAGGCCTTGTGCGCGAGCATCGGCTCGCCGACGACGTCGCCAATCGCGAAGATTGACGGCTCGTGGGTCCGGCGCTGTTCGTCGACCATGATGAACCCGCGCTGATCGACCTGCACGTGCGTGCGCTCCAGGCCGGGAATCTTCGAGTTCGGCCGGCGTCCAACGGAGACCAGCACGCGGTCGAACAGCTGCTGTTTCGGATCGGCTTTCCCCTCGAAGGTCACCCGGATCCCGTCCGCCTCGGCCTTCATCTCGACGACGCGCGTCTCGAGCAACACCGCCTTCATCGTCTGATGCACACGCTTGGCGAGGACGTCGACCAGATCGCGATCGGCGCCCGGCAGCAGACCCGGCGTCATCTCGACCACGGTCACGGCGCTCCCGAGCGCGGCGTACACGCTGCCCAGTTCGAGGCCGATGTAGCCGCCGCCAACGACGAGCAATGACTTGGGAATGTCGGGCAGATCGAGCGCGCCGGTCGAGTCCATCACCCGGGGATCGTCCACCTTCAGCATCGGCGGGATGGCCGGAACCGATCCGGTGGCGAGCAGCGCATGCTCGAACTGGACGGTTTCCTCGCCGCCCTTGGTCAACTTCACTTTGAGGTTGTGCGCGTCGAGAATTTCGGCCCAGCCCTGGAGATACTGCACCTTGCGGTGCTTCACGAGCTGTCCGGTGCCGCTCGTCAGCCGCTTGACGACGTTGTCCTTGAACTCACGAAGCCTGGCGAGATCGATCGACGGCTCTCCGAATGTGACGCCCCAGGCCTTCGCATGGCGCGACTCGGTGATCAGGTTGGACACGTGCAGCAGCGCCTTCGACGGAATGCACCCCCGGTACACGCACACGCCGCCGGGATTGATCTCCGGATCGACGAGCGCCACGCTGAGGCCAAGATCTGCTGCGAGAAATGCTGCGGCGTACCCACCGGGGCCGGCGCCGACGACGACGAGTTGGACAGAAGTCATAACAGGTGTGCTAGGCCTGACCTACCCGACCGACCGGACACATGTTTTTACCCTTGAAGCGTCAACAGGAACGGTTGCTCCAGCGCTTCGGCGACCCAGCGCAGGAACCTGATGCCGTCGGCGCCGTCGATGACACGGTGATCGTAGGACAGGGACAGCGGCAGCATGAAGCGCGGGGAAAACTGTCCGGTCTCCTTGTTGTAGACCGGCTCCATGCGCGCGCGCGAGATCCCCAGGATCGCGACTTCCGGTGCGTTGACGATCGGCGTGAAGTAGGTGCCGCCGATGCCGCCGAGGTTCGAGATGCTGAAGCAGCCGCCCTGCATCTCCTCGAGCGAGATCTTCCGGTTGCGCGCCTTCTCTGAGAGCTGGGCCAGCTCCACCGACAACTGCACGATGTTCTTCTGATCGGCGTCGCGAATCACCGGCACGAGCAGCCCGCGATCGGTGTCCACGGCGACGCCGATATTCACGTATTTCTTGACGATGATCTCGTCAGCGGCCAGATCGATGGACGCGTTGAACTGCGGGAACTTCCGCAGCGCGGTCGCAATCACCTTGACGGCGATTGAAGTGACGGTGAGGTTGCCGCCGGCTGTCTCGACCTGCTTCGCGTACTTCTTGCGCAGCTCCTCGAGACCCGTGATGTCGGCCAGATCGCATTGCGTGACGTGGGGAATCGTCGCCCACGCCGCGCTGAGGTGCTCCGCCGTCTTGCGGCGCACGGCGCGCATCGGCTGACGCTCCACGCTACCCCAGCGCGTGAAGTCGGGCAAAGCGATCGCAGCGGCGGCGGCGCCACGTCCGACCCCGCTCGTCACCAGGCGCTTGACGTGTTCCTTCACGTCCTCGACGGAGATCCGCCCGTTGGGTCCGCTGCCCTGCACTTCGCTGATATCGACGCCGAGCTCGCGCGCGGTCCTGCGCACCGACGGCGCGGCAGGCGCGGGGGGTGTGTCGAGCGTGGCCGCTTCGGCGGCGGGACGGGCGCCGCGCGTGATGTCCACCACGTTGGCCGCACGGTCCGGCCGCGAGCTGTCGGCTGGCGCATCCGGCCCGACGGTCGGATCCTTCACGCCTGCCTTGTCCGGCTGGGTCGACTGATTCTTGATCTCGACCTGCGGCTGCATTTCAGCGGTGTCTTCCACCTTCTCCGCTGGCGCCTTCGCAGGTTCCGCCTTGGCCGCGGCCTTCGGCGCGGCTGGCGCTGGCTTCGCCGGAGCGGCCTTCGCCTCCGCCGGTTTCCCGCCTTCGGCGGCGGCCTTCCCGCCTTCGCCGGACGCCGGCTTCGGCGTGGCTGCGCCCGCACCGTTTTCGTCGTAGCTGAGAATGGCCTGGCCGACCTTGACCTTGTCGCCGGCCTTCACCTTGATCTCTTTGACCGTGCCGGCGACGGAGGAAGGCACCTCGATGGTCGCCTTGTCCGTTTCGAGCTCGAGGACCGGTTGTTCCTTGGTGATGGTGTCGCCGGCCTTCACGAGGACGCGCAGGACGTCGCCGGCCTCAATCTGCTCGCCGAGCTCAGGTAGTGTGAAGTCTGTCATGAGATCGCCGGGTTGCTCTTCTCAGGATTGATGTTGTGCGCTTTGATCGCCTGGTCGACGATCGACGCGTCGATTTTGCCGTCACGCGCGAGCGCCGCCAGCGTCGCAACGATGACGTACCGATAGTCGACTTCGAAGAACTCGCGCAGCGACGCCCGGGTCTCGCTGCGGCCGAACCCGTCGGTGCCGAGCACCGTCATCGGACGCGGCAGCCAGCGGTCGATCGCGTCGGGCATCGCCTTCACGTAGTCGGACGCGGCGATGAAGACGCCGGGGGCATCCTTCAGGCACTGGGTCACGTACGGCACGCGCGGCGTCTCGCCCGGATGCAGCATGTTCCATCGCTCGGACGCGTGGCCTTCGCGATAGAGCTCGGTGTAGCTCGTGACGCTCCAGACATCGGCGGCCACGTCGTACTTGGACTCGAGAATCTCCTGCGCCTTGATCACCTCGGGCAGGATCGCGCCGCTGCCGAACAGCTGAGCGCGCCGTTCCGCCTTCGGCTTTGACGCCGCGCGGAACTTGTACATGCCTTTCAGAATCCCGTCGCGGGCACCCTTCGGCATTTCGGGCATTGCGTACTGCTCGTTCATCACCGTCAGGTAGTAGAAGATGCTTTCCTGATCGACGTACATCCGCTTGATGCCGTCCTCGATGATGACCGCGATCTCGTAGGCGAAGGCCGGGTCGTAGCTGACGCAGTTGGGATAGGCCAGCGCGAAGAGCTGGCTGTTGCCATCCTGATGCTGCAACCCTTCACCGGCCAGCGTCGTCCGGCCCGACGTGCCGCCGAGCAGGAAGCCGCGCGTGCGGGAGTCGCCGGCTGCCCAGATCAGATCGCCGATGCGCTGGAAGCCGAACATCGAGTAGTAGATGAAGAACGGAATCGTGTTCACGCCGTGCGAGGCGTACGCGGTGCCGGCGGCGATGAACGAGGACATCGATCCGGCTTCGTTGATCCCTTCCTCGAGGATCTGGCCGTCGGACGCTTCCTTGTAGTACAGGAGCGTGTCCATGTCGACCGGCTCGTACATCTGGCCGGCGTGCGAGTAGATGCCGACCTGCCGGAAGAGCGCTTCCATGCCGAACGTGCGCGCTTCGTCGGGCACGATCGGCACGACGAGGTGGCCGATTTCCTTGTCGCGCAGCAGCTTCGACAGCAACCGCACGAAGACCATCGTCGTCGAGGCTTTTCGCCCTTCGGTACCCTTGTGGAATTCCTCGAAGATCTCGGGGGCAGCCGGCTTCAACGCTTCGGCGCGCACCTTGCGCGTCGGCACGTAGCCGCCGAGCGCCTTGCGCTTCTCGCGCATGTATTTGATTTCGATGCTGTCTTCGGCGGGACGGTAGAACGGGGTCTTGCCGACTTCCGTATCCGAGATCGGAATCCCGAAGCGGGTGCGGAACGCCCGCAGCTCCTCTTCGTTCATCTTCTTCTGCTGGTGCGTGATGTTCTTGCCTTCGCCCGCCTCGCCGAGGCCGTAACCCTTGATCGTGCGCGCGAGCACGACGGTCGGTCCGCCTTTGTGCTCCACGGCCGCCTTGTAGGCGTTGTAGACCTTGATTGGATCGTGGCCGCCGAGCGTCATCTTCTTGAGCTGATCGTCCGACAGGTGCTTCACCATCTCGAGCAGCCGCGGGTCGACGCCCCAGAAGTGCTCGCGCACGTACGCGCCGGATTCGACGGCGTACTTCTGGTACTGCCCATCGACGATCTCGCCCATGCGCTTGACGAGCAGCCCGTCGCGATCCTTGGCGAGCAGCGGATCCCATTCCCGGCCCCAGATCGCCTTGACGACGTTCCAGCCGGCGCCGCGGAAGGCGGCCTCGAGCTCCTGGATGATCTGACCGTTGCCGCGCACCGGACCATCGAGCCGCTGGAGGTTACAGTTGACGACGAAGATGAGGTTGTCGAGCTTTTCGCGTGCCGGAAGGGTGATCGCGCCGAGCGCCTCCGGCTCATCCGTCTCGCCGTCGCCGAGAAACGCCCAGACTTTTGCGGACGACTTTGGCTTGAGGTTGCGATCCTCCAGGTAGCGCATGAAGCGCGCCTGGTAGATCGCCATCAACGGCCCAAGGCCCATTGACACGGTCGGGAATTCCCAGAAATCGGGCATCAGCCACGGATGCGGGTACGACGAGAGGCCGCCGCCGGCCTTCGTCTCGCGGCGGAAATTCTCGAGATGCGATTCGTCGATGCGCCCTTCGAGATACGCGCGCGCATAGATGCCGGGCGCCGCGTGACCCTGGAAGAAGATGACGTCGCCGTCGTTGGCGGACTCGCCCTCGCTCCGGCCGCGGAAGAAGTGGTTGAAGCCGACTTCGTACAGCGTCGCTGCCGACGCGAACGTCGAGATGTGCCCGCCGATGCCTTCTTCGGCCTTGTTGGCCCGCACCACCATCGCCGCCGCATTCCAGCGGACGAGGCTCTTGATCCGGCGTTCGAGATCCGGGCTGCCGGGCATGAGCGCCTGTTCGTCGGCGGAGATCGTGTTGATGTAGGGGGTGTTGGCGGTGAAGGGAAGCTTGACGCCGTTCTGTCTGGCGTGAATGGTCAACTCGCGAAGCAGCCTGGCGACCTTTGCCGGCCCGCCGCTCTGCAGCACATAATCTAGCGAGTCGAGCCACTCCCGGGTTTCGGTCGCGTCAAGCTCCGCCTGGTCTTTGGGGGCGATATATCTCACGGGAAACGGGATCCTTTCAGCTCGTCGGATTGTCGTCCCTCGGGAGGCTCGGGACGACAGTGAGCCTTCGTCGAACTGTCGGCTGACCGGCTCTACGTCTGTATGACAACCACCAATTGTACCTTGGCCGCTCAGGAAGTTAAACCCATGCGTCGCCACCTCTTCGCCTTTACTTTCGTCTCCCTGCCGCTCGCGCTTGGCATGTCAGCCGCGACAGCGAGCTTCAACGCCACGGCGCAGCCGGCCAGGTCCACCTCCGTTTCATCCGGTATAGAGATCGACGCTCTGGATCGCAAGATCGATCCCTGCACCGACTTCTACCAGTTCGCCTGCGGCGGCTGGGTCGCGAAAAACCCGCTGCCTCCCGACCGGCGATCGTACGGACGCTTCACCGAGTTGCAGGAGCGCAACTTCGTGGTCCTGCGCCGGATCCTGGAGACATCTGGAGACGGCGCTCAAGGCGATCGGAAGAAGGCGGCCGATTTCTACGCCGCCTGCATGGACGAGGCAAAGATTGAAGCTGCGGGCCTGACCCCTATCGGGCCGGACCTCGCGACGATCGACGAGATCCTCAACCCCGACGACCTGCCGGTTCTCATCGCGCATCTGCACGCGTACGGAGTACCCGTGCTGTTCCGCTTCGGCGCGCAGACTGATCTCCAGGACGCTGCCAACGCCATCGCCGGCATCGATCAGGCCGGCCTCGGCCTGCCCGACCGCGAGTACTACCTGAAGACGGACGCGCGATCGGTGGAACTGCGTGAGAAGTACGTCGCGGTCATCCAGAAACAATTCATGGCCGCCGGCGAGCCGTCGGAACAGGCGACCGCCGATGCAAAGGCGGTGCTCTCGATCGAAACCGCGATGGCCACGGCGATGCTCGATCGGGTCCAGCGTCGTGATCCCGCAAAGCGGGAGCATCACATGACGATCAACGAGCTGCAGGCGCTGTCGCCGAACTTCAACTGGCGCAAATACGCGGTGGCGTCCGAAGCGCCTCCGCTCCCGACCATCAACGTCGCGGTGCCGGAGTACGTGCGCGCACTCAATTCGCTCATCACCGTGAGCGCGATGAACGATCTCAAGGCGTATCTGCGCTGGCACGTGCTGCATGAATCGGCCGATCTGCTCCCCAAGGCGATCGCGGATGCCAGCTTCGATTTCTTCAGCCGGACGCTTGCGGGACAGCAGGAGCAGCCACCGCGATGGCGCCGTTGCGTGATGGAAACCGATCAGCGGGTCGGCGAAGCGCTGGGCAAGGCATTCGTCGAGGAAACGTTCAGCCCGAAGGCGAAGGCCGACACACTGCAGATGGTGCAGGACATCAAGAACGCGATGCGGTCGGATATCGACGCCGCCCCATGGATGAGCGGGGAGACGAAGAAGGCGGCGATGGTGAAGCTCGAAGGCGTCGTCGATCGCATCGGATACCCCGACGAGTGGCGCGACTATTCGAGCATCCGCGTGACGCAGGACGATGCGCTCGGCAACAGGCAACGCGCCTTGCAATTCGATCGGAAGCGCGACCTCGCGAAAATCGGGCAGCCGGTCGATCGCAGCGAATGGAGGATGACGCCACCGACGGTGAACGCCTACTACAGCCCCGATCGCAACAACATCAACTTCCCTGCCGGCATCCTCCAACAGCCGTTCTATC
>DASSGK010000149.1:0-12746 GCA_035693505.1 Vicinamibacterales bacterium
GATTCCATCACGCCTATCGATATCGAGGACGTGACCTACGATCTCGCACGATCGTCCGGGTTCGAGAGCGTCGACGACATGATGCGCATCGCCAGGCACGGCCGCGGTGAGAACCTGTATCTGATTCGGTTTCACTACCTCGCTCCCGGTGCGTGGGACACGCCTGCACCCGGACGCGCGAAGGCCGCTGTCCCGCGGCGGCGCAGGTAGCGCGGTGGTATCCTGAGGACGTGTTAGCCGCCGTGGACTCCGGATCCCAAGCGTCTCCGGATCATCGCTTCGTCAGCAACGACGATGCGTCCTGCCGGATGTTTACGGCGGACTGGATGGAAGCGCTCAGCCACGTCCGTCCCTGGGTACCGCACGTCACGTTCATTCCGGCGATCGTCGTCGCATTGGTTGCGGCCGGACGCACCGACTCCCCGGGACGTGTCGCGATGCTCATGGCGGGCGGCCTGCTCTTCTGGACCGTCACCGAGTACGTCATCCATCGGTTTCTCTTCCATCCCCCGCAGTGGATCGAAGACGACACCCGTCGCATCGTCGGTGGGCTTGGTCCGCGCCAGGCTGTCATCTCCGCGCTGCCGACGCTGCGCCACAAGTTCTACTTCCTGGTGCACGGCGTCCATCACGACTATCCGAACGACTCGACGCGGCTCGTCATGCCGCCGTCGGTCAGCATTCCGCTCGCCACGCTCTTCTTCGTGTTCTTCCGCCTGGGGCTGGGAAGCGGCGCGCCTGCGGCGTTTGCCGGGTTCGCGATCGGCTATCTCGCCTACGACACGATCCATTTCGCGGTTCACCACGTCGATCCGCGGTCGGCGACCGCGCGCCGGTTCAGACAGCGGCACTTCCGGCATCACTACGCGAACTCGACGCGCGACTTCGGCGTCAGCTCCCCGTTGTGGGACCTCATCCTCGGGACCGCAGGTAAGAGCAGGATCTGACGGGCGCACGGCTCTTTCGCTAGATCCGTTGCAGCCGCGTTCGCCTGGCTGGAAGCGAACGCTCACACGGAGAAACAGAGGAACGGAGGACGCGCAGAGACTGGCTCGGCGTTCGGCGGGCGGGCCTGCGGAGCAGGCCCATGTGCCCGGCCCCGGAGCCGCGAGATACACGAACCGCTGGAGCACGGATGGGTTCGTGTATCTCGTGGCTCACGGGACCGTGCCGCCGCTTCGCGGCGTCCGCCGAACGGCGACGGATCTGGCGCACGCGTTCCGATCGGCTGGCAGCCCTGTTCGTTCCTCCGCTGCTTTGTTTCTCCTGTAAAACTTGTGAGCTCGATCGCAGCGTGACAGCGAAGGTCGAGTTTCATCGAGATATCGTTGTCACACCCTGCACGGTTTAATCATCAGCCTCGGTCCTGGCGGGATGCTGACTCCAGTATTGCCGAATCGCCCCGCGCGGATCGTTGACCACTCTCGTGTTCGTATCGAACGTCATCGTCGCACGCGTGGTCGCGTCGTAGGTCGGCCAGTGCGGGATGGTGTCGTTGTCCGGATTTCCCGTTTTGGCGAACGCGACCCACGTAGACGCGAGACGCCGGCACATCGCGCGGCCGTCTTTCTCACCAGCGCCACAGATGCCGTTGCGATACAGATTGAACGAGGCATCGACGTCGTGGCCGTGCACGGCGCCGAGTTTGCCGTCGAACCCAGGCGTCGCCCACTCCCAGATGTACATCCACACGCCGGCGCCGCCCTGCGCCGCCTTGCGTTCGGCCTGCGTGATCGCGCGGGAGCGGACCTGCGTGTCGGTGAACACCTGCGCCTGAACCAGGTATGGCGTCTTTCGCGCACTGACCGGCCGATACAGATCCAGGATCTCGGCCGCCTTGCCGTTGTAGCGTTCGTTGAGCAGCGCGGTGAGGCCCGCGTCATTCAGATCCCAGTTCGTCAGGCGTAGCGCCGCGTCTTCGAGCGTCGTCGAGATGATCAGCGGGACGTCGCGCGATTCGGCCGGCGCCGCCGGATCGAAGGGATGATGCGGGAGATAGCTGCCGTCCATCACCGGCGTGAATCCGGGATTGATTCCGGCCTGCGCTTCCAGCAGTTGTTCCCACGGCAGGCGCTGGATGTCGGTGATGCGATTGCGGGTCAGACCGAGCTTTTTCACGAACTGATCCGCCGCCTTTGCCGCGTCTGCCTCCTCGGCGATGCGCAGCGTCGATCCGCTCTGCACCGCCGCGCGATGGAACAAACCTTTGGCCGCCGGCGTTGCCAACAGCGTTGAAGTCTTCGACCCGCCGCCGGACTGGCCGAAGATCATGACGCGCGACGGATCGCCGCCAAACGTTGCGATGTTATCGCGCACCCACTCGAGCGACGCGACCATGTCCATGACGCCGCAGACACCGGCGTGCTTGAACGATTCAGGCGCACCCGCCGAGACCAGGTGCGTGTAGCCGAAGCTCGCGAGCCGATGGTTCACGGTCACGACGACGACGTCGCCGAGCAGCGCGAGCTGGCCGCCGTCGTACATCGGTCCGTTGGCCGAGCCGGTCGCCCATCCGCCGCCGTGAAACGACACGAGCACGGCGCGGCGGCCGTTGTCGTTCACCCCCGGAGTCCAGACGTTCAGCGACAGGCAATCCTCGCTCATGCCGCCGATGCCGACGTGGCGATCCCAGGAAATCAGTTGCGAATAATCGGACCGGTAACCTGACGGTGTTTGCGGCGAGATCGGGCCGAAGGCCAGTGCCTGGCGAGTGCCGGTCCACGCGGCGGGCTTGCGGGGCGGCATGAAGCGGTTCGCACCGGAAGTGTCGGCGCCGTACGGAATGCCGCGAAACACCTTGATGCCGGTGTTCGCCATCCCGCGCACCACGCCGTGCGTGGTCTCGACGTCGAAGAACAGCGGGCCGTTGAGGCGTGCTGTGGTGACAGCGCCGGAGGTGCCGCGCGCCGATCGCGCGGCCGGTGTCTGTGCCTCCGCAAGCGGAACCGCGCCGGCGCCGGCCGCCACGAAGCCGGCGAGCCCGGCCTTGATCACGTTGCGCCGCGACCGATTCACCGTCTGCCCGCCGGTTCGCTCTCGTGTCGCCATGCGGCCTCCTGTAATTGATCGCCGTAACTCTGCACTCGAAGGGCCGTCCGGTCAACCCTGGCGCGGGCGGAATCGCAGGGCTGAAGCCCTGCGCTACAGGTGAGCGCGACTGTTGTGGCTCGAAAAAAAAAGAAACGGGCGGGGGATCGTTCGATCCGCCGCCCGTTCTCAATTCTTAATTCCTAATTCCTAATTCCTAATTCCTAATTCCTAATTCTTAATTCTTAATTCTTAATTCTACGACCCCGGCGTCATCAGGTGCGCCGTGCTCGTGCCGGCGTTCATGATCCAGACGCCGCCCTGCTTGTTGTCCGACGGGAGTCCCATCGACTGCGTCGTCGCGCCGGGCACGGCGATCGTCGTGTGGATGCGCGCGTGTTCCTGGTCCGGGCCGTTCATCGTCAGCCAGACGGATCCGAACTCGGGCTTGGCGCGCGACCCGTCCTTCTCGGCGGCGTCGATGGCGGCCTGGCGCGCGTCCTTGTCCGTCATCGCCTCGAACTTCATGTTCTGCGCGACGCGCGGCAGATTCGCGATGCTGGTGCACTGGACCGCGAACGGTTGATGACCCGGAGTGCCCGACCGGTCGTAGCAGACCAGGCGGTTGGTGCCTTTCCGCAGCGTGTCGTACGTGCCGTCGGCCTTCCACTTGATGACCGTCGCGCCTTCTTTCATGTTGCGCGGCGCCGGCGCCAGCGCCTTGTCGATTTCCGGTGAGGTCTGCGCGACTGCGCCCACCGACAATGCCGCCACTCCGAGCACCAGCAGAACCATGCGTTTCATAGTGACCTCCGGTCCGGGCTGAAGCCGGACACTACCGTTTGACTACCGTGAGTGTTCCTTGACGTACCGTGCGATTTGCTCGTGCGTCGCGAACCAGACGCCCGGCCTCGATTTCATGTGCAGGATCAGCTTCTCGAGCCCCGCGATTCGCGAACGGTGTCCCGTGATGTGCGGATGCATCGTGAGGATGTAGAGCCCGCCTTCTTCGTAGGCCATGTCGAACTCGGAGCGGAACACCGCTTCGACCGAGTCGGGATTCGGCATGCCGCCGTTGGCGCCGCTGCCGAAATAGGGAAAGTCGTCGACGATACGCTCGATCGGGAGCTCGACGACGCCGGTCGGCTGCTTGTCGAGCAGGATTTCGTACGCATCGTCGCTCGCCATCAGGCTGCTGTCGTAGAGGAAGCCGGCGTCCTTCACCTGCTTCATCGTGTACTGGCTGAACTGCCACGAAGGCGCGCGATAGCCGACCGGTTTCTTGCCGATGGCTTTCGTGAGCGTCTCGATCGCCCGCGTGAGCATGTCCTGTTCGGCGGCGGCGTCGTTGACCGAAGGCAGGTGCTCGTGGATCCAGCCGTGGACGCCGATCTCGTGACGGCCGCTCTTCTGAATCGCGGGGATCATGTCGGGGTGCAGCAGGTGGCTGACCGCCGGGATGAAGAACGATGCGGGAACCTGGTGTTTCTCGAGCAGTCCGAGGATGCGCGGCACGCCGTCGATCGCGCCGTACTCGCCGCGTGAGATCACTTCGGAGATCAGGTTGCCGGTGGCGAGCTCCGCCGTCGCGTTGTCGACGTCGAAGCTGAGCCCGACCGCGACGCGTGCGCCGTTGGGCCACACCGCCGGCTTCAGCCGCTTGCCGGCGCTGACGTGGAACATCTGCGCTTCGAGCTGCGAGAGCGGCAGCTTCGTGCCGGGCTGCGGCCTCGCCTGAGCGAAGAGCCCGACGCCGAAAAACATCGCCACCATCAAGGCCACGAAACTCACGAAACACACGAAACCGCGAAACGAAATCAGCTCTCTGTTGAGAGTCTGTGTTTTCGTGCGTTTCGTGGTTCTGTCCTCAAGCATCCAGGACACCATGATTTCGCGAGAGGAAGTAGATGGCGACGACGACGAGCAGGGCGCCGTTGATCCCAATCACCATCGGTGCGCCGATGAAGGTGGCGATGTAGCCGCTGGCGAGGCTGCCGAGCGGCATGCCGCCGCGGAACGCGAGCATGTAGATGCTCATCACGCGGCCGCGCATCTCGTTCGGCGCGATCATCTGGACCAGCGATGTCACGGTCGAGAATACCACCATGAGCGCGGCGCCGGTGAGAAAGAGCAGGATGTCGCTCAGCCAGAGCACGCGCGACACCGCGAAGGCGATGATCAGGATGCCGTACACCGCCTGCACCAGCAGCGCCGTCCATCCCATTTTCGGGAACTTGCCGAGCCAGGCGACGATCAGCGCGCCGACGATCGAGCCGGCGCCCGAGAACGCCATCAGGTGCGCGAAGGTGTCGGCGCCCTGGCGGAAGATCTGCTTGGCGAAGATCGGCAGGAACGTCAGCAGCGCGAAGCCGAGGAACGTCGTCGCCGCGGCGAGCACGATCAGCGAGGCGAGGCTGTCGTGATGGCGGACGTAGTTCAGCCCGATCTTGAGATCCTCCTGCATCCGCCCCGACTTGGCCGGCGGGATGTGCTTGACGCGCAGCATCATCAGCGTGTTGATGACGACCAGGAACGACAGCGAGTTGAGCAGGAAGCAAGCGTTCATCGCCTGCCGCTCGTTGTAGCCCCACTTGCTGAACGCCCACAGCGTCGCACCGAAGGCGAGCGGGCCGAGGACGCGGGCGACGTTGAACTGGATTGAGTTGAGCGCGACCGCGTTCGGCAGGTCCTTTTTGTCCACGAGCGACGGGATCAGCGACTGATAGGCCGGGCCGCCGAACGACTGCGCGCAGCCGGTGACGAAGGACAGCACCAGCACGTGCCAGATCTCGAGGTGCACGATCTGGCGGCCGTTGAGGAACATCAGCAGCGCCAGCGTTCCCGACGTGCTCATCTGCACAAATTGCGAGGCGATGAGCGTGCGCCGTCGATCGTAGCGGTCGGCGAAGACGCCGCCGATGAGCGAGAACAGGATGATCGGCAGCTGCTGCAGGAACGCGTCGAGCCCGAGGAAGAACGGCGAGGCGTTGGTCAGCGAGACGATGAGCCAGTTCTGCGCGACGATCTGCATCCAGGTGCCGACGCTCGAGGTGCAGGCGCCAATCCACTGCACCCGGAAATCGCGGTACGTGAAGGCGACCAGCGTGCGACGCAGCGTGCGGGCGGCGGCGGGTGCGGAGTCGGTGGCCTCGGCGGTCGAGGTAGCGGCTGATGCTTGGGTGGATTCTGCCAAGGATCTAATGGCTGATGGCTGATGGCTGATGGCTAATGGCTGATGGCCAACGACGGATGGCTAATGCCTGATAGCCAATGGGTTATGGCGAAACGTCAAAGTCTCTAATTTAACATCACTTGATCGCGTGCGGGACCTGCCATATACTCGCCGAAAGGCGAAGATAAGGCGAAAACGATATGGCCCTTGCCCGCGCTGATCTCGAATCGCTGCTCCGCGCCCGTCAGCTCGATCGCACGCTGACCACCGCGCTCCCGTCCATCGATCCCAGAGACGAACACGCACTGGCGCCGTCCGAGATTAGTGCCTTAGACGCGCGATTGGGCGGCGGGTTTCCGCGCGGCCAGATCTCCGAGCTGATCGGCCCGCGATCGTCGGGGCGCACCAGCCTCCTGCTGCGGATGATGGCTGCGGCCACCGCGCGCGGCGAGCTCGTCGCGCTCGTCGATGCGCTCGACATGCTGGACGTCGAGTCGGCCGCGGCAGCCGGGATCGATTTCGAGCGGCTTCTCTGGATCCGCGGACATGTCGTGACGAACTCCGGGCTCTGCCGCGAGTTGAATCAGCGAGCCATCGAGCAGGCGATCCGTGCGTTCACGCTCGTCCTCCAGGCGGGCAACTTCGGCCTGGTCGTGTTCGACGTGGCCGAGGCGCCGGCCGACGCCGTCCGGCGATTGCCCTTCACGACCTGGCTGCGGCTGCAGCGGATGGTGGAAGGCAGTCAGACCGCGTGCGTGCTCGTCGGCGGTGAAGCCATGGCTCGAAGCTCCGCCGGCCTCACGTTGCAACTAGGGCTCGGGGTTCGAAGCTCAGGGCTTGGGGCTCAGGGCTTAGGGCCTAGGGCTCAAGGTTCAGAGCTCAGATTCAGCGAGCGGTTGTTCGACGGCATCGACGTGCACGCACGCATCGTCCGCGCGCGTGCGCGTGAGCAAGAGGATGCGTGCGTTGCGCTCAGCACGTCCGCCTGAGCCCTCAGCTCTTAGCCTGAGCCCTGGCCATGAGCTCTATGCCCTCAGCCCTTAGCCCTCAGCCCTTGTATGCGTGTCTCTACCGTCCGCCGTCAAGCGATGCGGCGGCGGGGAGCATCATCACGCTGATCGCGATCGCGCAGGAATTCTCGCCGCGTTACGAGCGGCACCGCGACGATCTCGTGTCGGTTGACGTCAGCGGCCTCACGCGTCTGCTCGGGCCGGCACGGACGATCGGCGAAGAAATGCGCCGCGAAGCCGCCGCGCGCGGGATGCGGGCGAACGTCGCCGTCGCTGGGACGCGCATGGCTACCCTTCTGCTCGCGCAAGCACGTCCCGGGCTGACGGTGATCGAGCCGGGCCAGGAGGCAGCCGCGCTTGCGCCGCTGTCTCTCGCTCTTCTAGGAAAGTTAGAAGAGAGAAAGTTAGAAGAGAGAAGTGAGAAGTTAGAAGGCAAACTTCAAAGTTCAGATTTCCAACTTCAAACTTCTGACTTCATACTTCAAACTTCCAAGCGTTGGGGATTGAAGACGCTTGGTGAACTGGCAGCGCTGCCCGCGGCGGATCTCGTGTCGCGGCTCGGGCGATCGGCGCGGACGTGGCAGGCCATCGCGCGCGGTGAGGATCTGCAGCCGCTCGTGCCGATGGTCGAGGAGGAGCGGTTCGAGGCGTCGCTCGATCTGGAATGGCCGATCGCGGAGCTCGAACCGCTGTCCTTTGTGCTCACCCGGCTGCTCGAGCCGCTGTCCACCCGTCTCGAACGGCGCGACCGCGGCGCGGCGGTGCTGCACGTCCTGCTGCGTCTCGTCACGCGCGAGACGTGCGCGCGGCGGCTCGAACTGCCGACGCCGATGCGCGACGTGCGCGCGCTGCGGACGCTCGCGCTCCTCGACCTCGAGGCGCACCCGGCCGAAGCGGCCATCGATCGCGTCACCATCGTCATCGATCCGACGCCGGGCCGGGTGGTGCAGCACACGCTCTATACGCGCACGCAGCCGACGCCCGAACAGCTCTCGACGCTCCTCGCGCGTCTCGGCGCGCTGATGGGAGCCGATCGGTACGGCGTGCCGGTCAGCGTCGACACCGACAGGCCGGGCGCCTTTGCGATGGCGGCGTTCGCCACTGACCACGAGGGAAGGAACCAGCCCTCCCGCCTACGCTCGTCTGAAACACCACCGAGCTTCGGCGAGGCTCGCCAAAGCGCCGAAGGCGCGGCGGCGGCAGCCCTTAGCCCTCAGCCTTTAACTATCAGCCCTCAGCCCTTCGAGAACGCACCGCCGTTGGTGAGCGCGTTACGGAGATGTCGTCAACCCGTACCCGCCCGCGTGATGGTGGCCGACGGCCGCCCTGTGCGAGTGACCACCGATCGTCGCGGGTTCACCGGCGGCGCGGTCACGCGCTGCGCGGGACCGTGGCGGACGTCGGGCAATTGGTGGG
Organism: Vicinamibacterales bacterium; assembly: GCA_035693505.1. Taxonomy (GTDB): domain Bacteria; phylum Acidobacteriota; class Vicinamibacteria; order Vicinamibacterales; family CAVVIG01; genus CAVQFC01. Next base: position 8,626 of record DASSGK010000149.1, read on the forward strand.
CAGGAGAGGCAGGACAGGCGGGACAGGCAGGAAGGGAGAGCCCCGTCCAGCCCCCCATCCCGCCTCTCCAGCCTGTCCTGCCCGTCCTGCCCTCATGGGATAGAGATGAGTGGGATGTCTCGCTGGGCGACGGCGCGGGGTATCGCGTGTTTCGCGACCGCGCAACCGATCGCTGGTTCATTGACGCTATCGTGGATTGAGAGGAGTGACGACATGACGATTGCTGAATTGCTGGTGCCGGAGCTCGATCAGGAAACTGCCGCCACGCGACGGGTGCTCGAGCGCGTGCCCGACGACAAGCTGGGATGGAAACCGCACGACAAATCGTGGTCGATGGGCGATCTCGCCAGCCACGTCGTCAACTCGATCAAGTGGGCCGGCGCGACGATGGAGATGACGGAGATGGATTTGGCGAAGGTCTCGCCCGAGGAGATGAACCGGCCGGCGGCGTCGCGCGCGCAGCTCCTCGAATGGTTCGACGCCAACGCGGCCGCCGCGCGCCAGGCGCTGGCACGCAACGACGCCGACTACATGGTGCCGTGGACGTTGAAAAACGGCGAGCAGGTGTTCTTCACGATGCCGCGCTATTCCTGCATCCGCAGCTTCGTGCTCAACCACATGGTCCACCATCGCGCGCAGCTCGGCATGTATCTCCGCCTCAACAACGTGGCGGTGCCGGGCGTCTACGGGCCATCAGCGGATGAAAGTTAGAAGTGAGAAGTGAGAAGTCAGAACTAAAAATCTGAAATCTGAACTCTGAACTCTGAAATCTGAATTTGGCTGAGGCCGCGTCTGTCGATGTACGTCGAACTTCACATGGCCTCGGCCTTCAGCTTCCTCCAGGGGGCCTCGCTTCCCGAGGTCCTCGTCGAGCGCGCCGCGTCGCTTGGCTACAGGACGGTGGCGCTGCTCGATCGCGACGGCGTGTACGGAGCCCCCCGGTTTCATAAAGCCGCGCGGGCCGTCGGGATTCGTCCGGTCATCGGGGCAGAACTGACTATTGGGTCGGGTGGGTCAGATAGGTCGGGTAGGCCAGGTGGGGCGGGTGAGTCGGGTAGGGCAGGTGGGCCGGACCGTGATGCCTCTGTGTCCTCTACCCACCTGACCTACCAGACCCACGAGCCCTACCAGACCTACCAGCCCCACGCGACCAACCAGCCCTTCGTCCTCCCGGTTCTTTGCGAGAACCAGGAGGGCTATCGGAACCTCTGCCAGCTGATCACGCGCATGAAGATGCGCGCGCCGAAAGGCGAAGGCGCCCTGACGCTCGAGGATCTGGACGGGTGCACGGCGGGGCTCGTCGCGCTCGCCGGACGTGCGGCGCTCGACGGGCGCCGGTACGGCGTGGGCGGATTGCTCGATCGTCTCGTCGGCATTTTCGGCCGCGACCGCGTGTACGTCGAGCTCCAGCGGCATTTCCGCCGCGACGAGGAGCGCGACAATGCGGCGCTCGTCAGCCTGGCGGACGCGTTCCACGTGCCGACGCTGGCGACCAACGGCGTCCGGTTCGACACGCCGGCGGCGCGCCCGCTGTTCGACGTGCTCACCTGCATTCACCATCACACCGATCTGGCGACCGCGGGCCGGCGCCTCGCGGCCAATGCGGAGCGTTATCTGAAGCCGCCCGCCGACATGGCGGCGCTGTTCAGCGATCTGCCGGACGCCGTCGCGCGCACGGGCGAGCTCGCCGATCGCCTGCAATACACGATGGCCGATCTCGGCTACCGCTTCCCGGATTATCCGGTGCCGCCCGGCGAGACACAGTCGTCGTTCCTGCGCCGCATCGCCGATGCGGGTGCACGCGAACGCTACCGGCCGTATCACGACAAGGCGCGCGCCCAGGTCGCCCGCGAGCTCGATCTCATCGAGAAGCTTCAGCTCGCCGGCTACTTCCTCATCGTCTGGGACATCGTCAATTTCTGCCGGCAGCACGACATCCTCGTCCAGGGCCGCGGGTCGGCAGCCAACAGCGCCGTCTGCTACAGCCTCGGGATCACCGCGGTCGATCCGGTCGGCATGGAACTGCTGTTCGAGCGGTTCCTGTCGGAAGAGCGCGGCGAGTGGCCCGACATCGATCTCGATCTGCCGAGCGGCGACCGCCGCGAGCAGGTGATTCAGCACGTCTACGAGAAATACGGCCGCCTCGGCGCGGCGATGACAGCCAACGTGATCACCTATCGCGGCCGCAGCGCGGCGCGCGAGGTGGGAAAGGCGCTCGGATTCGATCCGGCGCAGGTCGATCGGCTCGCGAAGGTGATGAACAACTTCGAGTTCGTCGATCCGGGCGACGCGCTGCCGCAGCAGATGGCGGCGGTCGGCCTCGACCTGAACGCCTCGCGCGTCGGCCTGTTCGCGCGGCTGTGGCGCGAGATGCAGGATTTGCCGAGGCACCTCGGCCAGCACTCCGGCGGGATGGTGATCTGCCAGGGACAGCTCGACGCGTGCGTGCCGCTCGAAAACGCGAGCATGCCCGGCCGTGTGGTCGTGCAGTGGGACAAGGACGACTGCGCGGACATGGGGATCGTGAAGGTGGATCTGCTCGGCCTCGGCATGATGGCCGTGCTCCAGGACTCGCTCGCGCTCATCAACGAGCCGTCGGCGCATGGCGGCCGGCTGGCAGAGAAGCCGTCCGCCCAGCCATCGGCCCAGCCCTCAGCCCTCCCGTCTCCGCTCGATCGGGAAGCCATCGAGCTGCGGCGCGGCACGCCGGAGCGCGAAACGCGCGAAGGCGGCAGCCCTCATCAGCCCTACATTGATCTTGCGCACCTGCCGCAGGACCCCGCGGTCTACACGATGCTCTGCGAAGCCGACACCATCGGCGTGTTCCAGGTCGAATCGCGCGCGCAGATGGCGACGCTGCCGCGGCTGAAGCCGAAGGAGTTCTACGATCTCGTCGTGCAGGTCGCGATCATCCGGCCGGGTCCGATCGTCGGCCAGATGGTGCACCCGTACTTGAACCGCCGCGCCGGGCGGGAAGACGTGGTGTACGCGCATCCCTCGCTCGAGCCGATCCTCAAGCGGACGCTCGGCGTGCCGCTGTTCCAGGAACAGCTCCTGCGCATGGCGATGGTGGCCGCCGGATTCACCGGCGGCCAGGCGGAGGATCTGCGCCGCGCGATGGGCTTCAAGCGGTCCGAGAAGCGGATGAAGCTGATCGAAGTGCAGCTGCGCGAGGGGATGGCGCGCCAGGGCATCACCGGCGACGTGGCGCAGCAGATCATCACGTCGATCGCCTCGTTCGCGCTGTACGGATTTCCCGAGTCGCATGCCGCCAGCTTCGCGCTGCTGGCGTACGCGAGCGCGTATCTCAAGATGCACTATCCGGCGGCGTTCTATACGGCGCTGCTGAACAACCAGCCGATGGGGTTTTATCACCCGTCGACCCTCGTGAAGGACGCGCAGCGCCGCGGTGTCCGGTTTCATCCGGTAGACGTGCAGATCTCCAGCTGGGACTGCACGGTCGAGCCCGACGGCGCGATCCGCCTCGGCCTGCGCTACGTCCGCGGCCTGCGCGAACAGGCCGGCCGCGCCATCGCGAGCACGTCCCATCCCGCCTATCCTGCCAATCCCGCCCGTCCTGCCCCTGAGCGTGAACGTAGCGCGAAGGCTTTAGCCGAGCGTTGCCCCAAGTGCGGCTGCGACGACGAATCGATGCTCGAACCGGTGAACAGCACCACCTGGTTCTGCAACAACTGCTCGCACGACTGGACGCCGCGCCAGCGCGCGCCGCGATTCCGATCGGTCGACGACCTCGTGAACCGCGCCGGCCTCCGCCGCGACGAGCTGGTGACGCTCGCCGACGTCGGCGCGCTCAACGCGTTCGGGTACGATCGCCGCTCCGCGTTGTGGCAGGCTGAGCGCGCGATTCGACCATCAGGAGAATTGTTCCGATCAGAAGAAACCGCCGAGACCGCAGAGACCGCTGAGATGTTTTTTGAAAAAGAACTCTCGGCGAGCTTTGCGGTCTCTGCGGTTCCTTCCGATCGTGAGGTCGAGTGTCCGTTGAAACCCATGACCGAGTCCGAACGGCTGGTGGCCGACTACGCAGGCATGGGGCTGACCGCAGGCCGCCATCCGATGGCGCTGCGCCGCGAGGATCTGGCGATGCGCGGCATCCTGCG
>DASSGK010000150.1:0-4421 GCA_035693505.1 Vicinamibacterales bacterium
AGACCCCGTTCGAGTCCTTCGACTTGTTGCATGAGGCGGTCGAGCTTCTCGAACTGGTGCATCCCAGTGAGTTGGAAACCCGCGAAGCCGAGTCGCTTGTAGCCAACGATCTGCAGCGCGAGGCGGCGATAGGCAGCACCGATGCCCTTGTCGGGCTGAGCAGCCTCGGCCTCCAGTCTCGCTTGGAGATCGTCCGTGATCGTGATTCCGGCGAGCTTGTTCGCGCGAATGTAGCGTGCGCGAGCGACAGTGAGCAGCATCACTCCCGCCATGACCGGTGCCGTGAGGCCCCGCCGACGACGGTAAGCCATCAGCTCCTTGGCCTTCAGCATGTCCCATCCGACCTGCGTGATGAATGCATCGGCGCCGGCGCGCTCCTTCTTCGCCATTTTCAAGTACTGGTTCATCGATTCTTCTTCCCGATACTTGAATGGCGAGACGGCGGCGGCGATCGTCATGGCCGGTTCGGCTGCGCGAACCTGGGCGACCATGTTGACCGAATCGTAGTAGCGAACCGGACGTCCCGAAGGCGCCGTACGAACTTTGTCGCCCGTGACGAGCAGCGTGTTGTCGAGGCCGTTATCGCGCATTCGCGTGAGCGCCTCAGCGACCCAGACGGCGTCGCGGTCCTTCCCCGAAAGGTGGACGATCGGAACTTTGCCGCAGGCCTCGGCCACGCGCGCTGCGACGCGGACGGGGTCGTGGTCGTGATCGGACTTCACACGATCGGTGAGCGCGATCGTGTCGAAGCGGCCATCCGCCTTGATGTGCTCGGCCAGCTCGGTGACAGGCGCGATGGCCGACTCAAACGCCTCGTGCGCTTCTGGCGTGACATACTCGATCGAAGCGACGAATTGTCGCCGCTCGAGTCGTCGTCGCAACACGTTGTCGTGACCGGCGTCGTCCATCAAGGTCCCCTTAAGTCGTCTGCAATACCCCGAAGAGGCCGGAAACAGACTTCTTCGGTGTCATAACGCAGTACTCGCTGAGACTCACCGGCAACGGTGCTCCGGCGAAGACAGAGAACAGGCCGGGCTGCTCGGTCAGAGCCCAGTCCATGAAGCCTGGCGCCAGCCTCGGACTAAGCCGCCGTCCCTTAGGCCGAAGATCCGCGGTGAGACGAGCGCGAAACTTTCGCAGCGCGTCCTCGATGGCCAACCATCCCGCGGTCTCGACGAAAAGCGCCTCCAGGAGCTCGTCCGACTCCGTCATCTCGGCGACGCGCGCATCCACGGCCGGGCCGATCGTGCACACGAAGCAGACGACTTCCGTCGCGTCCGCGAGATGCGTCTGGAAGCATCTTCCGTGAAACGTCGGGCCGCCGACGAGCCGCAAGGCGTCACGGTCGACTGAATCGACGGGCTGCTTGACGAAGACGACGTCGGGGACGGCGAGAGTCTCGACGAGGCGCAGCATGTCGCGCGCGACGTCACGAATCGCCGGAGCCACCTGGCTCAGGTCGCGGTAGCGCTGAAATCGCAAGACCGGATCGAGCTTTAGCTTCGGCGCCCCCGCGGCGAAACGCTCAACCGGCATGGCCGGAATATACAACAAATATATTCTGTTTTCGCAGCCACGCTGCGGTACCACCCCGTTGGGGTCAGGTCGACTAAATATCCCAAGATCTAGGACTTTCGGCCGATCAGACGCTCGAGCTTTGCTCCCGACGCCGCAGCTCCTTGCGATCGATCTTGCCGGTCGTCGTCAGCGGAAAACTTTCGACGAACTCGATGGTTCGGGGATATTTGTAGGCGGCCAGCTGGCGTTTCACGTGCTCCTGGATACGCCCCTTGAGCGCGTCCGACGGGGTCACACCAGCCGCGAGGCGGATGAGCGCCTTGACCACCGCTCCACGGACGGCGTCGGGCGCTGCGATCACCGCGGCCTCGGCGACGTCGTCGAGCTCGAGCAGCGCTTCCTCGACTTCCGCGGGCCCGATCCGATAACCGCCGCTCTTGATGAGATCGTCGTTGCGACCCATGAAGCGGAAGTAGCCCTCGTGGTCCCGCGTCGCCATGTCGCCGGTCTTGATCCACGCGCCAGGAACGTCGCGGCCGCCCAGGAACATCTCGGCGGTCTTCCCCGGCTTCTCCCAGTATCCGAGAAAGCCGGTCGGGTCGCCGCGGCGCACGACGATCTGACCCTCGACGCCCGCGCCGACGGGCGCCCCGTGCTCGTCCACCAGTTCGACCTCGCGGCCGGGGTAGACCCGGCCCATGAAACCCGGGCGCACGGGCCAGAGGACAGAGCAGCTCCCGATCAAGTGATTCACTTCGGTGAGGCCGTAGAACTCATTGACTGCGGCGCCGAGCTCGTCTTCCCCCCAGCGCAGGACCTCGGCCGCCACCGACTCGCCACCGCTGGCGACAACGCGCAGCCGCGTTCCGAATCGCTCCCGTGGCGTCCGGATTTGCGCCATCATCTTCAGCGCTGTCGGCGCTAGGAAGGCGTGGCTGACGCCGATGTCAGCGATCGTCGCGAACGTCCGCTCGGGATCGAACCGCCTGTTCGAGCCGAGGACCGGGCGGCCAAACGCCCACGCGGGAAGCAGGACGTCGAGCAGACCGCCAACCCACGCCCAGTCCGATGGCGTCCAGAACATGGTCTCGTCATCGAAATGGATATTGAAGACGAGCGCGATCGTCACGACGTAGCCGGCGAGCACGCGGTGCGCATGCAGCACGCCCTTGGGCGGGCCCGTTGTGCCGGAGGTATACATCAGAAGCGCTGGGTCTTCAGCTGCGGTGTCGGCGGTCGGGCAGATCGGGGCGCCGCGTTCCACCAGAGCTGACCACCCAAGACCAGGTCCGCCGCCGTCCACCACGATGACGTGCCGCAAGTGCGGGAGTCGATCACGGATCGAGTCGATGGTGGCTATCGCATCGGCGCCGATCACGATCGCGACCGCACGGCAGTCGGCCAGGATGTATTCGAGAGTGGCTGGCCCGTAGAGGAACGACAGCGGAACCGAGATGGCGCCCAGCTTGAACAGCGCCAGATGCGTCACCGGCACCTCGACGCACTGAGGCAACACCAAGCCTACGCGATCGCCTTTCGACACTCCCAGCGCCCGTAGCGCATTGGCCAGACGGTTGGCCGCTTCGGCGATGTCGCGGAACGTCCACGACCGACGCCGGCCCGCCGCGTCCTCATGCAGTAGCGCCGGCCTCGCCGGCGCCTCGGCTGCCCAGCGATCGACGGTGGCGGCGGCGATGTTGTACCGCGCAGGGATGTCCCAGCGGAAGTTACCGACGATATCGTCATAGTCACGATAGCCCGACAGCCGTGGAATCATGGTGCATGCACTTCCGAGCGGATAGACTCGAGAATCTCGCGCTTCAGGTGCATGAAGACCGAGCTCGTGAGAACGTCGAGCGTCCGCGGGCGCGGTAGCGATACCTCGCGCTCGAGCTTGATCCGGCCCGGGCGCGCCGTCATGACGTAAACTCGATCGGCGAGGAAGATCGCCTCGTCGACGTCATGGGTGATGAACAGGATCGTCGGCCGTGCCGCCTGCCACACATCCAGCAGCCACTCCTGCATGGTCGAGCGCGTCTGCGCGTCGAGGGCGCCGAACGGTTCGTCCATCAAGAGCACGGCCGGCGAGTTGATCAGCACGCGGGCGATCGCGACCCGCTGCTTCATGCCTCCCGACAGCTCGTGGGGATAGTGGTGCTCGAAGCCACGTAGTCCGACGACGTCGATGTAACGCTCGGCGAGGCCCTCAAAGGCGGCCCGACCGAGACGGCGAATCTTGGGACCGTAGATGATGTTCTGGTAGATCGAGAGCCAAGGGAACAGCGCCTGCTCCTGGAATACAACACCGCGATCAGGTCCGGGCCCAGTCACAGGCACGCCGTCGACAAGGACGTCTCCCTCGCTGGCGGTCTCGAAGCCCGCGACGACGCGGAGCACGGTCGACTTGCCACAGCCGGAAGGCCCGAGGAGGCACACGATCTCGTTCTCACCGATGGTCAGGGACACGCGACGAAGCGCTTCGGTTCGTTTCCCGGTCAGGGGTACTACGAAGACCTTCGAAAGCTCCTTCAGATCCACTTTGGCGCGCCCCATCAACGGAAAAGATTCGGCGACCAGCGCAGCGCGCGCCGGAACGTGTAGACGATGACGCGGTCGGAGGCATAGCCGATGAATCCGACGAGCAACATGCCGACCATGATCAGGTCGATGCGAAACAATTCGCGTGCGTCCGCGATTGCCGAGCCGAGGCCCGTGCCGACGCCGGTCATCTCACCCACGACCAGGCATACCCATGCGAAGCCCAGGCCCACCCGCAAGCCGGCGAGCACTGACGGCAGCGACGCCGGTATCAGGACTCGATAGAACAGCTGGCTCGGCCGTGTTCCGAGCATTTGCGCCGCTTCGATCAGACGTCGGTCAACGACTTTCACGCCGATCGTGGT
>DASSGK010000151.1:0-10803 GCA_035693505.1 Vicinamibacterales bacterium
TTACGGCCTTCATCGATTACTCCGCGGTCGACAGCTTCAGCGACGTGGGGCTTGGCGACACCGTGGCGTCCAACGGGTGGACGCGCCTTATCGGCACGCTCGCGAGACTGATGCATCTCCCGCGGCGCGGCGAGACCGGCGACAACGAGGAGGAGGAGCGTCGCCCGAAGGCGTGGGCGGGAAGCGATGCGTGGATCCGTCTGACCTGGTCGACCAACGGCGGTGCGACCGGCACGCCCTTCTTCATGCCCGGCGCGCCGTGGGACGCCAGTCCCGCGGGGCTCACGGCCCCATACTCGCAGGTCGCGACGGCGTCCTCGGACCCGGTTGTGGTCGCAGCGCCCAACGGCGACTTTCACGTCATCTTCATGGCGTTCAATCGAGGCGACGTCAACTGGATCGTGGACGGACGTTTCCGCGATCTGAATATTCCGGACGAGCCGGCGAGGCATGGCCTCACATTTCAGGGCTTCACGACGCTCGCGTCGGGCAACAACGCGAGCTTCGGGACGCTGCACGACAAGCCGCATGCGATCGCCGTCCTCGACCCCTCCAGCCCGGTCGGATATCAGCTGTACGTGTCGTACACGCTCTTCAACGGCAATTCCGGAACCGGGAAGTTTCAGAGCCAGTTGTTCGTGGCCCGATCGGGCGACGGCGGCCTGACGTTCACCACCGACAAGATCAACCAGAGCACGAACCAGAATTCGGGAACGTGGCTGGTATCAACGGGAAGCGGTCAGGTCTTCGCGTTCTGGCGCGGGTTTGGCTCGAGCCCGTCCATCTTCTACGTCAAACGCGTGAGCGACGGCAACTGGACCAAGGCCGCGTCGATTCTCGGGAACCCGGCGTTTGGCGCATTCGATCAGGGGAACATCAAGGTCGACGCCACGAGCATCGCCGCGCTGAAGGCGTCCGAGCAGAACATCACGCCGCGCTCCAATGGATTTCCTGCGGCCGCCATTTCAGGCAACGGCACCATGTTCGTCGTGTTCCAGGAGTGCGCGAATGCAACGACCGGTGCGCCTCTGGCCTGTGGTTCCGGAGGAAGCCCCCGCGTGATGGTCACCTCGTCCAAAGACGGGGGCGCGACGTGGAGCGCGAGAAAGGCGTTTGATATCGCGCCTCGAACGGCGGAACCGGACGGGCAGGGCTATTTCTGGAACGTCGGCCGCGACAACAACAATGCACACCCGCAGCTGATGCCGTCGATCGCGTGCGCGGCGGGATCGTGCATGGTGACGTACTGGGAATCACGCACGTCCGCGCTGACCGCGAACAACTGGATCGGCGGCTACCACCGGATCATGGACCTGCGCGGCGCTCTCCTGAACGCTGATGGAACGGTGGCCGGGCGCAGTTTTCAGATTTCGCGCTATCCGTACCGCACTGGAACGCGGTTGGTGCAGGCGGCAGGCACGACCGTTCAGCCGCGCGCGGAAACGGTCAATGACATCGCGCGCGTGAACGAGGTCGTCAACCCCGACGGAACGCTCAGCTGCGCGGGTCCTCCTGGAATCGAACCGCCGCTCCCGGGTCTTGAACCGGGCTGTATTCCCCGCCTGAACTTCTACTGCCGTCCGCAATCGGGTGCCGGCACGACGTGCTTCATGGGCGACTACAACGCGCTCACGCCGGCGACATCGTTCGTCCGCGGGAATGACGGCACCTGGAAGGTTCCCGCGTCTCCGCAGGACGTGCCGTATGTCGGCTTCCTGACGGCGTCGAGCGACAACCGGAATCTCGTGCCGCCTGCGGCGCCGCTGCCAAGCAAGGGCGGAGTTGCGCCGACCGATCAACTCAGCCGATTCACCGCGTGGACTCCTGGAACCGGTGGATTACCGGCGTGCGAAGTCGGTGGCTCTCGCAACACCGACCTGCTGCTGGCGAAGGTGAGCCTCGGCTTGTTGATCACGGCGCCGACCACGGCCAAGACGACGCCATCGCCCGGTGACGGACCGTTTCTGACGTTCCCTCTGCAGGTCTGGAACAATTCCAACTCGCCCAAGACCGTGACGTTCACGATCGATCCGCCGGGCACCACGACGTCGACCGGGTCGTTTTCGAAGACGACTGCGTTTGCCAAAGGGGGCCCGGGGATTGGCGTCGTGACGCTCAATCCGTTTTCCAGCACCACGCGCGTCGTCTACGCGACGACGACAGCCCCGATTTTCGTGCAGGTGACGGACGGCACAGCCACCAACGGCATCACGTTCAACGCCGTCGGCGCGCAGCCCAGTGCCGGATCGTCCGGCGCTTCGCTCATCGTCAGCGATCCGTTGAACATCTCGGCGGAAAACATCTCGGCGGAGAATATTTCCGCGGAGAACATCTCGGCTGAAAACATCTCCGCGGAGAACATCTCGGCCGAAAACATTTCTGCCGAGAACATCTCCGCTGAAAACATCTCCGCCGAGAACATGGGGATCCAGGAGACGACGTGGGTCATCCAGGCGAGCGGAGATCCGACCAGGGCATATACCGCCCTGGCCAACGTCGACAAGGCGTATTCATCCGACTACGACTTCCACGTCGTGATCTACCGTCTGTCGTCGGTGGGGGCGTGCGTCGATGCGACGGGCAAGACGACGCTGCAGTATCACGCGACGGTCATCGCGAACACCGGGGCCGCGAACATTTCGGCGGAGAACATTTCTGCCGAAAACATCTCCGCCGAGAACATCTCCGCGGAGAACGGATTCCCGAGCGATTCGACGAACATCATCAATAATTCGGTGTTCACGCCAAAGCCGGGTAAGCCGAAGACGTCCACCGCGAATGCGGCGGCCGCGCCATCAGGCGGCTTCCGCGTCGGCGAAGGCGTGGATGCGCAGCCGCCCGAAACGGAATTCACCGTCGTCAAGCTGCTCGCGATTCCGAAGAAGCCGCTCAGCCAGATCGCGTCGCGCTACAACGCGGCCAACAACCCGGCGAGCCTCACCGTCTCGGATTACTGGTGCGATGCGAATTGCGCGCCTGTGCTGAAAGGCGCGGACCTGGTTGTGGGAGGCGCGCTCAGCGCGTCACCGGTCAGTCTGAACGCCGGCCTGAGCTTCCAGACCAGTAGCTACACCGTGCCCAACACCGGGACGTTGAACGCTGGTCCACGCCGGTACGGCTTCTATCTGTCGGGCAATTCGACGCTCGCCCTCGATCCGCTGACCGGGCTGGTCGATTTGACGCAGGCGGCGTTCCTCGGCTCCGTCGACTTCACGGATCCGTTGAAGCCCTTCACGGATCCGACGACGCCGGGCACGAGCGATCAGGTTCCCGCTTCGACGCTCACCATACCGCCGGCAACAGCACCGGGGATCTGGTACGTGTATCTCTACGCTGACGATCGCCGGAAGGTGTCCGAGCTCAACGAAGCGAACAACATCACGCCGGCCCTGGTGGTCACCGTTACTCCCGATACGACACCTCCGGTATTCGCGCCACATGCAGACGTGATGGCGGAGGCCACCGGCTCCACGGGTGCGACGGTCACGTACGTCAGCCCGGTCGCGACCGATGCGGTCGACGGCGTTGTCGCAGTGACCTGCGCACCGGCGTCAGGCAGCCTCTTCGCCCTTGGCAGCACTACGATCACCTGCAGCGCCTCCGACAAATCGGGCAACGCCGCGACGTCGGCCTTCGCAGTCGTCGTGAAGGACACGACCGGCCCCACGATCGGGGCGCACGCCGACGTCACCGCCGAAGCCTCAGGACCGTCGGGAGCGACAGTGACGTACACAAATCCCACGGCCAGCGATCTGGTCGACGGAGCTGATGCCGTGTCGTGCACTCCGACGTCAGGCTCCACATTCGCGCTCGGCAACACGACCGTCTCCTGCACGGCGCAGGATGCGCACGGCAACGCGACCACGGCGGCCAGCTTCGTCGTGCACGTGGTCGATACCACACCGCCGGTGCTGACGCTGCCGGCGCCGATCGTCGGCGCGTCGAGCATGGCGGGCGCGAGCGTGAACTATTCGGTGAGTGCTGTGGATCTCGTCGACGGCCCACGCCCGGTGACGTGCGCTCCGCCATCGGGAGCGACGTTCCCGGTCGGAACGACGACCGTCACCTGTTCATCCAGCGACAGTCGTGGCAATACCGCAACCGGATCGTTCGTCGTGACAGTGCGGTTGCAGTACGGCTTCGTGGGCGTGCAGAACCTGCCGCCGCCGGCGGGAAAAACGTTCAATCCCGGCAGCGCGGTGCCGTTCAAGTGGCAGTTCACGCTCGGCGGGGTCGCCATCGACAGTTCGACGGCCAACCCGAAGATTACGATCACCGGGCCGTCCGGCTCCGCGAACTTCACGCCGGGCGATCCCGGCAAGAGCTCGTTCCAGCCGCCGACGCTCGCCAACGGGTGGACGTGGCAGTTCAACTGGCAATCGGTCGACAACACGACAGGCGCTCCGATCAAGACGGGAACCTACACGGTGACGGTCACGAATCAGTTGAGCGGCCAGGTGTTCAGCGGTGGACAGATCACGCTGAAGTAGTCGAAGGCTCGCTAGAAATTCATGCGGGCGCCGAGCTCCACTCGGAGCGGCGCCGCCGCAGCGGTCGGCTGGCCGAAGAACGGCGACGTGACGACGCCGCTGAAATTCATCGCGTTGACGTGGTTCAGCACGTTGTACGCCTGCGCGTAGAGCTCGAGCGCGTAGCGTTTACCCGCTCCGTCCATGCCGCCCATGCCGCTGAGCGGATCGGCGCTGTCGCCGCGGACGATGCGGACCTGCGGTCCCGCAGGAGGCGGTGCCGCCCCACCAAACGCGAGACTCCAGCTCAGTCGAAGACCAAGATCGATCTGCGCCGTCCCGAGCCCCGTGTTCCGCGTGATGCCGGCCGGTCGATCGTTGCTGACGGTGTCGCCGTTGTCGTCGCGGCCAGTCGTGATGTTGTACGGCGTACCGGATTGCACGCGCAGCGAGGCGCCAAGGCGGAATCGTCGTTTGAGCGGCACGTTCGCGAGGCTCATGAACCGATGGCGTGCGAAGCCGAGCGCCGGCCCGCGCTCGGCGGCCAGGTTGTAGCTGTCTGACGGAAGCCCGAGCGGGCTGTCGGTGTCGTTCAGCGATCGGCCGAGCGTGTAGTTGGCCGCCACGAACACGCGCTGCGGCGACCGCTGCAGGTTGAAATTCACGCTGATCGCGTCGAACTCGGTGCCGGCAATCGACTGGATCTCGGTGACCGCGCCGGACAGCGGATCGGGCCGCTCTCCGTTGGGGAGCGGCGCGTTGACGTTCACACCGCGCAGCTGGTTCGAGCCGCGCCGACGCACGTACATCGTGTTGATCCGCATATCGCCCGGCAGCGCCTGCTCCACGGCGGCGATCGTCTCGAAGAGCCGAGGCTGCACGAGATCCGGTGAGAACTGCACGCGTCCAGCGGGCAGGACCTCGGCGTGATCGCCGAGCCTGAAGTTCGGATAGCCCGGCTGCATGACGGTTTCGATGCGCTGATGCGTGCCGTCGAGCTGCACGGCCTGCTCGTAGGTCTGCGCATCGAGCCAGTCGAAGAACACACCGCCGCCGCCGCGAATGGTCGTCTTGCCGCTCTTGAACGGCGACCACGTGATGCCGCCGCGCGGCGCGATGTTGATGCCGCCGATGGGCGACTGATATTCCTGCCGCAGCCCAGCGCTAATCGTCAGGTCCTTGCGGGCACGGATGTCGTCCTGCACGTAGAGGCCGAGCTGCGTTTGTGAGACTTCCACATTCGGATCGCCAACGTTCCGCGTGAAGGTCGTCGGCTGGCCGGCGTCGTAGGCATCGAGGCTGGCGAAGGTGAACGTGCCGCTTGTGTTTCTCAGTTCGCCGCTGCGATAGCGTCCCGTGTCGAGCTGCCCGCCAGCTCGAATCGCGTGACGGCCCCTGGCGATGTCGAGGTCGTCGGTGAGCGAGAGGATGTTCGATCCGCTCGACCCCGAGAGCTGCGCGCCTCCGGTATTGAATGCGTTGAGCACGAGGACCGCGGGAGCGGTGCTCGTCGGCGCGTAGGCGACGTCGGTGCTCCGCCATTGCAGACGCAGCTCGTTGTACATCGCCTTGCCGATGGAGCCGGCGTTCGAGGCACGCAGGACATTTTCGGTCTGCGTCTGGCGGTATCCGCGATCGATCAGATCGAAGTCGCCGACGCCGACGTTCTCGAGCTTCGTGTTGTTGCGCTGATACTCCGCCCGGAACATCTGCGTCTTCGTGAGCATGTGTTCGAGCCGGGCGGTGAAGTTGAGCGAGTCGTTGGGCTTGCGCACCGAATCGTTGAAGTACCCCGACGGCAGCGCGGCCACGATGGTCTTGGTGTCGAACGCGTCGGTGCCGTCGGCCGACAGCGAGAGGGAGGTGTGCTGTTTCCAGAGCGGCCCGCTGACGCTGAACGCATACCGCTCGTGTGATTCGTCGCCCTTGACCGGCGCGAACGCGTTGCGCGCGGTCAGCGATTCATTGCGAAAGCCGATGCCGGTCGAGCCGCGCCAGTTGTCGATACCCGGTTTGGTCGTGATGTCGACCGACATGAACCCCGGCTCGTGCGTGTCGGCCGCGAACATGTTCCGGCGAAACCGGATCTGCTGGATCTGTCCCTTGGGTGGCAGCCGGCCTCCTCGGAATCCGTTGACCCGCAGCACGGCACCCGGACCGGCCATGTCGCGCAGCATCTGTTCCATCTCGTCGGGATCGTCGGGAAGCTCGTCGATCTGCGCCTGGTCGAGCACCGTCGCGAACGCGTCGCCGCGCGGGTCGCTCGCACGCTCACGAGGATCGCGCCCTACTTGTACGGTTTCTGCCAGCCTGGCAATTTTGAGCTTGACCTCACGGCGGTTCTCGCCTGCGCGCAGACGAACGTCGGTGACGTCCGCGGGCTCGAAGCCTGGCGACTCCACGTGGATCGTGACGCGCGCGGGCTCGAGCGTCGTGAAGAGTGCGTCGCCGCGTGCGCCGGTATCGACGGCAACCGCGCTCGCCCCGCCAGGATCGGGCTGACCTTGAGCGGGTCGAAGCGTGACGCGCGCGCCCACAATCACGGCGCCGCTCGGATCGACGACCGTGACGCGCAGCGTTGCATCCGTCCGCGACTGAGCGAACGTTGCGGTTGAAACGACGATCAAGAAGAGAAATGCCAGCGGCGCTTTCATCCATTCCTCCGGCGTAACAGAAGACCCACCCGCGCTACCTGCCCCACCCGACCTACGAGACCCACGCCTACCTGGCCCCGAACGTGTCGGGCTTGAACGCCGGGTTGATCCTGATCGTCTTGAACGTCGTCTCTTCGGTCGGCTTGCCATCGACCGAGCGCGCCATCCGATGCGGGAGCATCACGCCGTCCACCGGCTTGTAGTCGTCGAGATAGAGCGCGATGTCGACGACCTGGGGCGCCGGCGTGTCGGGCGCTCCGTGCGACGCGTCTCCGCGTCCGCGCCCGCCGTCTGGCGGCGGCCCCTGCAGCGTCTGGATCATCACGCGCGGGGCGACGCCGCGGTACACGAGCATCAACGGCCGATGGCTTTTCTGATCGAGGAAGATTCGCGCAGCGAAGTTGCCGGCGCCTTTGGCGTCGATCACGTCGGCCTTGCCCTCGTCGGACTCGGCCTCGCCGCCGGAACTGAACTCGAGCGGAAGCGATGCCGGCGATGCCAGCAGGAAAGCCAGGGCCATTCGCGCGAGATCGGCGTGCGCGTTCCGGATGGCCTGCGCCTCAGCGTCGCCCGCTGGAGGCTGACCCATCCTGATGACCACGCCAGGCGGCGCATTCACCGAGCGCTGATTGCGCAGCAGCTTCTCGCCGTTCACGCCCTGCTCGGTGACTACGGTGAAGTCGCCGAGGGGACTCATCGACTCGGTTCGCAGCAGCTTGTCCGGCAGCTGCAGGTCCAGCGTGACCTCGCCGCTCACCTGACGGTCCTGCAGCGTCCGCTGATAGGTGCCGCTCGCGGTGAGCCCTTTGACGTTGTTCAGGTTCTTCTCGCCGCCCAGCGCGGCGCGCGCCTGCGCCATCAGCTGTTCGGCCTTCGTGTCCCCGGCGGCCCTGGCCGCGTAGCCGCCGGCCGCCATCGCGATCGACATCAAATAGACAATCAGTCGTTGCACGTCATCACCTCGTCGAGCAGTATGACGAGCGGCCGGGCGCGAAGTTGTTATCGCTGGGCAATCGTTTTGTAAGAAATGTAAACCGCAAGATCCACCTGTCGTATTTCGCGTAGAGTGATCTCGTGGGAGTTGTCATCCACGATCGTCAGAAGGTGTCCTGGCAGCTGATCGCGGGCGCGGTCCTGGGTGTGCTGCTGATCGCGCTGGCGGTTCTGCAGTACCGGTGGATCGGTGAGGTCGGCGAAGCGGAGCGCGCGCGTATGCGCGCCGGCTTGCAGACACGCGCCGCCGACTTCAGCCAGGAATTCGATCGCGAGCTGACGCGCTTCTATCTGGCCTTCCATCTCGAACCCGACGCGGCCGATCGCGATCCTGCGCGATCGGTGGCGGAGGGACTCGACACGGTGCAATCGATGCCGGCCGGCGCCGGCCTGGTGCGCGAGGTCTTCCTGCTCGAGGCGCGGGGTTCGCGCGACGCCGTCCTTCAGCGATTCGATCCGTCCACGCATGCGATGCAGCCCGCCGAGTGGCCGCCCGCGCTCGTCGAGTGGCGCGCGCGCGCGTTCCGGCAGGGTCCGCCTGGACCCGCGGCCGGTCTCCCGATTTTCATGGCCGATGCCGTGGACGCATCGGCGCCAGCGCTCATCATCCCCGTCCCGTTCATCAGGAGGATCGACGACGGGGCCGGCCATGTGGCTGTCGTGCCGAATCCAGGAGCCGCGGCGCGTTCGCTGATCGTCTGGCTCGATGCCGATCGCCTGCGGCAGCAGTTGCTCGAGCCGTTGATCGCGAAATATTTCGGCGCGGCTCAGGACTCCGAGTACGCCGTTTCGATCGTGCAGCGCGACAAGCCCTCGAATGTCGTCTACTCGTCAGCGCCGCAGACGATCGACGAGCGGAGCGCCGACGTCGTCTCGGGCCTGTTCGACCTGCGCCTGGAAGAGATGACGCACGTCGCGGGTGTCGTGAGCGACCACGCGCTGCCGGCGCCGGCCAGGGCCACCAGGGATCGCGTCGCGATCACGATCGTGCGGCGTGGCAGTGCCGGCGACGCGTCGCGTGCCTTGATCACGAGCTCCGGCAACCAGGGCGCGTGGCAGCTTCGCGCGCGCTACCGCAGCGGCTCTCTCGAGACGATCGTGGCCGGTTCCCGGCGGCGCAACATGGCCATCACGTTCGCCATTCTCGGGCTGCTGGGCGCGGCGTTCGCCCTGGTGATCGCCGCGTCGCAGCGTCAACGGCGGCTGGCGCGGCAGCAGATGGAATTCGTCGCGTCCGTATCGCACGAGCTGCGCACGCCGCTGGCGGTCATCTGCTCGGCCGGCGAGAACCTCGCGGACGGCGTCGTCTCCGACAGCGCGCAGGTGAAAACGTATGGATCGCTGATCGAGACCGAAGGCCGTCGGCTCGGCGACATGGTCGAGCGCGTGCTGCTGTTTGCGGGCATTGGCTCGGGCTCGCGCACGTCCGTGCGTGCGGACGTCGATCTCGTCCGGGTCGTAGACGCTGCCGTCGCCGGGATCAGCGGCGAAGCCGGCGCGCGCCAGGTGGCGATTGAGGTGCATCGTGCAGTGTCGCTGCCTGCGCTTCTCGGAGACGCAGAGGCGTTGCGCTCCGCGGTGCAGAACATCATCGGCAACGCGGTCAAATACAGTCCGGCCGGAGCGACCGTGGACGTCGCGGTCGAACTGCTGAACGACGCGATCGTGCGGATTCGCGTCGCCGATCGCGGCATCGGCATCGATCGCGAGGATCTGCCGCACATCTTCCAGCCGTTCTATCGCGGACGGCGCGCCCTCGACTCCCAGGTGCGCGGGACCGGCATCGGCCTCAGCGTCGTGCTGCACGTCGTGCGGTCTCATGGTGGCGACGTGCACATCGACAGCCGCGCGGGCGAAGGCACGACGGTGACGATCGTCCTGCCGGCCGCCACGCCCGACGGACGCGGACGTGAAGTGCGTCTCCGCGGCGAGCAGGTGAGCGTCGCGTCGTGAGCCTGACGCCTCGCGTCCTGCTCGTGGAAGATGAAGCCGGGCTGCGGCTCACGCTGACCGATCGACTGGGCAGCGAGGGCTACGCCGTCGAAACGGCCGGCGATGGTGAAGACGGCCTGGCGAGGGCGACCAGTGGCGGCTTCGATCTGATCGTGCTCGACGTGATGCTGCCGCGGATGAACGGCTTCGACGTGTGCCGCGAGGTCCGTCACCGTGGTGTGACGACGCCGATTCTGATGTTGACCGCGAAGGGACAGGTCGTGGACAAGGTCGTCGGCCTGAAACTGGGCGCCGACGACTACCTGACGAAGCCATTCGAGACGATCGAGCTGATGGCGCGGCTCGAGGCGCTGCTGCGGCGAACGCCGGCGAGGCCCCAGCCGGGTGGCGACATTTACCGGTTCGGCGACGTCGCCGTCGATTTCAGAAAGATGGAGGTCTCGCGTACCGGGGCGCCGGTGGAATTGTCGGCGCGCGAGTTCAAGCTGCTGCGTCATTTCATCGAGCATCGCGGCGCGACGCTCTCGCGCGACCAGCTGCTCGCGGACGTGTGGGGCTATGACGAGATGCCGCTGACGCGGACAGTCGACGTCCACGTCGCCGGCCTGCGGCAGAAGGTCGAGTCCAATCCGAAGCTTCCCGAGTTCATCCTCACCGTCCACGGCCTGGGATATAAGTTCGTCGGTTAACCGGGGTCAGATCTCGATTTTCTCGGGTCCCCGATAACTCGCTCC
>DASSGK010000152.1:0-4120 GCA_035693505.1 Vicinamibacterales bacterium
CCCCGCTGCCGATCTGGCTGACGAACACGTCGAGCGGCCCATCGCGGTTCGAGAGAAAGGCCGTGAACTTGCCGTCGGGCGAGATGGCCGCGTCGACCTCCTCGCCTTCGAAATCAGTCAGGCGCACGGGCCGCGCGTCGGTCAACGGATTCCGCCAGAAGTAATCGGTGACCCACAGGCGCCACGTGATGCCCACCGCGGATGCAACCACGATCGCGGCGACCCATCCGATCGGCGCCCAGCGGCGTGAACCTTCTCGCAGCCGCCGATCGGATACGCCCGGCGTCTGGTCTGCCGGTGAAGCCCGGGCGGCAATCGCATCGTCGATCTCGATTCGGGCGTCAGCGATGTCACGCAGCCGCCGCCGGACATCTTTTCGCAGGCAGCGTTCGAGCAGGCGGCGAACAACGTCGGGAGCAGTCGCCGGTAGCAGTGTCCAATCGGGCTCGCGCTCGATCACGTGTGCGAGCGTGTCGGTGAAGGAGTCGCCCGCGAACGCTCGACCGCCGGTCAGCATTTCATAGAGCACGCAGCCGAACGCCCAGATGTCCGAACGCTTGTCGACTTGCTGGCCGCGCGCCTGCTCCGGGCTCATGTACGTCGCGGTCCCCAGAATGACGCCCAGGTTCGTGCCGTGAGACGCCCCGGCATGCGGATACGCCGCTTCGACGGACTCGCCCCCTCCCGCTTTTGCCAGCCCGAAGTCCAGCACTTTCACGACGCCATCGGGAGTGACTTTGATATTGGCCGGCTTCAGATCGCGATGAACGATCCCTTTCTCGTGGGCGGCCTCGAGCGCATCGCAGATCTGCCGCGCGATGGCCAGCGCGTCCGCGGACGGGATGCCTCGGGGCTGAATGATCGTGTCGAGCGTGTCGCCCGGCACGAGTTCCATGACGAGCGCCGCGATTTCCTCCGACTCTTCGAAGCCGTACACCTGCGCGATGTGGGGATGGTTGAGCGACGCGAGCAGGCGCGCTTCGCGCTCGAACCTCGCGCGGCGATCGGCACTGCGGGTGACGGCGCGCGGAAGGACCTTGATCGCGACATCGCGCCCGAGCTTCGTGTCCCGGGCGCGATAAACCTCGCCCATGCCGCCGGCGCCGATCCGCGTTTCGATCTGGTAGACGCCCAGACGCCGTCCTGCCAAATCGACGTTCGGGTCGGGCTCGTTGCTCACCAACCGCGCGACCTCTTCGACGGCTGGGCGCTCCAGGAAACGGTCGGCGGCTTCCTCATAGTCCAGTAGCGAGGCGACCTCCTGCCGAAGCGCCTCGTCGCCCGCGCACGCCTCACGGAGGAACGCGGCGCGATCCGGTGCGCTGCGCTCGAGCGCGGCATGACAGAGTTGGGTGATCAGACGCTGCCGGTCGGCTGACATCTGGATTCGCGCCTCCCGCGTGCTCTCCGAACGCCGCCATTCTATGCCACGGATTTTCGAGGATGTGCCTTTTCCAGTCGCGTTCGCGCCTCCTTTGACGAACACGGATCGGCGAGTGCCACGGCACACCACATCAATCGCTCCGCAGGCGATGAGTCTGCGGCGCCAGAGGAGGCTTGTATGCGGGACCTGTCAATTGAAAGAGTCCGGGCGGGCGCGGCGGCGACGCTCATCGTCGCAGCGATGACCGCGTTTGCGCCCTTGTCCGCTTCGGCGCAGAACATCGTCGTCGACTGGAACGCGATCGCCATCACGGCCGCCGGCGCTGCCGGTCAGAACAGCCTGATGCAGGAGCGATCGTTCTCGGTGACCAGCATCGCGGTCCATGACGCCGTGAATGCAATCTCCAGGAAGTACGTGCGCTACGGGTCGCGTTCGACGCCCCCGGCTGGTGCCTCGACGACGGCGGCGGCAGTTGGCGCGGCACATCGCGCGCTGACCCAACTCCTGCCGACGCAGACGCAATTCCTGGACACCATGCTGGCCCAATCGCTCGCGAAGTTTGGCGTGAGCGCCGGCGACCCTGGGCTCGCCTTCGGCGCGGCGGTCGCCGATGAGATCGTGGTCATGCGCGCCGCTGACGGCGCCGCGCAGGCTCAGTTTCCGTATACGGCTCCGAATGCCGGCGCGCCGGGCGTGTGGATCCCGACGCCGCCGGCCTTTGCGTCGGCGCTGCTGCCTGGGTGGGGATCCGTGCAGCCGTGGGTGCTCGAGTCAGCCGCGCAGTTCAGGCCCGATGAGGGTCCTGACCTGGCGAGCCATCGCTATGCCCGCGACCTGAATGAACTGAAGGAGATCGGCGCGCTGAACAGCGCGACGCGGACCGCCGAACAGACCAACATCGCGAGATTCTGGGTAGCGTCGGCCGCGTTGATTTGGAATCCGGTGCTTCGTCAGATCGTGCTCGGACTTGGACTCGACGAGTCGGAGGCGGCTCGAGCCTTCGCGCTCATGAATGTCGCCGGCGCCGACGCGCGGATCGCGTGTTGGGAGGCGAAGTATGCGTTCAACTTCTGGCGTCCGGTCACCGCAATTCAGCACGCCGACGAGGATGGCAATCCCGCGACGGACGCCGATCCGACCTGGACCCCGCTCATCGCGACGCCGAACTTTCCCGAGTACGTGTCCGGGCACACGACCGTGAGCGGTGCGATGGCCACGGTGCTCAGGCTGCTCTTCGGCGACGACCCCGGCGTGGCGTTTACAGCCACGAGTCCGACCAATCCAGGTTTCGAACGCCATTGGGCCACGTTCAGCGAAGGCGTTCGCGAAGTGATCGACGCCCGCGTCTATTCCGGGATCCATTTCCGGTCGTCCGATGAGCGCGGCGCCAGGCTCGGACGGCAGGTCGCCAGATTTGCCGCGAGGCATGCGTTCAAACACATGCATGATTACGAGCACGATCGATAGATCGTGGAAGGGCCCGCCAGCGTCGCGGGCCCTTCGTGCGTTCGAGCCGGCGTCACTTGCGCAACTGTCGCAGAAGCCACATCTTCGCGAACTGCCAATCACGTTTGATCGTCTCGCGCGAAACGTTCAGGACTTCGGCGGTCTCCTCGACGCTCAGGCCGCCGAAGAAGCGGAGCTCGACGACGCGGCTCTTGCGCTCATCGACATCAGCCAATGCCTCGAGCGCATCGTTCAGCGCCACGACGTCGGTAGCCTGATCCCCGGCGACGTCCAGGGCCTCGGTGAACGAGACCTGCTTCGCGCCGCCGCCGCGTTTCTGGTAGCCGCGCGATCGCGCGAAGTCCACGAGAATGCGCCGCATCAGCCTCGCGCCCATCGCAAAGAAATGGGCACGGTTCTGCCACCGCATTTGTTTGAGATTGATCAACCGCAGGTAGGCTTCGTTGACGAGCGCCGTCGGCTGCAGCGTATGGCCCGGCCGCTCGCCCGCCATCTGGCGCCGCGCCAGCCTGCGCAGTTCCTCGTGCACGATTGGAACGAGTTGCTGCAGCGCGGCCTCGTCGCCGTCTTGCCATCTGGCGAGGAGACTCGTGACGTCATGGCTGGGCACATCGACCACGGGGATCGGCCTCCGGTCCGTCGGGGCAACAGATTCTACAGCACGAAAACGGCGCAGCCGCTGAGTCACGACGAAGCTAACGCCACGCGGCGGGATCGAATCTGGAAGCCGCGGCTACAATCCCGCGTTCGTCGTGAAGACGGGAGATCCCGCGGCATTCGCCACGGCAATCAAGGGTGCGATCGAAGCGCTGCAGCCGGGAGGGCCGGTAATCGAGTCGCTGCTGTTCAACGTCCGGCCGAACGACCCGGTCACGTTCAGCGCTGTCGGCGTCGTGCTGGCGCTGATTGCCTGCGGGGCCGCCGCGATCCCGGCGCGTCGCACGGCGCGCGTCGACCCGATGCTTGCGCTGCGATCGGAGTAGCCACTACAATGACGTGCTGCCCACCCCGTGGCGAGGTAGCTCAGTTGGTAGAGCATACGACTGAAAATCGTAGTGTCGACAGTTCGATTCTGTCCCTCGCCACCACTTAAGTGTCAATAACGCAATAGCTTACTGCGGCAGGCCGAAGCAAGCGATTTGCTTGGGTAAGCCGGGCTAACATAAAAACCACAAAAACGCCTGTGCGATACGCCAAGTCGCTTATGGTCAACGATCCGCTTTTTCCGCTTTGCGGGATAAATGGTTGGCACATTCCGTCAACGCGTAC